>RXJV01000164.1 GCA_003963075.1 Burkholderiales bacterium
GACCCTCCGTATAATGCCGCTTTGCGTCTGGAGCTTTCCTCATGCGCCTTCTCGGCAAAGCGCTCACCTTCGACGATGTTCTGTTGGTGCCAGCGTTCTCCCAGGTGTTGCCCCGTGACACCAGCCTTGCGACCCGTCTGTCGCGCAACATCCCCCTGAACCTGCCGCTGGTGTCCGCCGCGATGGACACCGTGACCGAGGCCCGCCTCGCGATCGCCATTGCGCAGGAGGGCGGCATCGGCATCGTGCACAAGAACCTGTCGGCGGAAGCCCAGGCGCGCGAGGTGGCCCGCGTCAAGCGCTACGAGAGCGGCGTCGTCCGCGAGCCGCTGACGATCGGCCCCGACGCCACGGTGCGCGAGGTGGTCGAGCTGACCCGGTTGCATGGCTTCTCGGGCTTCCCGGTGGTCGAGGGCAGGAGGGTGGTCGGCATCGTCACCGGGCGGGACCTGCGCTTCGAGACGCGCATGGACGCCAAGGTCCGCGAAATCATGACGCCGGCCGAAAAACTCATCACCGTCAAGGAGGGCGCTTCGCTGGACGAGGCCAAGGCCCTGATGCACACCCACAAGCTGGAGCGCGTGGTCGTCATCAACGACGCCTTCGAGCTGCGCGGCCTGATGACGGTGAAGGACATCACCAAGCAGACCAGCTTCCCCAATGCGGCGCGTGACGCCCATGGCGGCCTGCGCGTCGGCGCGGCGGTCGGCTTCGGCGAAGACACCGAGCAGCGCGTCGAGCTGCTGGTGCGTGCCGGCGTCGATGCCATCATCGTCGACACCGCCCACGGCCATAGCGCCGGCGTGCTGGACCGGGTGCGCTGGGTCAAGCGCGCCTACCCGCAGGTCGATGTCATCGGCGGCAATATCGCTACCGGCGCTGCGGCGCTGGCGCTGGTGGAAGCCGGTGCGGACGGCGTCAAGGTCGGCATCGGCCCGGGCTCGATCTGCACCACGCGCATCGTCGCCGGCGTGGGCGTGCCGCAGATCACCGCGGTCGACAACGTCGCCACGGCGCTCAAGGGCACTGGCGTGCCGGTCATCGCCGACGGCGGCGTGCGCTACTCCGGTGACCTGGCCAAGGCCATCGCGGCTGGCGCCGACTGCGTGATGATGGGCGGCGCCTTCGCGGGTACCGAAGAAGCTCCGGGCGAAACCATCCTCTACCAGGGCCGCACCTTCAAGAGCTACCGCGGCATGGGCTCGATGGGCGCGATGGCCAAGGGCAGCGCCGACCGCTACTTCCAGGCCGAGACGGGCAACAACCCCAACACGTCCAAGCTGGTGCCCGAGGGCATCGAGGGCCAGGTGCCCTACAAGGGCTCGGTCGTGCAGGTGATCTTCCAGATGGCCGGTGGCCTGAAGGCGTCCATGCACTACTGCGGCTGCGCCACCATCGCCGACATGCAGAACAAGGCCGAATTCGTCGAGATCACCACGGCGGGCATGCGCGAGAGCCATGTCCACGATGTGCAGATCACGAAGGAAGCGCCCAACTACCGCAGCGAGTAAGCGCGAGCAGCGCGGACGGGGCGAACGCAAGTCGCCCCGTTTTTGTTTTCAAGCCTCCCGCATGACCGACACCTCCTCCAGCAAGCGCGCCGCCGGCATGGGCTTCATCATGGTTACGGTGCTGATCGACATGATCAGCATCGGCCTGATCGTGCCGGTGCTGCCACACATCGTCGGCTTGTTCACCCAGGGCAACGACGCGCAGACACTGGGTTTCCTGATGCTGACGCTGGCCTTCGGCGTGGCCAACTTCTTCGGCTCCCCGGTGCTGGGCGCGCTGTCGGACCGCTTCGGCCGACGCCCGGTGTTGCTGATCGGCTTTGCCGGGCTGGCGCTGAGCTTCTTCGTCACCGCCTCGGCGCCGGCACTGTGGGTGCTGGTGGTGGTGCGGCTGTTCTCCGGCGCGATGCAATCCAATATTGCCATCGCCAACGCCTATGTGGCCGACATCACCGCACCGCAGGACCGGGCCAAGCGCTTCGGCCAGCTGGGTGCGATGTTCGGCCTGGGTTTCATGCTCGGCCCTGTGATCGGCGGCCTGCTGGGGGACGTCGATGTGCGGCTGCCGTTCTATGTCGCGGGCTGCCTGGCGGTGGTGAACTGGCTGTACGGCTTCTTCGTGCTGCCGGAGTCGCTGCCGGTCGAGCGGCGCCGGCCGCTGGAACTGCGCAAGCTCAATCCGGTCGCGGCGCTGCAGGGCTTGAACCGGGTGAATGACATCGGGCCGCTGGTGCTGGTGCTGGCCCTCAGCGCACTGGCCCAGTTCATGTTGCACACCAGCTGGGTGCTCTACACCAAGTTCAAGTTCGGCTGGGGGCCGGGGCAGGTCGGCTGGTCGCTGCTGGCGGTGGGCGTCGTCTCCGTCATCAGCCAAGGCGTGCTGCTGCGTCCGTTGCTCAAGCGGTTCAGTGCCCAGCGTCTGGCCATCGCCGGCATGGGCTCGGGCGCCTTGGCCTATCTCGGGTTCGGCCTCGCGAGCGAAGGCTGGATGATGTATGTCGTGATCGGCGCCAACCTGCTCGGTGGCGTGGCGGCTGCGGCGATGCAGAGCATCATTTCCAACGCCACCGATGCAACCCATCAGGGCCAGACCATGGGCGCCGTTTCGTCGCTGAACAGCCTGATGGCGGTGTGTGCGCCCATCGTCGCGCTGGAGTTGCTGCGCTGGGTGTCGCACCGCCCGGCGGGCGATCTGCTCATCGGTCTGCCCTTTTTCACCTGTGCCGCGCTCCAGGCGCTGGCCATGTTCATCACGCTGCGCTTCTTCCGCCGCCAGGCGGCGGCCGCCCAGCCTGCCTGAAAGTCCTGCCATGCAACACGACAAGGTCCTCATCCTCGACTTCGGCTCCCAGGTCACGCAGCTCATCGCACGCCGGGTGCGCGAAGCCTCGGTGTACTGCGAAATCCATCCGAACGATGTGTCGGACGACTTCATCAGGGCCTTCGCGCCCAAGGCCATCATCCTCAGCGGCAGCCACGCCTCCACCTACGAAGACCACGAACTGCGGGCGCCGCAGGCCGTGTGGGACGCCGGCGTGCCGGTGCTGGGCATCTGCTATGGCATGCAGACCATGGCGGTGCAGCTCGGTGGCAAGGTCGAATGGAGCGACCACCGCGAGTTCGGCTATGCCGAGGTGCGCGCCCGCGGCCACACCAAGCTGCTGGAGGGCATTGAGGATTTCCGCTCGCCCGACGGCCGCGGCATGCTCAAGGTCTGGATGAGCCATGGCGACAAGGTCACGGCCCTGCCGCCGGGTTTCCGCTTGATGGCGTCGACGCCGAGCTGCCCGATCGCCGGCATGGCCGATGAGGTGCGTGGCTTCTATGCCGTGCAATTCCACCCCGAGGTCACGCACACGCTGCAGGGCGCGGCAATGCTGTCGCGCTTCGTCCGTGACATCGCCGGCTGCCGGGGCGACTGGCAGATGGGCAGCTACATCGACGAGGCCGTGGCGCGCATCCGCGAGCAGGTCGGTGACGAAGAGGTCATCCTCGGCCTGTCGGGCGGCGTGGACTCCAGCGTCGCCGCCGCACTGATCCACCGGGCCATCGGCGACCAGCTCACCTGCGTGTTCGTCGACCATGGCCTGCTGCGGCTGAACGAAGGCGACATGGTCATGGACATGTTCGCCGGCAAGCTACACGCCAAGGTCATCCGGGTCGATGCGAGCGAACTCTTCCTCGGTGAACTCGCCGGCGTGACCGACCCCGAGCAGAAGCGCAAGATCATCGGCCGCCTGTTCGTCGACGTGTTCAAGGCCGAGGCCGCCAAGCTCAAGGCAGGTGACGCCGGCCACAAGGGCGCGACCTTCCTCGCGCAAGGCACCATCTACCCGGACGTGGTGGAGAGCGGCGGCACCAAGACCAAGAAGGCCACGACGATCAAGAGCCACCACAACGTCGGCGGCCTGCCCGAGCAGCTCGGCCTGAAGCTGCTGGAGCCGCTGCGCGAGCTGTTCAAGGACGAGGTGAGGGCGCTGGGCGTGGCCCTGGGCCTGCCGCCCGAGATGGTCTACCGCCACCCCTTCCCGGGCCCGGGCCTGGGTGTGCGCATCCTCGGCGAAGTCAAGAAGACCTACGCCGACCTGCTGCGCCGCGCCGACGCTATCTTCATCGAGGAACTGCGCAACACCATCGACCCCGCCACCGGCAAGAGTTGGTACGACCTGACCTCGCAGGCCTTCGCGGTGTTCCTGCCGGTCAAGAGCGTGGGTGTCATGGGCGACGGTCGCACCTACGACTACGTCGTGGCGCTGCGCGCGGTGCAGACCAGCGACTTCATGACCGCCGACTGGGCCGAACTGCCCTACGCGATGCTCAAGCGCACGTCGGGCCGCATCATCAATGAGGTGCGCGGCATCAACCGCGTGACCTACGACGTCAGCAGCAAGCCGCCGGCGACGATCGAGTGGGAATGAAGCCCGTGCGGGCAGTGCTTGGGCCGCCGATCAGCGGCCGCGGCGCTGCAGCAGACGGGCCGTAGAGCCGCCACAATCGGTCTGCCACGGCTTCAGCCCCTGCCTACCATGCGCGCCGCCCTCAGCCTTCTTGCCCTCGTGATCGTCGCTGCCATCGTGCTGTCTCTGGCCCGCCGCCAGCTGCCGGACGCACCCGCAAAGCCCGGCAGCGCGGCCGCCAGTGCGGCGCGCTCGGGCGGGCTGCCGGCGCCCCAGGCGGTGGGCCAGGAGGTGCAGCGCAGCCTCGATGAGGCTGCTCGCCGCGGCGCCGATGCGGCATCCGCCGCGACGAATTGAGCCCGGCGCTGCCGCATCAGGCCCTCATCCGGCCAGGATGGCCTGGGCCAGCGCCCGCACGCTCAGCGGCGCCGAACCCTCGGCCTTGTTGTTGATCGTGACGACCACGTCATGGCCGGCACCGGCCGTGCCGCGGATCACCCGGGCCAGTTCGCTGCGTGTTGTCGGATCGGGGTCCATCAGCTCGCGGAACTCGCCGTAGCGTCGGGCCGCGTCGTCGTAGCCGAAGGGACCGTGCCGCGGGTTCAGGTTCCAGCGCGCCACCAGCGGGCCGGGCCAGAGCGCGCGCAGCAGCGGCAGTTGCTGCTCCAGCGGCGGCAGCTTGGGATGCAGGCCCAGGCAGTAGCGCGCCTGCGTGTCCCGCAACAGCGCGATGAGGTCCGTTCCCAGCCACTCGGCGTTGCGCACCTCGACGGCGATCACGCCGGCGGGCGGGCGTGGCAGGGCCAGCAGCAGGGCGTGCAGCCGGTCGAAGGCCTCGTCCATCCGCGCCAGTTGTGCGGCGGGCAGCGGGCTGATCTGGAATACCAGTGCGCCGATGCGAGCGCCGAGGCCCTCGCAGGCCGGCTCGATGAACTCGCGCAGGGCGATCGTGGGGTCGAGGAAGCATGGGTTCGGCGCCTGACCGCGGCCGTCCTCGCGGCGCAGCAGCGCATCGGTCACCAGGCTGGGCGCCTTGACCGTAAAGCGGAAATGCGCCGGCACCTGGCTGGCCAGGCGCTCGTACTCGCTGGCAGCGAGCGGCCGGTAGAAGCCCCGGTCGATGCCCACGGCGCGCAGCAGCGGGTGGGCCGCATAGGCGCCGAGGCCGCTGCGCGACAGCAGGCCCTCGCTGTGCCGGCCCGCCCAGACCAGCCCCTGCCAGCCCGGGTAGGTCCAGGACGAGGTGCCGAGGTGGACGCGCGGCGGCAGGGCGGCCGCCAGGGCCTGCTCCGCAGGGTCGGGCGGGCAGGGCTGCACGCCGCGCGGCATGCGTGGGTCGGCCGCGCCGAACAGCTCGTCCTGCATGGCTGCCGGTCAGGCCCTGACGCTCACACCGGCAGCATCCAGCGCGAGCCGCAGGCTGCGGGCGAAGTTCAGCGCCTGCGCGCCGTCGCCGTGCAGGCAGAGGGTCTGGGCCCGCAGCGCCACGGGCTCACCGCTGACGGCCTCGACCACGCCCTCGCGCACCATGCGCAGCGCACGGGCCACAACCGCGTCCGCCTCCTCGACGAGCGCGCCCGGCTGGCTGCGCGGCACCAGGCTGCCGTCGGCGCGATAGCCGCGGTCGGGGAAGGCCTCGGCCACGGCGCGCAGCCCGGCGCGTTCGGCCGCGTGCAGTAGCTCGCTGCCGGCCCGGCCGTA
Organism: Burkholderiales bacterium; assembly: GCA_003963075.1. Lineage (GTDB taxonomy): Bacteria > Pseudomonadota > Gammaproteobacteria > Burkholderiales > Burkholderiaceae_C > Pelomonas. The sequence continues at coordinate 6,110 of RXJV01000164.1, forward strand.
GAGCGCCAGGCCCGGGTCCACGGCGCGCACGGCGCGTGCCACCGCATCGGCCAGTGCCGGGTCTCGCGCTGCCTGGTTGTAAAGCGCACCATGCGGTTTCACATGACGCAGCCGCCCTCCGGCGGCGTCCGCGACCCGGGCCAACAGGCTGATCTGCTCGACCAGGTCGGCCTGCACCTCGGCGGGCGGGCGATCGAGTTCGCGGCGACCGAAATGGGCGCGGTCCGGATGGCTGGGGTGGGCGCCCAGCGCGACGCCGCGCGCCAGCGCGGCGGCCACGGTGGCCTGCATGGTTGGCAGGTCGCCAGCGTGGCCGCCGCAGGCGATATTGACCGAGCTCACCCAGCCCAGCAGCGCGGCGTCATGCGGCGAGCCCTCGCCGAGGTCGGCGTTCAGGTCGATGCGCGGGTTCACAGCGCATTCCTCCAGCCCGCGAGCAGACGCTGCTGCTCGCTCCAGGCGGTGATCGCGTCCTGCTGCGTGCAGGCCTGGAAGCGCAGCGCGGTGCCCAGTGGCATCTGGGCCAGCTTCCACAGGTCGGCGCGGATGACGATGGCGATGATGGGATAGCCACCCGTGGTCGGCGCATCGGCGAGCAGCACAATGGGCTGCCCCGACGCCGGCACCTGCACGACGCCCGGCAGCACGCCATGGGACACCAGCTCGCCGCCGCGCTGGCGCATCAGCACCGGGCCCGCGAGCCGGTAACCCATGCGGTTGCTCTGCGGCGTGACGACCCAGTCCGTGGACTCGAAGCTGGCCCGGGTGGCGGCGGAGAAGTCGGGGTGGTCGGGCCCGGGCAGCACGCGCACCACCGGAGACCATTCCGGCAGGCACAGCCCGGACGGGCGCGTGGGGCTGCGTCGCGCCTCGCCCACCGGCAGCAGGTCGCCGTCGCGCAGGGCCCGCCCCAGCAGGCCGCCGAAGCCGGCCTTGAGGTCGGTGCTGCGCGAGCCCAGCACCGGCTCGACCGCGATGCCGCCGCTGACCGTGACATAGCTGCGCATGCGGCCTCGCGGAGCCGCCAGCTTCAGCACCTGGCCCGCGTGCGCGGCGCTGCGCCAGCCGGGCCGCAGCGGCCGGCCATCGAGACTGGCGTCGGTGTCGGTGCCGGTCAGCGCGACCCAGGTGTCGGCCTGAAACCGCAAGACGGCCGGGCCGAGCGTGAACTCCAGGCCGGCGGCGCCCGGCGCATTGCCCACCAGCAGATTGCCGGCCTGCAGCGCCAGCTCATCCAGCGCGCCGCCGAGGCTGACGCCACGGTTGCGCCAGCCCGGCCGACCCAGGTCCTGGATGGTGGCCAGCGGCCCCGCGCGCAGCACCTCGATCATGGCCGCTCCGCGACGAAGCGCACGCGGTCGCCCGGCGCCAGCAGCGTGGGCGGTTCGGCCTGAGGGTTGAACAGGGGCAGGGCCGTGCGGCCGATCAACTGCCAGCCGCCCGGCGTCGCCAGCGGGTAGATGCCGGTCTGCACGCCGCCGATGCCGACACTGCCGGCCGGCACGCTCACCCGCGGCTCGTCGCGGCGTGGCGTGTGCAGGCTGCCGTCGAGCCCGCCCATGTAGGCAAAGCCGGGCTGGAAGCCGATGAAGTAGACGACATAGTCGGCCGCGGTGTGCCGGCGCACCACTTCATCGGCGCTGAGCCCGCAGTGCTCGGCGACGGCGGCCAGGTCTGGCCCCGCGTCACCGCCGTAGCGCACCGGGATCTCGACGAGCTGTCCGGCCGCCTGCCGGCGCAGGGGCTTGGCCCACAGGGCCTGCACGGTCTCGGCGAGGCTGTCGGCATCGGTCTGCAGCGGGTCGAAACACAGGGTCAGGTTGTTCATGCCGGGCGTCAGGTCCAGCAGCCCCGGCGTTTGCGCCAGCCCCGCGGCGAGCTGCCAGATGCGCTGCTGATGTTCCAGCGCCAGTGGCGCGCTGACGGCGGCCTGCAGAGCCGCTTCGCCCAGCGGGCGGATTCTCAAGTCGGGTGCGGTCGTGCTCATGGGCCTGGAGTATCACGGGCCACCGCTACACTTGTTTGGCCCATGAATGAGCCCCCGACCGCGCCCCTGTTCACGCCCGCCGACGAGTACGCGATGCGCCAGGCGCTGGACCAGGCGCACAACGCCTGGCTGGTCGGCGAGGTGCCGGTGGGGGCCGTCATCGTGCGCGGCGGCCAGATCATCGCTACCGGCTACAACCGCCCGATCACGACCCACGACCCGACGGCCCATGCCGAGATCGTGGCGCTGCGCCATGCGGCCGCGCTGCTGGAAAACTACCGCTTGCCGGAGTGCGAGCTGTTCGTGACGCTCGAGCCCTGCGCGATGTGCGCGATGGCGTTGATCCACGCGCGCTTCAAGCGCGTCGTGTTCGCGGCGGCCGATCCGAAAACCGGTGTGGCCGGCTCCGTCATCGACCTGTTCGGCCAGCGGCAGTTGAACCACCACACCCGCATCGAGGCGGGCTTGATGGCCGACGAGTCGGCCCGGCTGCTGCGCGACTTCTTTGCCGAGCGCCGCGATGCCGCGCGGGCTCGGCGTGCCGAACGCCGGGGCATCATCCCGACCGGCGAAGCGACCGAACTGGACCCCACCTGATGAACTCACTGACCCTGTTCACGCCCTCCGGCGTGCTGCCCACATCCGACAAACTCAGGCGCGCCGCCAAGCGGCTGAGCCAGCTCGGCTTTGACGTCGCGGTCGACGCGGACGCGCTCGCCAAGCATCAGCGCTTTGCCGGCGATGACGCGACGCGGCTCGCCGCCCTGCATCGCGTCGCGGACGCGGCACCGTCGGTGGCTCTGGCGACGCGCGGCGGCTATGGCCTGACCCGGCTGCTCGACCAGATCGACTGGGGCCGCATCGGGCACAGCATCGAACACGGCACGCGCTGGGTCGGCTACAGCGACCTGACCGCGTTGCAGAACGGACTGATCGCCCATCGCAAGGGCCTGGCGATGTGGTCGGGCCCGCTGGCCTGTGATGACTTCGGCCGCAGCGAGGCCGAAGGCGGCGTCGACGAGGTCACGCGCGATTGCTTTGTCGAGGCGATGAGCGGCGCGCTGGAGGCCGTGGGCTTCCGCGAGTCGTCGCGCGACACGGTGGCCAGTTTCGACGGCCTGGAGGCGCGCGGCCGGCTCTGGGGCGGCAACCTCACGGTGCTGTGCTCGTTGCTCGGCACGCCGCACTGGCCCAAGGTCAAGGGCGGCGTCCTCTTCCTCGAAGACATCAATGAGCATCCCTACCGGGTCGAGCGCATGCTGCTGCAACTGCAGCAGACGGGCGTCATCGACGCCCAGGCGGCGGTGCTGCTTGGTGATTTCAGCGGCGCGGACAAGTCGCCGCTGGACCGCGGCTATGGCATCCGGGACGCGGTCGCGGCGCTGCGGGCCCGCACGAAGACGCCGGTGCTGACGGGCCTGCCCTTTGGCCATGTGCGCACCAAGGTCTGCCTGCCGGTGGGTGCCAAGGTGGACCTCTATGTCCAGGGTCGCGAGGTGATCGTGGGCTGGCAGTCGGATCCGCGGCTGGCTCACGCGGGGCATTGAGGCCAGGCGGCCCGATCGACGGCGCTGCGGTCTCAGGCCGCTGATGCCGGCGCGCCGGTGGCCGGTCGGGTCGCACTCAGCCCGTTGGTGAAATGCTCGATGACGATCTGGCGGCATGCGGCCGGGTCACGCGCCAGCAGCGCGGCAAGCAGGGCCCGGTGTTCGCCCAAGGATTCCGCCAGGCGGCCGTCGCGGAATAGCGAATGGTGGCGATTGAGCTTCATCAGCCGGCGCAAATCGCCAACGATCTGCAGGCGCCAGCGGTTGCCGTCGATTTCGAGGATGCGCATGTGGAAGCGCTCGTTGGCCGCGAAGAAGTTGTCGCGCGACCCGGTGGCTTCCTGCAGCGATGTTTCCAGGGCCTCGTGCAGCTTCTGCAGTTCAGCCAATTCCGCATCGCTGGCGCGTTCGGCCACCGCTGCGGCCGCATCGCTCTCCAGCAGCGCGAGCAGCTGATAGGCCTCCTGCACATCGCGTTCGCTCATCTCGGTCACATAGGCGCCACGGCGCAGCTTCATCGTCACCAGGCCTTCGGCAGCCAGCACCTTCAGGGCCTCGCGCATCGGCGTGCGGCTGATGCCCAGTTCGCTGCACAGCTTGAGTTCGTCGATCCAGGCGCCGGGCTCCATTTCGCGCGCGAGGATGCGCTGGCGCAGGCGGTCGGCCACCTGTTCGTACAGCGCGGTGGCAGCCAAGGGGGCGGCGGGGCTGGGTGGCATGGGAGGGTTGGGCGTTGCTGGCGGCATCCGTGGCGGCCAGTGTAGCGAGTTTGAATTCATAATTATGAATAACGACGGGCTATGATGCCGGTCGGCTTTCAGGAGAGTTTTCATGTCGGACGTCAACCACGATGCCAGCGCGCCCGGGGCCGCTCCGGAATTCAAGACTGCCTCGCTGGAGCAATGGGCGCGGGCCGCCGCGAAGTCGGCGCCGGGGGGCGATCTGGCGTCATTGAACTGGGTCACGCCGGAGGGCCTGACCGTCAAGCCGCTCTACACCGCGGCCGACACCGCCGGCCTGCCGCATACCGACACGCTGCCGGGTTTCGAGCCCTTTGTGCGCGGGCCCCAGGCCACGATGTATGCGGCCCGGCCCTGGACCATCCGCCAGTACGCCGGCTTCTCCACCGCCGAAGAGAGCAATGCCTTCTACCGCCAGGCGCTGGCGGCAGGCGCCCAGGGCGTGTCCGTCGCATTCGACCTGGCCACCCACCGCGGCTACGACAGCGATCACCCGCGCGTGACCGGCGATGTCGGCAAGGCCGGCGTGGCCATCGACTCCGTCGAAGACATGAAGATCCTGTTCGACGGCATCCCGCTGGACAAGGTGTCCGTCTCCATGACGATGAACGGTGCCGTGCTGCCGGTGCTGGCCGGCTATGTGGTGGCGGCCGAGGAGCAGGGCGTCGGCCAGCAGCAGCTGGCCGGGACCATCCAGAACGACATCCTCAAGGAGTTCATGGTCCGCAACACCTACATCTACCCGCCGGAGCCGTCGATGCGCATCGTCGGCGACATCATCGAGTACACGGCGCGGGCCATGCCCAAGTTCAACTCGATCAGCATCTCCGGCTATCACATGCAGGAGGCAGGGGCCAACCAGGCGCTCGAATTGGCCTTCACGCTGGCCGATGGCCAGGAGTACGTGCGCACCGCCCTGGCCAAGGGCCTGAGCGTGGACGACTTCGCGCCGCGGCTGAGCTTCTTCTGGGCGATCGGGATGAACTTCTATCTCGAGATCGCCAAGATGCGCGCCGCGCGGCTGCTGTGGTGCCGCATCATGAAGCAGTTCGGTGCGACCAACCCCAAGAGCCTGATGCTGCGCACCCACTGCCAGACCTCGGGCTGGAGCCTGACCGAGCAGGACCCCTACAACAACGTCGTG
>RXJV01000114.1 GCA_003963075.1 Burkholderiales bacterium
CTGTCCAAGCTGGCGAGCTGAACCATGCCCAATCTGCGCGCCGATCACGCCCACGGCATGAAGCTGGTCATCCTCGGCCGCGACGGCACGCTCAACCGCTACCGGGTGGACCATGTCAAGGCGCCCGAGGAGCTGGACCCGCTGCCCGGCGCGATGGAAGCCGTCGCGCGGCTCAACCATGCCGGCTGGCACACGGTGCTGGCCACCAACCAGGCCGGCATCGGCCGTGGCCTGCTGGACATGGCCTCGCTGAACGCGGTGCACCTGCGGCTGAACCAGCTGCTGGCCGAAAAGGGCGGCCGCCTCGATGCCGCCTTTTTCTGCCCACACACGCCCGAGGAGGGCTGCGACTGCCGCAAGCCGCTGCCGGGGCTGATCCAGCAGATCGGCGAGCGCTTCGATGTGCAGCTGTCGGCGGTGCATATGGTGGGCGCGTCGCTGACCGACCTGCTGACCGCCCAGGCGGCCGGCTGCGTGCCGCATGTGGTGCTCAGCGGGCCGCTGGGCTCGCTGGAGCCCCACCAGCTGCAGGAAGTATTGGCCTCGGTGCCGCACGCCCAGGTGCATGCCGACCTGGCGGCCTGCGCCGAGTCCATCATCCAGGCCGAGCGCCGCCGCGTGGCCGAGCAGCGCGGCCAGGCCCTGTCCCCCGATACCCTGGCTGGAGACCTGCACTAAATGTCCACGCTGCTGAGCGCCATCCGCTCGCTGATCTTCGTCATCGTACTGATCGTCACGGTCATCCCCTGGGCCCTGGGCGTGCTGCTGCTGTCGGTGTTCCGCCGCGGCGACCCCATCTACTGGGCCTGTGCCAACTGGCTCAAGATCGCCATCTGGAGCGCGCGCTGGATCTGCGGCGTGCGCTGGCGCATCCAGGGCATGGACAACCTGCCGACCGCCGCCGACCGCCGCGCCGGCGTGATCCTGCTGTCCAAGCACCAGAGCACCTGGGAGACCTTTGCCTACCCGGCGCTGCTGAGCCATCCGCTGGCCTATGTGTTCAAGCGCGAGCTGCTCTATGTGCCCTTCTTCGGCTGGGCGATGGCGCGCATGGACATGATCCACATCGACCGCGGCCGCCGTGCCGAGGCCTGGACCAAGGTGCTCACGCAGGGCAAGCGCCTCGGCGCCCAGGGCAACTGGGTCATCATGTTCCCCGAGGGCACGCGCATTCCGCGCGGCCAGGTGGGTGAGTACAAGACCGGCGGCACGCGCCTGGCCATCGAAACCGGCCTGCCCGTCGTGCCCATCGCCGCCACGGCGGCGCGCTGCTGGCCGCGCAAGAGCTTCCTGCTGCGGCCCGGCGTGGTCGACATCTCCATCGGCCGCCCGATCCGCCCCGAAGGCCGCGAGCCCGCGGAGATGATGGCCGAGGTGAAGGCCTGGATCGAAGCCGAGATGCGCCGCCTGGACCCCGACGGCTATGGCCCGCCCCCCAGCGGCGTTGCCGGCAGCGTCGAAGGCGGTACCGCCAGTGGCCCGGCCCAGCCGGATCCACTGCAGGCGCTGAGCCAGCCCCCAAGCCGTCCCTGACCCCCATGCCCGCCCGTCGCCCGGCCCCACTCCTGCAGGACAGCCAGCTGTCGCTGTTCGATGCGGCCGCCGACGTCGCCGGGGCCGAGCCGGGGGCCGCCCGGGCCCAGCGCGAGCTGTGGCTGGGCCAGCACCGCATCGCCTACGAACTCAAGCGCGCGCGCCGGCGCAGCATCGGCTTTGTCGTCGGCCCGCAGGGCCTGCGGGTCAGCGCGCCGCGCTGGGTGCCGCTGCAGGAGATCGAGCGCGCCCTGCATCACAAGGGCGAGTGGATCCTGCGTAAGCTCGTCGAGCAGCGCGAGCGCCAGCGGCGCGTGCAGGCCGCGCGCATCGACTGGGTGGACGGCGGGCAGTTGCCCTTCCTCGGCGAACGGCTGACGCTGGTGGTCGCCCCGGCAGAGCGTGAAGTGCGCTGGGACGCCGGCACCCGCGAGCTGCGCCTGCCCCTGCCTGCGGGTGCCGCTGCCGAACAGGTCCGGGACCTCGCCCAGGCCTGGCTCAAGGCCCGGGCCCGCGAGGACTTCCTGCCCCGCTGCCAGCAGTTCGCGGCGCGGCTGGGCGTCACGATGACATCGCTGCGGCTTTCTTCGGCGCAGACCCGCTGGGGCAGCGCGAGCGCCGACGGCTCGATCCGGCTGAACTGGCGGCTGATCCACTTTGCACCGGCCATCATCGACTACGTCGTTGCGCACGAGCTGGCCCACCTGCGCGAGATGAACCACAGCCCGGCCTTCTGGGACACCGTGCGCTCGGTGCTGCCCGACTACGAGCGCTCGCGCGACGCGCTGCGCGAGGAATCCATCGTCCTGCAATGACGGCGGGGCACCGCCCCGCGGGCCGCGTCGCGGGCGTGCGGGGGCGTTGGTGAATATTCCCCTGCGGATGTCATCCCGGCGCATTCACATTCAGCAACACTGAACGGCAGAGCTGTCGTCACAGGTACCCGCACCGGCATCAAGCCGGGTCAACAAACAACCAGGGTGCCGCCGCAAGGCCGAAACGCCGCCGCCGGATCATCCGCGGCGGCGTTTTGTTTTGCTGCGGGTCAGCTGGGCGAGAAGCGGTAGACGCCGTCCTTGCACAGCTCGCGCCGCAGCTCGCCCTTGAGCCAGAGGGCATTCAGGTGTGCGATTGCCTCGCCCATCGCGAACGTGGTCTGGTGCAGGTCGAGCTTGCGCTTGAACAGCACCGACAGCAGGCCGGCGGCATGCGTCGGCTCGGCGGCGCAGGCGGAGGCCACCTCGGCCAGCCGCTCGTCGTGATGCTCGCGCAGCTGGTCGATGCGCTGGTGCAGACCCGTGAAGGGCTTGCCATGGGAGGGCAGCACCAGGGTGTCGGCCGGCAGCTCGAGATAGCGCGACAGTGAGTTCAGATACAGCGTCAGCGGGTCGGCCTCGGGCTCGACATCGACGACCGACACATTGGTCGAGATGCGCGGCAGCACCATATCGCCCGAGATCAGCAGCTTGGCCTCCCTGCAGAACAGGCTGATGTGCTCCGGCGCATGGCCGTAGCCGGCGATGCAGACCCAGTGGCGTCCACCGATCTCGACCTCGATGCCATCCATCAGGCGGCGATAGCTGGCCGGCACCTCGGGCACCATCTTCGGGTAGTAATCGGCGCGGGCGCGGATCTTGTCGAGCGACTCCGGGTCGGTCAGGCCATGGCTGCCGAAGAAGGCTGCGGCCGATGCGCCGCCCATGCCGACCGTCGAGCTGCTGGCCAGACGCGCCAGGTTGAAGTCGGTCGCGCTGATCCAGAGCCGGCACTGCCATTTCTGTGTCAGCCACTGCGCGAGGCCGAGGTGGTCCGGGTGAAAGTGCGTGGCCATCACGCGCAGCACCGGCAGGCCGTCCAGGCGTTCGGCAAACACCCGCTCCCAGTGGGCCCGCGTGTCTTCGCTGGCGATGCCGCAGTCGACGATGGTCCAGCCCTCGAGGCCGTCGATGCGGTCACGCAGCAGCCACAGGTTGATATGGTCCAGCGCAAAAGGCAGGCCCATGCGCACCCAGCGCACGCCGGGCGCCAGGTCCAGCGCCTCGCCGGGGCCGGGCAGGATGTCACCCAGGGGATAGTGGAGTTCGGATTCGCGGGGGTTGGCCATGGTGCTGCCGGATCGCTCGTGAGGGACTTAGACTGACGTTTGCGTCAATCGAGTGTAGCCATGCCCTCTCGCCGATCTGTCACCGCCGCGACCGAAGCCCCGCAACCCACGTACACCATCACCGAGCTCGCCGCCGAGTTCGACATCACGCCGCGCGCCATCCGCTTCTACGAGGACATGGGCCTGCTCGAACCCGGACGCAAGGGCCGCAACCGCGTCTACACCCCGCGTGATCGCACGCGGCTCAAGCTGACGCTGCGCGGCAAGCGCCTGGGCCTGGCGCTGCAGGAGATCAAGCAGCTGGTGGACATGTACGACAGCCAGGCCTCGGCAGCGCCGCAGCTGCGTGCCTTTCTGGCCATCCTGGCCCAGCACCGGCAACAGCTCGAGCAGCAGCGCCACGACATCGAGGTCACGCTGGCCGAGATCCAGCAGCACGAAAAGCGCTGCCGCGCATTGCTCGGGCAAGCGTGACGCTTTGCCGGCAAGCGGCCTGAATTGCAAGGCCGGCGGGGCAAACCCCGCTGACGCCGTTCACGAGTCAGACTAGATTGCGCCGCTCGGCCGCCGGGTCCGCCGCCGGTCGTTCTGTCTTCGTGGAGCCGTCATGACACCAGGACCGCGCCCCCGTCCGGCGCCGACCGTCACCGCCATCGCGATGGCCTTGCTGCTGGCCGCTCAGGCCCAGGCGCAGACCAGCGACCCGCCCAAGCCCGACAGCGGCCTGGAGCGTGCACAGAAGGCGGCCGACTCGGTCTTCCACTGGATCAAGCTGAACGCCGACAAAGGCGCCAACCGTGCGGCGCCCGCCGCGGCGCCGGCACCGGCGCCCGTGGCACGCAAGCCGGCCGCGCCGGCGCCGGCAACGGCCGCACCTCGGCCGGCCGCAACGGCCAACCCGGCTGCAGCACAGACCGCTACGGCGCCCGCCCCCACCGCCGATGCCGCTGTCGCTGCGGCGCCTGCCGTCGAGCAGCCAGCACCGCCCGTGGTACTGGCAGCCGCCGCCCCGACGCCGCTGCCCGACGCGCCGCTCGCCGCCGCCGCGGTGGCCGCCGCAGCCGTCGAGCCACCACCGGCGCCGGTCGAAGAGGAGATTCCGCTGCGGCTGCTGTCACGCGTGAGCCCCACCGTCCCGCGTCAGTTGCTGGCGCAGAACTTCCGCGGCGGTTTTGCGCAGGTGCAGTTCGTCGTGCAACCCGATGGCAAGGTGAGCCAGGCCCAGGTCATCAAGGCCAGCCACGCCCGGCTTGGCAATGCCGCGATCGAAGCGGTGCAGCAGTGGCGCTTTGCGCCGATTCCCAAGGCCCGCGAGGCGGCCGTCGAGGTCAGCTTCAAGGCCGACGAGTGAGCTTCAGGCTGCCGGGGTCGGGCAGCTTTCAAGCAGGGCCGACATCGCCTCCAGAAAGACGCGTGTGCGCAGTGGCATCAGCCGCCGCTCCGGGAACACGGCCCAGGCGGTCGACCCCGGGAGTTGCCAGTCCGGCAGCACGCGCTGCAGGCGTCCCAGCCGCAAGGCCTCGCTGACCAGCAGCCGGTCGATGCCGGCAATGCCAACGCCCGCCTCGGCCAACTGGGCCAGCAGGCTTGGCGCATTGGCCAAGGTGCGTTGGGCGGGCCGCACCAACACCGGCTCGCCGCCCTCACGCGCCAGTCGCCACGGCAGCATGTCGCCGGTGCGACTCAGCAGCTGCAGCCCGTGCATCTGCTCCAGCGCCTGGGGCAGCAAGGGCTCGCCGACCCGCGCCAGATAGGCCGGCGCCGCGTACAGGCCCCAGTGCGTGGTGGCCAGCCGGCGTGCAGCGAGCTGGCTGTCCTCGGTCAGCTCACCCATGCGGATGGCCAGGTCGAAACCCTCACCGACCAGGTCCACGCGTCGCGGCGTCAGGTCCAGCTCCAGCTGCACCTCGGGGTACTGGATCGCGAACTCGGCCAGCATGCCGGCCGCCACGCTCTGCGCAAAGTCCGCCGGCATGCTCACCCGCAGCCGGCCGCTGGGCTTGCTCTGCCGGTGCAGGGCCAGCGCCAGGGCACCATCCACCTCGGCCGCCACGGCGCGGGCATGCTCCAGCACCCCGGCGCCGAAATCCGTCAGCGTCAGCTTGCGGGTCGTGCGCTGCAGCAGCTTCTCGCCCAGCCGCGCCTCCAGCGCCGCGATGCGCCGCGACACCGTGCTCTTGGGCCAGCGCACACGCTCGGCCGCTCGGCTGAAGCTGCCGGCGTCCATCACCCGGGCGAACAGCAGCAGGTCATCGGCATCGGATTCCATGGCAAGGCCTCATTGATCCATCGGCGGAACAATCATATGCATATCAGCGGCTTCTGAGGTCGATTGGAGACTCCTAGAGTTCAACCCATCAACACCTCACCGCCATGGAGCCCCTGATGAACATCCTGCAAGTCAATGCCAGCGCCCGCCGCCTCCAAGACGAGCAAGGCTCGGTCTCGACCCGCCTCGCCAACGAACTGAGCGCCGGCCTGCGTGCCGCCTCACCCAAGGCCACGCTGACCGTGCGCGACCTGGCCGTCACGCCCCAGCCCCTGCTCGACGAAGCCGCCCTCGGCGCCCTGTTCACGCCGGCCGCCCAGCGCACGCCGGAGCAGGCCGCCCGCGTCGCGCTGGATGACGCCCTGATCGCCGAACTCCAGGCCGCCGACACGGTCGTCATCGGCGTGCCGATGTACAACTTCAACGTCACGGCCCAGTTCAAGCACTGGATCGACGCGGTGGCCCGTGCCGGAGTCACCTTCAAGTACACCGAGAAGGGCCCGGTCGGCCTGCTCACCGGCAAGAAGGTCTACGTCGTCACCAGCCGCGGCGGCATCCACCGCGACCAGCCCAGCGACCAGATGACGCCCTATCTGCGCACCGTGCTGGCCTTCCTCGGCATGACCGATGTCGAGTTCGTCTACGCCGAGGGCATGGCCTTCGCCGCCGAACAGGGCCTGGCCAGCGCCCGCGCCCAGATCCAGGAACTGCTGACTGCTTGAAAGATCGCCATGAGCACCGTTGCCAACTCCCTGTTGAACCAAGCGCGTGAGGTCGAGCGCCTCGTCGCCGGTCAGCCGACCAGCGACGGTGCCGGCGTCAAGCTGAACCGGGTGCTGACGCAGAACCTGCAGCGCCGCCTCGACCCCTTCCTGATGCTCGACCATTTCGGCACGGACAACCCGGACGACTACATCGCCGGCTTCCCCGACCACCCGCACCGCGGTTTCGAGACCATCACCTACATGCTGAACGGCCGCATGCGCCACCGCGACTCGGCCGGCCATGAAGGCCTGATCAGCGACGGCGGCGTGCAGTGGATGACCGCCGGCCGCGGCGTCATCCACAGCGAGACGCCCGAGCAGAACGCAGGCCGCATGGCCGGCTTCCAGCTCTGGCTCAACCTGCCCGCCCGCGACAAGATGCGCGAGCCCTGGTACCGCGACATCGCCGGCGCCGAAGTGCCCGAGTTCGAGCGCGACGGCGTCACCGTGCGGGTCATCGCCGGCGCCAGCCATGGCGTGACGGGTGCGGTGCAGCGCGACGCCACCGAGCCGCTCTACCTCGACCTGCAGTTGCCCGCCGGCGCGCGCTTCGAGCAGCTGCTGCCGGCCGAGCACAACGCCTTCGTCTACGTCTACGAGGGGGCGCTGCGCTTCGAGAGCGGCTGCCAGGTGCCGTCGGGCCGGATGGCCGTCCTCGCCAACACCCCCGGCAGCGACGGCGTGCGGCTGACGGCGGGCGACGCACCGACACGGGCCCTGCTGATCGCTGGCAAGCCGCTGAACGAGCCGATCGCCCAGTACGGCCCCTTCGTGATGAACACCGACGCCGAGCTGATGCAGGCGGTACGCGACTTCCAGGCCGGCCGGCTCGCCTGAGGCGATTCAGCCGTCCAGCAGTGCCAGCGCGCCGGCCCAGCTCAATGGCAACTCGTCGCGGCGCAGCGCCAGCCGACGCGTTCGGACCGCGCTGAGCAACTGCCGGCTGGCCGCCATGGCATGGGCGTGGACCGGATGGGCCGCGAAACGATCGCGGTCTTCGGCATGGCGCCACGCCGTCAGGGTCCAGGCCTGGCGGCCGAAGACCTCACGGCGCACGCTGTGGCAGACCAGACCCGGCTGCCCCTCGGCCAGCAGCGCCGCGACCTGCCGCGTCAAGGCCGCAAAAGCGAATCGATGCCCCGGGCGCACGCAGGCCCAGGTGATCGAGACCTGAAGGAGGGCCTGCGCGGACTCGCCAGGCATAAGGGCAGCCACTCGCATCGGCGTCGAGATGGCGAATGCAGCCAGCGGGCTCGCGAGCAAGGACGGCGTCATCGGCGTTTCCAGCGCAAGAAGCAAGAGGTTGTTGGCACTCGGTTGACAGCGTCAACTTCGAAAGCTAGAGTCTGCCGCATCAAGGTTGACGCCGTCAACTTCCTCAACCGGTCTGGGAGATTTCCATGCCCCATCTGCGACTTCACATCGCCCGACACACCCACCGCAAGGCGCTGAGCGCAGCCCTGGCCTCGCTTGCCGCACTGGCCTTGCTGACACCCGCACAACCCGCCGCAGCGGCCGACCTGGTGGTGCGCGTCAGCGGCATCGCCTCGGCCAGCGGTGAAATCGGCTGCACGCTGTTCGCTGGCCCGGACGGCTTCCCGATGGACGCCACACGCGCCCGCCAGCAGTGGCAGCCGGCGCGGCAGGGTGGCGTCAGTTGCCGCTTCGAGAGCCTGGCCGCCGGCCGCTACGCGGTCGCCGTGTCGCACGACCTGAACGGCAACCACCGCGTCGACACCAATCTGTTCGGCATGCCCACCGAAGCCTGGGGCGTGTCCGGCAATGTCAGGCCTGCGCTGCGCGCCCCTCGGTTCGACGAGGCCGCGTTCACGCTGGCCGCCGACCAGGCACTGGCGCTCGACATCGAGGTGGCGCGATGAAGCCGGCCGACTTTGCGGGCCGCTACGGGCCGTGGGCGATCGTCACCGGCGCGTCCGACGGCCTGGGCGCGGCGTTCGCAGCTGAACTGGCTGCGCAGGGCCTGAACCTCGTGTTGTGCGCGCGCCGCGCCGAGCGCCTCGAAGCGCTGGCCGCCGACTTGCGCCAACGCCACGGCATCGAGGCGCGCTGCATCGCGCTGGACCTGGGCGACGCGGCCCTGCAAGAGCGCCTGCACGCGTTTTGCGAACCGCTGGACATCGGCCTGCTGGTGGCGGCCGCGGGCTTCGGCAGCGCCGGGCCCTGGCTGGCCAGCGACCCGGCCGAAGACGCCGCGATGCTGGCCGTCAACTGTGGCGCCGTGTTGGCCCAGTCCCGCTGGCTGGCGCCGCGCCTGGCGCGGCGTGGCCGGGGCGGCCTGCTGCTGTTGAGCTCCATCGTCGCCTTCCAGGGCTGCCCCGGCTCGGCCCATTACGCGGCCACCAAGGCCTGGGTGCAGACGCTGGCCGAGGGCCTGCGGGCCGAACTGGCACCGGCAGGCGTCGACGTGCTGGCCGTCGCCCCCGGGCCGGTCGCGAGTGGCTTCGGCGCGCGCGCCGGCATGGACCTGGCCAACGCCACGCCGCCCGCCGTGGTCGCGGCGGCGGCACTGCAAGCGCTGCCCGGCGGCGGCACCTCGCGCCCGGGCGCCATGGCCAAACTGCTCGGCTGGAGCCTGGCCACGGCGCCCCGGCCGCTGCGCGTGCGGCTGATGGGCCGCATCATGGCCGGGCTCACGCGCGCACGGCCGGCCACACCCAAGCCGGCCTGACCCAGGCACTTCGCGCAAGGCGGCACGCCGGGGGGCACTGACAATGCCGACGTGAACGACGACACCGCCCCAACGGATCTGAAGGAAGCCTGCGTGCGCGCCGCGCGCGAGGTCATCGCCGAACACGGCATCGAGGGCCTGAGCCTGCGTGACGTGGCCCGGCGCCTGGGCGTCTCGCACCAGGCCCCGTACAAGCACTTCCCAAGCCGCGACCACCTGCTTGCGGAAGTGCTGCGCCGCTGCTACGTCAGCTTCGCCGAGTTCCTGGACGCGCGCCCACTGACCGGCACGCCCGAGGTCGACCTCGCCTCGCTGGGCTGGGCCTATCTGCAGCACGCGCGCGAGCACCCGCTGGAGTACCGGCTGATGTTCGGCACGCCCTGGCCCGACGGGGCCGGCCACCCTGAACTCGTGCAGGCCGCGCTGCATGCCTTCAACCGACT
Organism: Burkholderiales bacterium; assembly: GCA_003963075.1. Classification (GTDB taxonomy): domain Bacteria; phylum Pseudomonadota; class Gammaproteobacteria; order Burkholderiales; family Burkholderiaceae_C; genus Pelomonas. The sequence continues at coordinate 9,803 of RXJV01000114.1, forward strand.
GCGCGAGGCCCTCGCTCGCCAGCGCGGACCCGGCCACACACCGCAGGAGCTGGATGCGGACGCGCTGTTCATCTGGGCCAGCCTTCACGGCTTGGCCTCCGCGATGCACGGCGAGCTGATGGACAAGCTCCAGCTCGCTCCTGGGGTTGAGGCCGGTGCATCGGCGCACCTGATGCAGCGCCTCTCACGGGCGCTGGGCGGCGACTGAGCGCCTCGGCACACTTGAAGGCCCACAATCACCGCCCATGTCCGAGGTCCGCCGCCACAGCCCCGCCGCAGAGCGCAACGGCCCGCCCATCCTGGCGGCCCTGCAGCGCCTGCTACCCCCCACCGGCCTGCTGCTGGAGATCGCCAGCGGCACCGGCCAGCACGCGGCATTCTGCAGCGCCGGCCTGCCTGGCTGGCAGTGGCAGCCGAGCGAGGCCGACCCTGAAGCCCCGCCCTCCATCGCCGCGTGGTGCGACGGCCTGGACCGCGTGCGGGCGCCGCTGCTGCTGGACGTGCTGGCGCCCCAGTGGCCGGGCGCGCCGGCGCAAGTCGACGCGATCTACTGCGCCAACCTGATCCACGCCGCCCCCTGGGCCTGCACGGCGGCGCTGATGCGCGGCGCCGCCCGCCACCTCGCGCCCGCCGGCCAGCTCATCACCTACGGCCCCTACATCGTCGAGGGCCTTCCCACCGCGCCGAGCAACCTCGCCTTCGACGCCGACCTGAAAGCCCGGCACCCCGACTGGGGCCTGCGCCGCCTGGAAGACGTCGCCCGCTGTGCCGCCGAAGCGGGGCTTGCCCTGCACGAAACCCTGGCCCTGCCGGCCAACAATATGCTGCTGGTCTGGGTGCACAACCGCACCGCCTGACCCTCGGCCCCACCATGCTCCTCGGACTCCTCGTGCTCGCCGGCCTCTGGGCCGGCCTGCAGAACTCGCTCGCGGGTGGCGGCTCCTTCGTCACGTTGCCGGCGCTGATCCTTTCGGGCATGTCGCCGCTGGCGGCCAACATCACGTCGACCGTGGCCCTCTTCCCCGGCCAGCTCACGTCGGGCTGGGCCGGGCGGCGGCTGGCGGCCGGCACGCCGACCCTGTCCTTCCGCGCCCTGGTCCTTATCAGCCTGGTGGGCGGCGCGGTCGGCGCCTGGCTGCTGTTGAACACGCCGTCCGCCCTGTTCGCGCGCCTGGTGCCCTGGCTTGTGCTGTTCGCCACCAGCGTGTTCGCCTGGGGCAGCTTCTTGCGCAAGCCGGTCGCTGAGGGCCATCACCTGAGTGGCCGCACGACGGCGGCGATGCAGTTCCTGATCGCCATCTACGGCGGCTACTTCGGCGGCGGCATCGGCTTTTTGATGCTGGCCGCGCTGACCGTCGCCGGCCTGCCCACGCGCAACGCCGGCGCCACCAAGAACGTGCTGGCCGGCATGATGAACGCGTCGGCCGTGGCGCTGTTCGTGCTGTCGCCCGAGGTGCACTGGCTGCAGGCCGCCGTGCTGGGCGGCAGCGCCATTGCGGGCGGCCTGGCCGGCGCCTGGGCCCTGCACCGCATCAATGAACGCGCGCTGCGCATCGCCATCGTCGGCCTAGGCGTGGCACTGACCGTGGGGCTGTTCCTGCGGCCGATCTGAGCCTTGTATCTTTAAACCTCGGACCGGCTCGGGTAGCCCGAGCGGCCTCTGGGTAGAAGTTTTAAGCCCGTGACTGAGCACTGGGCGCCTGAGCC
>RXJV01000082.1 GCA_003963075.1 Burkholderiales bacterium
ATCAACTACATCCGCCGCAACTACGGCATGCTGATCGGCGAGCCCACCGCCGAGGCGATCAAGAAGAACATCGGCAGCGCCTTCCCGGGCTCCGAGGTCAAGGAGATGGAGGTCAAGGGCCGCAACCTCTCCGAGGGTGTGCCGCGCAGCTTCACGATCTCGTCCAACGAGATCCTGGAAGCCCTGACCGACCCGCTGAACCAGATCGTCTCCGCCGTGAAGAACGCGCTGGAGCAGACCCCGCCCGAGCTGGGCGCCGACATCGCCGAGCGCGGCATGATGCTGACCGGCGGCGGCGCCCTGCTGCGCGACCTGGACCGCCTGCTGGGCGAGGAAACCGGCCTGCCGGTGCTGGTGGCCGAAGACCCGCTGACCTGCGTCGTTCGCGGTTGCGGCATGGCCCTGGAGCGCATGGAGCGCCTGGGCTCCATCTTCACCTCCGAGTGACCCCGCGTAGCGGCCCCGCGCCGCGCAGCTAGCCATGCCCCTCGGCACCCTGGATCGCTCCCCACCGCCGTTCTTCCGCCAGGGCCCTTCGGCGCTGACCAAGCTCGCGCTGTGCTCGGCGCTGGCCCTGCTGCTGATGGTGGCCGATGCGCGCTTCAAGCTGATGCAGCCCGCCCGCGCCGCGCTCGCCCTGGTGCTGCACCCGGTGCAACGCCTGCTGCTCACGCCGGTCGATGCCTGGGACCGCGCGGCCGACTACCTGCGCGGCGCACAGCGCGCGATGGCCGCCGAGGATCTGGCGCGCCGCCAGCTCGCCGCGCAGGCCGAGCGCCTGTCACGCGCCGAAGCGCTGCAGGCCGAGAACGACCGCCTGCGCAAGCTGCTGGCCCTGCAGCCCGCGCTGACCGTGCCGGCCATCACCGCCGAGGTGCTGTTCGAGGCGCCCGACCCCTTTTCGCGCCGCGTTGTCATCGACCGCGGCGCCACGCAGGGCGTGGCGGCCGGCTCGCCGGTCATCAACGAGGCCGGCGTGCTCGGCCAGGTGACCCGGGTCTACCCGCTGTCGAGCGAGGTCACGCTGCTGACCGACAAGGACGCCGCGATCCCGCTGCTGAACGCCCGCACCCAGATGCGCAATGCCGCCGCCGGCCGCGCGGACGGCAGCGGCATGGAGCTGCGCTTCCTGGCCGCGAACGCGGACGTCAAGGTCGGCGACCTGATGACGACCTCCGGCCTGGACGGCGTCTACCCGCCGGGCCTGCCGGTGGCCAAGGTGGCGCTCGTCGAGCGGCGCGGCGACTCCAGCTTCGCGCAGGTGCAGCTCGCGCCGATCGCCCAGCCCGACAGCGCCCGCCATGTGCTGGTGCTGCAGCCGATGGACCGCCACGTGGCAGCCAGGAAGGAGGCCGAGGCGGCAGCGGCAGCGGCCGCAGCCTCGGCGGCCGAAACCAAGGCAGCCCTGCGGGCGGCCAAGAAGGCCGAGCGCGCCGAGAAGGCCGCCGAGAAGGCCGCCGCCAAGGCCTCGGGAGCCACGCCATGATCATGCCGCGTGCCGCCGAGAAGCTGCTGCTGCCGGCCAACCCCTGGTTCATCGCGTTCACGCTGGTCGTCGCGCTGATGCTCGACATGATCCCGCTGGGCCGGGTGGCCGCGATGCCCGATGTGCTGGCCGTGGTGCTGGTGTTCTGGGGCGTGCACCAGCCGCGCCGCGTCGGCGTGCTGTGGGCCTTCGTCTTCGGCTTGGCCGTCGACGTGCACGATGGCGCCTTGCTAGGCCAGCATGCGCTGGCCTACAGCGGCCTGAGCTTCGGCGCGATCACGCTGCATCGCCGCCTGGCCTGGTTCAGCCTCGGTGCGCAGGCCGTGCAGATTGCGCCGCTGTTCTTCGCCGCCCACGCGCTGGCGCTGGTCGTGCGGATGATGGTCGGTGGCATGTGGCCGGGCTGGAGCGTGCTGGTGGCGCCGGTGTTCGAGGCCGCCCTGTGGCCCCTGGCCAGCCTGCTGCTGCTCGCCCCGCAGCGCCGTGCGCCGGACCGCGATGCGCACCGGCCGTTGTGATGTGGATGCCCCTCGTCCAACCTCGCGCTGCTGAACGCAGGCGAGTCTGGCCGGTCCCCCCGGGGGACGCGGCTGTTCGCGGCATCGAGCCGCCAACAGCCACTGGCGGGCCGGCTTGGGGCGGCCCGGCGCTCGGCCCGTTGGGTGACTGACATGGTCGTCCTGAAGAACCTCCACCAGGAGCTGTCGCGCTTTCGGCTGCGCGTGCTGGCCGCAGGCGCCTTCGTGCTGTTCTGCTTCGGGCTGCTGGTGGCGCGGCTGGTGTGGCTGCAGGTCATCCAGCACGACAGCTTCGCCGAGCGCGCCGAGTCCAACCGCATCGCCGTCGTGCCCATCGTGCCCAACCGCGGCCTGATCAAGGACCGCAACGGCGTCGTGCTGGCCAGCAACTACTCGGCCTACACGCTCGAGATCAACCCCGAGAAGGTCATCGACCTGGACGGCACCATCGAGGCGCTCGGCCAGGTCATCGACATCCAGCCGCGCGACAAGCGCCGCTTCAAGCGCCTGCTGGACGAAGCCAAGCACACCGACTCGCTGCCGATCCGCACCAAACTGACCGACGAGGAGGTCGCGCGCTTCACGGCCCAGCGCTTCCGCTTCCCCGGGGTCGAGATCAAGGCGCGGCTGTTCCGCTCCTACCCGCTCGGCGAGGTGGGCGCCCATCTGATCGGCTACATCGGCCGCATCAACCAGGCCGAAAAAAAGGCCATGGACGAGTGGGAGGAAGAGGACATCGCCAACTACCGCGGCACCGAATACATCGGCAAGCTCGGGCTGGAGCAGGCCTATGAGCGCGAGCTGCACGGCACCACCGGCTTCGAGCAGGTCGAGACCAGCGCCGGTGGCCGCGCGGTGCGCCGGCTCGACCACAAGCCGCCCACGCCCGGCAACACCTTGAACCTGTCGATCGACATCAAGCTGCAGGCCCTGGTGGAACAGCTCTTTGGCGAGCGGCGCGGCGCGCTGGTGGCCATCGACCCGCGCAACGGCGAGGTGCTGGCCTTCGTGTCCAAGCCCAGCTTCGACCCCAACCTGTTTGTCGACGGCATCGACGCCGATTCCTGGCGCGAGCTCAACGAAGACATCGACAAGCCGCTGCTGAACCGCGCGCTGCGCGGCACCTACCCGCCGGGCTCCACCTTCAAGCCGCTGATGGCCATGGCCGCGCTGAACAGCGGCAAGCGTGACCCGCGCACGGTCATCATGGACAACCTGACCTTCAGCTTCGGCGGCCGCACCTTCGGCAGCCCCGAAACCGACCGCCCAGGCCCCAAGGACATGCGCCTGGCCATCGTCAGCTCGTCCAATGTCTACTTCTACAGCCTGGCCAACGAGATGGGCGTGGACCTGATCCACGACCAGCTCGAACCCTTCGGCCTCGGGCGCAAGACCGAGATCGACGTGCAGGGCGAGGTCACGGGCGACCTGCCATCCACCGAGTGGAAGCGGCGCAAGTTCAAGCGGCCCGAGCAGCAGAAGTGGTACGCCGGCGAGACCATCTCGCTGGGCATCGGCCAGGGCTACAACAACTTCACGATGCTGCAGATGGCCACCGCCTACGCCACCATCGCCTCGGGCGGCCTGCGCTTCAAGCCGCGGCTGGTGCGTGATGTGGAGGACGTGGTCAGGCACGAACAGCGCCGCATTGCCAGCGACGCGCTGCCGCCGCTGCCGCTGAAGCCCGCCGATGTGGCCATCATCCACAACGCGATGAACGGCGTCACGCTGGAAGGCACCTCGCGGCTGGCCTTCCTCGGCGCGCCTTACCAGAGCGCCGGCAAGACCGGCACGGCCCAGGCCATCGGCCTGAAGGCCGGCGAGAAGTACAGCAGCATCAAGGCCGACGAGCGCAAGCGCGACCACTCGCTCTATGTCGCCTTTGCGCCGCTGGACCAGCCGCGCGTGGCGCTGGCGCTGATCGTCGAGAACGCGGGCTTCGGGTCCATGTCGGCCGCGCCGATCGCGCGCCGCGTGTTCGACTATCTGCTGGCAGGCCTCTACCCCAGCGAGGAGGACATCGCCAAGACCCAGCTCGGCCAGACCTTTGCCCCCATCGGCACGCCGCGCCGCGCGGCCGACGTACCGCTGCCGGGCACGGCAGGCCCTGGTGCGGCCCTGCCTGCTTCGGCCGCCTCGGCCGCCTCGGCCGCGTCGGCGCCGGCCTCGGGAGCCTCACGATGACCGTCATTGACCGCCCACCGCTGCTGAGCCGGCTGCGCCCCTGGTTCATCGGCTTCGACCTGCCGCTGCTGCTGGCCGTGCTGTGGCTATGCGGCTGGGGTCTGTTGTCCATGTACTCGGCCGGCTTCGACCACGGCACCCGCTTTGTCGACCACGCCCGCAACATGCTGCTGGCGCTGGGCCTGATGTTCCTGGTCGCCCAGGTGCCGCCGCAGAAGCTGATGGCCCTGGCCATCCCGCTGTACACGGTGGGCGTGATGCTGCTGGTGGCGACGGCGCTGTTCGGCGTCACGAAGAAGGGCGCGACGCGCTGGCTGAGCATCGGCATCACGCAGATCCAGCCGTCGGAGCTGCTCAAGCTGGCCGTGCCGCTGATGCTGGCCTGGTGGTTCCAGAAGCGCGAAGGCCTGCTGCGCTGGCCCGATTTCATCGCCGCGTTCGCGCTGCTGCTGCTGCCCTTCCTGCTGATCGCCAAGCAGCCCGACCTGGGCACCGGCATCCTGGTGCTGGCCGCCGGGCTGTACGTGATCTTCTTCGCCGGCCTGCCGTGGAAGCTGATCCTGCCGGCGCTGGTGCTGGCCGCCAGCGGTGCGGCGGCCCTGGTGCTGAGCGAGGAGCGCATCTGCCAGCCCGACGTGACCTGGCCGGTGCTCAAGGCCTACCAGAAGCACCGCATCTGCACGCTGCTGGACCCGAGCAAGGACCCGCTGGGCAAGGGCTTCCACATCATCCAGGGTGAGATCGCGATCGGCTCCGGCGGCGTCAGCGGCAAGGGCTTCATGCAGGGCACCCAGACCCACCTGGAGTTCATCCCCGAGCGCACGACGGACTTCATCTTCGCGGCCTTCGGCGAGGAGTTCGGGCTGATGGGCGCGCTGGCCCTGCTGGTGGGCTTCACGGCGCTGATCCTGCGCGGGCTGATGATCGCCTCCGACGCGCCGACGCTGTTCACCCGGCTGATGGCCGGGGCGGTGACGCTGTCCTTCTTCACCTATGTCTTCGTCAACATGGGCATGGTCAGCGGCATCCTGCCGGTGGTGGGCGTGCCCCTGCCCTTCATCAGCTACGGCGGCACCGCGATGGTGACGCTGGGCCTGAGCCTCGGGCTGCTGCTGTCGATCGCGCGGGCCCGCAAGCTGGTCAAGACCTAGCCAGCGCCAGCGCCGGGAAGCGGATCGTGAACCGCGCGCCCGGCCCCTGGCCGTCGGGCGACTCGCCCCCGGCGGCGCGGCGCACACGGGTGTCGTCCAGCGTCAACTCGGCCTCGTGCTGCTGCACGATCTCCTGCACGATGGCCAGGCCCAGGCCCGAGCCTTCCACGCCGCTGCCCAGCGACCGGTAGAAGGGCTGGAAGACCTTCTCGCGCTCGGCCGGCGGGATGCCGGGGCCGGTGTCCTCGACCTGCAGCACGACGACCTGGCCGAACGGGTCCTCGACGACCCGCACCGTCACCACGCCGCCGGCGGGCGTATAGAGCAGCGCGTTGTCGACGAGGTTGCGGATCAGCTCCCCCAGCAACACCGGCTGTCCCCGCACGCGCAGCCGGCTGTCCTCGGGCGACACCCCGTCATAGCCCAGGTCAATGCGCCGCTCCAGCGCCCGCGGCACGAAGTCGCGCACGGTGTCGATGGCGATCTCCGCGAGGCTGACCGGCTCGCGCTGCATCGCCTGCTCGGCGTCCTCGGCGCGCGCCATCGACAACAGCTGGTTGACCATATGGGCCGCCCGCTCGCTGGCCCGCGCGATGTGGGCGAGCGAGCGCTTCATGTCCTCGGGCGAGGCTCGACCGGTATCGATCTCGCGCTGGATCAGCTCGGCCTGGGTACGCAGCCCGGCCAGCGGCGTTTTCAGCTGATGGGCCGCATCGGCCAGGAAGTGCTTTTGCCGGCTCATCGACGAATCCAGCCGCGCCAGCAGGTCATTGATCGCCCGCACCAGCGGGGCCACCTCGTCGGGCACGCGTTGTTCGTCGATGGGCGACAGGTCCGAGCTCTCGCGCGAACGGATGCGGCGCTGCAGCTCATTGAGCGGCGCGATGCCGCGCGCCAGCGCCAGCCACACCAGCAGCACCGCCAACGGCAGGATCACGAACTGCGGCAGGATGACGCCCTTGATGATCTCGTTGGTCAGCCGCGCTCGTTTGCCCAGGGTCTCGGCCACCTGCACCAGCATCGTCTTGGTGTCGCCGGCCTGGCCCTCGGGCGCGACCCACAGGTAGGCCACGCGCACCGTGTCCGGGCCCACCTCATCGTCGCGGAAATGCAGCTCCCAGGGCACGATGGGCGGGTCCTCGCTCGGCACCGGCAGCGTCGCGTCGCCGCTGAGCAGCTCGCCGCGCAGCCCGAGCACCTGGTAGAACACCGTGTCCGAAGCATCCGCGCGCAGCAGCGCCGCGGCCTCTGGCGCCAGCGCATAGCGGTCCCGCCCCCGGCCTGGCGCTTCGGCCGCCGCGACCTGCAGACCCAGGTTGCGCGCCATCTCACCGAGCTCGCGGTCATAGGGCCGGCTGGCAATGCCCTGCGCCACCAGCCAGGTCAGCCCCACGCTGATCGGCCAGATCAGCAGCAGCGGGGCGAGCATCCAGTCAAGGATCTCGCCGAACAGCGAACCCTGCTGCGGGCTGGCGCCGTCGCGGGCAGGCATCACGCGGGCCGCAGCGCCGGGCCGCTCCCAAGCCAGGCCCGACCCTCACGGAGGGTCGACGGCCGTACCCGGCCGGCGGGGTGCGCCATGTCCGGCCGCAGCGCCGGGCCGCTCCCAAGCCAGGCCCGACCCTCATGGAGGGTCGACGGCCGTACCCGGCCGGCGGGGTGCACCATGTCCGGCCGCAGCGCCAGGCCGCTCCCAAGCCAGGCCCGCCCCTCACGGAGGGTCGACGGCCGCAGCCGGCCGGCGGCGTGCCTCATGACGGAATCTTCTCGAGGCAGTAGCCGAGGCCTCGGACCGTCGCGATGCGGATCGGGCCCTGCTCGATCTTCTTGCGCAGCCGGTGGATGTAGACCTCGATCGCGTTGTTCGAGACCTCCTCGCCCCACTCGCACAGCCGCTCCACCAGCTGGTCCTTGCTGACCAGCCGGCCGGCGCGCTGCAGCAGCACCTCCAGCAGCGACAGCTCGCGCGCCGACAGCTCCAGCATCTGTTCGTTGATGTAGGCCACCCGGCCGGTGGCATCGAAGGTCAGCGGCCCGTGCTTGATCAGGCTGCTCGCGGTGCCCAGGCCTCGGCGCGTCAACGCCCGCACACGGGCTTCGAGCTCTTGCAACGAGAACGGCTTGGCCATGTAGTCGTCGGCACCCAGGTCCAGCCCCTTCACCCGCTGCTCGACGCTGTCCGCGGCCGTCAGGATCAACACCGGCATCGTCGCGCCGCGCGCACGCAGCTTGCGCAGCACCTCCAGGCCGTGCAGCCGCGGCAGGCCGAGGTCAAGGATGACGAGGTCGAACTCATGCGTGGCCAGTGCCGCGTCGGCCTCGGTGCCCGAATTGACCCGATCCACCGCATAGCCCGACGCGCGCAGCGCGCGCAGCAGGCCGTCGGCCAGCACTTGATCATCTTCGGCAATCAGGATGCGCATGGTGTTGTCTCCTCGGCCGATGTTATGTGCGGCGGATCGCCACCCGGCTTGCGCCGGCTCAAGCCTGCACGAGGCGGTTCGCTGCTGGCTCACGCCATGAGCCACCCGGAACCGAAGATCTCCTCAAGTGTGGGGACAAACTACTGTACAAACATACAGATTGACCCATAATTGCCGCATTCACCTGGAGATTTCCCATGGACGCCCCCGTCAAAGCCCTGAACACCGAAAAAGCCAAGGCCCTGCAGGCCGCCCTCGCCCAGATCGAGAAGCAGTTCGGCAAGGGCTCCATCATGCGCCTCGGCGAGGGCGAGGCCCTGGAAGACATCCAGGTCGTCTCGACCGGCTCTCTGGGCCTGGACATCGCGCTGGGCGTCGGCGGCCTGCCGCGCGGCCGGGTCATCGAGATCTACGGCCCCGAGTCCTCCGGCAAGACCACGCTGACGCTGCAGGTCATTGCCGAGATGCAGAAGCTGCAGGGCACCTGCGCCTTCATCGACGCCGAGCACGCCCTCGACATCCAGTACGCCCAGAAGCTCGGCGTGAATCTGCAGGACCTGCTGATCAGCCAGCCCGACACCGGCGAGCAGGCGCTGGAAATCGTCGACGCGCTGGTGCGCTCCGGCTCGGTCGACCTGATCGTCGTCGACTCCGTCGCTGCGCTCACGCCCAAGGCCGAACTCGAAGGCGAGATGGGCGACCAGCTGCCCGGCCTGCAGGCCCGCCTGATGAGCCAGGCCCTGCGCAAGCTGACCGCCACGATCAAGAAGACCAACTGCACGGTCATCTTCATCAACCAGATCCGCATGAAGATCGGCGTCATGTTCGGCTCGCCGGAAACCACCACCGGCGGCAATGCGCTGAAGTTCTACGCCTCGGTGCGGCTGGACATCCGCCGCATCGGCTCCATCAAGAAGGGCGAGGAAATCATTGGCTCCGAGACCAAGGTCAAGGTCGTCAAGAACAAGGTCTCGCCGCCCTTCAAAACCGCCGAGTTCGACATCCTCTACGGCGAGGGCATCAGCCGCGAAGGCGAGATCGTCGACATGGGCGTCATCCACAAGATCGTCGACAAGAGCGGTGCCTGGTACGCCTACAACGGCGAAAAGATCGGCCAGGGCAAGGACAACGCGCGCGAATTCCTCCGCGAGAACCCCGACATCGCCCACGAGATTGAAAACAAGATCCGCGAAGCGGTCGGCGTTGCCCCGCTTGGCGACGCCGAGGGCACGACTGACAAGGAGTGACCCATCTTGTTTCACCAAAACCGCATCCGCGAAGCGGTCGGCGTCGCCCCCTTGGGCGATGCCGAGGGCGCGAGCGCCAGCGAGTGACCCATGCGGTTTCGCCAAAACAAGATCCGCGAAGCGGTCGGCGTTGCCGCCACAGGCAACCCGAGAAGGTGATGCAGCAAAGCCGGCAGCGCCTGCCCTGCCGGCGCTGCCGCAAACTCTGCACACGCGGCCCCTGGAGCTTCGGCCATGACACGAGCGCCGCTGTCCCTGAAAGCCCGCGCCATCGGCCTGCTGGCGCAGCGCGAGCACAGCCGCCTGGAACTGCGCCGCAAGCTGCTCAGCATCGAGCGCCGTCTGCGCGCGGCGACGCCAAACGACGCGGATGCCGATGGGCCCGCTGATCCCGACAGCGATGCCGAGGCCGCCGTGGACGAGCTGCTCGACGCGCTTGCGGCCGATGGCTACCTGGACGAAACCCGCTTCGTCGAGTCGCGGCTGCATGTCCGTGCCGAGCGCTTTGGTTCCCAGCGCATCCAGCAGGAACTCGCGCGCCACGGCCTCAAACTCGACGCCGAACAGCAGGCCGTGCTGCGGGCCTCCGAGCTCGACCGCGCCCGCTCGGTGTGGCTCAAGCGCTTCGGCGATCAACCACCTCGGGAGCCGGCCGAACAGGCGCGTCAGACCCGCTTCCTGCTCGCACGGGGCTTTGCACCCGACGTCGTACGCCGCCTGCTGCGGGCCTGAGACGGTCAGCGGTCGGACGGTAGTTTTCACCCTCCGTGCTACATTGCCGGCTGCCCAAAAATGAGGGTTCACCCGGTTACGGGCCGTCTTGCCTCCTGCGCAACGCGGCCGCGCAAGCGGGGCGAGCCCCGTCCCGGTACCCGCCGGGTTGTTTCGCCCAACGCCGCCATGCCCGCCGTCCTCCCGCCCGCCTCGCGCCGCCCGCTGCACCGCCGCGCCCTCGATGTGCAGGTGTTCGCCCGTGAGGACGGCCTGTTCGACGTCGAAGCCAGCCTGACCGACACCAAGGCCCACGATGTGACGCTCGCGGGTTCGTTGCGCCGGGCCGGCGACCCGGTTCACGAGATGCGCCTGCTGCTGACCGTCGACGCGACGCTCACGATCCACGCGGCGAGCTCCGAAACCCGCTGGATGCCCTACCCCGGCGCCTGTGACGCGCATGGCAACGCCTACGCCCGCCTCGTCGGCCTGAACCTGATGCAAGGCTTCCGTCAGGCGGTCCAGGAACGATTGGCCGGAACGCGCGGCTGCACCCACCTGACCGAACTTTGCCTTGTGCTGCCCACCGCCGTGCTGCAGGCGATGGCAGGCTCCATCATCGATACCCGCGAGGGCGACGCCGACGGCCAGCCGCCCTTCCAGCTCGACCGCTGCCACGCCCTGCGTCGTGACGGCCCCACCGTCGCCGCCTTCTACCCCCGGTGGCATCTGGCAACGCCAGCGTCCACCACGACCGTTTCCTGACTTCCCGACCCGAAAGACCCAGCCATGAAAATCCACGAATACCAGGGCAAAGAAATCCTGCGCCAGTTCGGCGTGCCGGTGCCGCGCGGCATCCCGGCCTTCACCGTGCAGGAAGCCGTTGAAGCCGCTCAGAAGCTGGGCGGCCCGGTCTGGGTCGTGAAGGCCCAGATTCACGCCGGCGGCCGCGGCAAGGGCGGTGGCGTCAAGGTCGCGAAGACCATCGACGACGTCAAGGAAAAGTCCGAAGCCATCCTGGGCATGCAGCTCAAGACCCACCAGACCGGCCCCGAAGGCCAGAAGGTCCGCCGCCTCTACATCGAGGATGGTGCCGACATCGGCAAGGAGTTCTACGTCTCGCTGGTGACCGACCGCGCCACGCAGAAGGTCGCCTTCATCGCCTCCAGCGAAGGCGGCATGGACATCGAAGAAGTGGCCCACAGCACGCCCGAGAAGATCGTCACCGAAGTGATCGATCCGCTGACCGGCATCACCACTGAGCAGTCCAAGAAGATCGCTGCCGCCATCGGCATGGAAGGCCACACCGTCGACCAGGCCGTCGACCTGTTCGCCAAGCTCTACAAGTGCTACATGGACACCGACGCGTCGCTGGTGGAAATCAACCCGCTGAACCGCGACAGCAAGGGCAATCTGATGGCCCTGGACGCGAAGTTCAACTTCGACGCCAACGCGCTGTTCCGCCACCCCGAAATCGTCGCCTACCGCGATCTGGACGAAGAAGACCCGGCCGAGATCGAAGCCTCCAAGTTCGACCTGGCCTACATCAGCCTGGACGGCAACATCGGCTGCCTGGTGAACGGCGCCGGCCTGGCCATGGCCACGATGGACACCATCAAGCTGTTCGGCGGCGAGCCGGCCAACTTCCTGGACGTCGGCGGCGGCGCCACGGCCGAGAAGGTCACC
>RXJV01000048.1 GCA_003963075.1 Burkholderiales bacterium
AGGGGTCGTCTCAGAAAACGGAAAATAAAGCACGCTAAGGCATAGCCGAACCTGCCAAGCTTGCTCCACCCTGTAGTGACGCGATCAGCGGGCAGGAAACGTTCCCCCTTCGCGCATGGCAGGCGCACACCAACTCAGACAGCACGGCCTCCATGCGCGCCAGGTCAGCCATTTTCTCGCGCACGTCCTTGAGCTTGTGCTCGGCCAGACTGCTGGCTTCCTCGCAATGGGTGCCATCCTCCAGCCGCAGCAGCTCGGCGATCTCATCCAGGCTGAAGCCCAGCCGCTGGGCTGATTTCACGAAGCGCACCCGCGTTACATCCGCCTCGCCATAGCGGCGGATGCTGCCATAGGGCTTGTCAGGCTCCAGCAACAAGCCCTTGCGCTGATAGAAACGGATGGTCTCCACATTGACCCCGGCCGCCTTGGCGAAAACGCCAATGGTCAGGTTCTCCAAATTGTTTTCCATATCGCTTGACTCCGTACATGAGTACGGAAGTAAGGTTACGCTATCCAATTTCAATTCGAAAGGACAAGCGCATGTCTGAACCAAAAACCGGGCGCGGCGCGCTCTTCACTGGAGGGCTTGCCGCCATCCTCGCCTCGGCTTGCTGCCTCGGGCCGTTGGTTCTGATCGCCTTGGGGTTCAGCGGCGCTTGGATCGGCAACTTGGCGGTGTTGGAACCCTATCGCCCCATCTTTATCGGCGTGGCGCTGGTGGCGTTGTTCTTCGCCTGGCGGCGCATCTACCGGCAGGCAGCGGCCTGCAAACCGGGTGAGGTCTGCGCGATTCCCCAAGTGCGAGCTACTTACAAGCTCATTTTCTGGATCGTGGCCGCGCTGGTTCTGGTCGCGCTCGGATTTCCCTACGTCATGCCATTTTTCTACTGATCGGAGTTCACCATGAAGAAACTGTTTGCCTCCCTCGCCCTCGCCGCCGTTGTTGCCCCCGTCTGGGCCGCCACCCAGACCGTCACGCTGTCCGTACCGGGCATGACCTGCTCCGCCTGCCCGATCACTGTCAAGAAGGCGATTTCCAAGGTCGAAGGCGTCAGCAAAGTTGACGTGACTTTCGAGACACGCCAAGCGGTCGTCACCTTCGACGATGCCAAGACCAGCGTGCAGAAGCTGACCAAGGCAACCGCAGACGCGGGCTATCCGTCCAGCGTCAAGCAGTGAGTCACTGAAAACGGCACCGCAGCACAACGGACGTCATTGTCTGGCGCCACAAACGATAAAGGATCTGTTGCATGACCCATCTAAAAATCACCGGCATGACTTGCGACTCGTGCGCGGCGCACGTCAAGGAAGCGCTGGAAAAAGTGCCAGGCGTGCAGTCGGCGCTGGTGTCCTATCCGAAGGGCACAGCGCAACTCGCCATCGTGCCGGGCACATCGCCGGACGCGCTGACTGCCGCCGTGGCCGGACTGGGCTACAAGGCAACGCTAGCCGATGCGCCACTGGCGGACAACCGCGTCGGACTGCTCGACAAGGTGCGGGGATGGATGGCCGCCGCCGAAAAGCACAGTGGCAACGAGCCCCCGGTGCAGGTAGCGGTCATTGGCAGCGGTGGAGCCGCGATGGCGGCGGCGCTGAAAGCCGTCGAGCAAGGCGCGCAGGTCACGCTGATCGAGCGCGGCACCATCGGCGGCACCTGCGTCAATGTCGGCTGTGTGCCGTCCAAGATCATGATCCGCGCCGCCCACATCGCCCATCTGCGCCGGGAAAGCCCGTTCGATGGCGGTATTGCGGCAACTGTGCCTACGATTGACCGCAGTAAGCTGCTGGCCCAGCAGCAGGCCCGCGTCGACGAACTGCGGCACGCCAAGTACGAAGGCATCCTGGGCGGTAATCCGGCCATCACCGTTGTGCACGGTGAGGCGCGCTTCAAGGACGACCAGAGCCTTACCGTCCGTTTGAACGAGGGTGGCGAGCGCGTCGTGATGTTCGACCGCTGCCTGGTCGCCACGGGTGCCAGCCCGGCGGTCCCGCCGATTCCGGGCTTGAAAGAGTCACCCTACTGGACTTCCACCGAGGCCCTGGCGAGCGACACCATTCCCGAACGCCTTGCCGTAATCGGCTCGTCGGTGGTGGCGCTGGAGCTGGCGCAAGCCTTTGCCCGGCTGGGCAGCAAGGTCACGGTCCTGGCGCGCAATACCTTGTTCTTCCGTGAAGACCCGGCCATCGGCGAGGCGGTGACAGCCGCTTTCCGTGCCGAGGGCATCGAGGTGCTGGAGCACACGCAAGCCAGCCAGGTCGCCCATATGGACGGTGAATTCGTGCTGACCACCACGCACGGTGAATTGCGCGCCGACAAACTGCTGGTTGCCACCGGTCGGACACCGAACACGCGCAGCCTCGCGCTGGACGCAGCGGGGGTCACTGTCAATGCGCAAGGTGCCATCGCCATCGACCAAGGCATGCGCACGAGCAACCCGAACATCTACGCGGCCGGCGACTGCACCGACCAGCCGCAGTTCGTCTATGTGGCGGCAGCGGCCGGCACCCGTGCCGCGATCAACATGACCGGCGGCGATGCGGCGCTCGACCTGACCGCAATGCCGGCCGTGGTGTTCACCGATCCGCAAGTGGCGACCGTGGGCTACAGCGAGGCGGAAGCCCACCACGACGGGATCGAGACCGACAGCCGCACCTTGACCTTGGACAACGTGCCGCGTGCGCTCGCCAACTTCGACACACGCGGCTTCATCAAGTTGGTTATCGAGGAAGGCAGCCATCGGCTGATCGGCGTACAGGCGGTCGCGCCGGAAGCGGGTGAACTGATCCAGACGGCGGCTCTGGCCATTCGCAACCGCATGACGGTGCAGGAACTGGCCGACCAGTTGTTCCCCTACCTGACGATGGTCGAGGGGTTGAAGCTCGCGGCGCAGACCTTCAACAAGGATGTGAAGCAGCTTTCCTGCTGCGCCGGGTGAGAAAAAGGAGGTGTTCAATGAACGCCTACACGGTGTCCCGGCTGGCTCTTGATGCCGGGGTGAGCGTGCATATCGTGCGCGACTACCTGCTGCGCGGATTGCTGCGCCCGGTGGCGTGCACACCAGGCGGCTACGGCTTGTTCGATGACGCCGCCTTGCAACGGCTGTGCTTCGTGCGGGCGGCCTTCGAGGCGGGCATCGGCCTCGACGCGCTGGCGCGGCTGTGCCGGGCGCTGGATGCGGCGGACGGCGACGAAGCGGCCGCGCAGCTTGCCCTGCTGCGTCAGTTCGTCGAGCGTCGGCGCGAAGCGTTGGCCGATCTGGAAGTGCAGTTGGCCACCCTGCCGACCGAGCCGGCACAGCACGCGGAGAGTCTGCCATGAACAACCCCGAGCGCTTGCCGTCCGAGACGCACAAACCGATCACCGGCTACCTGTGGGGCGGACTGGCTGTGCTGACTTGCCCCTGCCACCTGCCCATCCTCGCTGTCGTGCTGGCCGGCACAACCGCCGGTGCTTTCCTCGGCGAGCATTGGGTCATCGCGGCGCTCGGTTTGACCGGCCTGTTCCTTCTGTCCCTGTCGCGGGCGTTGCGGGCATTCAGGGAAAGAGAATGAGCGCTTTCCGGCCGGATGGATGGACGACGCCGGAACTGGCCCAAGCGGTCGAGCGCGGGCAGCTTGAACTGCACTACCAGCCCGTCGTCGATCTGCGCAGTGGTGGGATTGTCGGCGCGGAAGCCCTGTTGCGCTGGCGTCATCCGACGCTTGGACTATTGCCACCGGGCCAGTTCCTGCCCGTGGTCGAATCGTCCGGCCTGATGCCTGAAATCGGCGCTTGGGTGCTGGGCGAAGCCTGCCGCCAGATGCGTGACTGGCGAATGCTGGCATGGCGACCGTTCCGGCTGGCCGTCAATGTTTCGGCGAGCCAAGTGGGACCGGACTTCGACGGGTGGGTAAAGGGCGTGCTGGCTGATGCCGAGTTGCCCGCCGAGTATCTCGAAATCGAGCTGACCGAATCGGTCGCGTTTGGTGATCCGGCGATCTTCCCCGCCCTGGACGCCTTGCGGCAGATCGGTGTGCGCTTCGCCGCCGATGACTTCGGGACGGGGTATTCCTGTCTGCAACATCTGAAGTGCTGCCCAATCAGCACGCTCAAGATCGACCAATCGTTTGTCGCCGGGCTCGCCAACGACCGCCGCGACCAAACCATCGTGCACACCGTGATTCAGCTTGCGCACGGGCTGGGCATGGATGTGGTGGCTGAAGGCGTGGAAACATCGGCGAGTCTTGATCTATTGCGACAAGCGGACTGCGACACAGGACAAGGCTTCCTGTTCGCGAAGCCAATGCCGGCGGCGGCATTCGCCGTCTTCGTCAGTCAATGGAGGGGTGCCACCATGAATGCAAGTGACTCGACCACCACCAGTTGCTGCGTGTGCTGCAAGGAAATCCCGCTCGATGCCGCCTTCACCCCGGAAGGCGCGGAATACGTCGAGCACTTCTGCGGGTTGGAGTGTTATCAACGCTTCGAAGCGCGTGCCAAGACAGGGAACGAAACCGATGCCGATCCGAACGCCTGCGACTCGCTACCGTCAGATTGAGGCATACCCTAACTTGGCGTCAGACCATCCGGCGCTAAATCGTCAGAATAGAGTTGCCTTCCGAATTGATTGACATACGCCGTCAAGGGTCATAGATTTCTTCCTGACACATTTCCCTCAGGAGGATACCTTGCACGGTCAGCGCATCGGTTACGTCCGCGTCAGCAGCTTCGACCAGAACCCAGAACGGCAGCTCGAACAGATCCAGGTGGATAAAGTGTTCACCGACAAGGCGTCGGGCAAGGACACACGGCGGCCCGAACTGGAACGGCTGCTCGCCTTCGTGCGCGAAGGCGACACGGTCGTGGTGCACAGCATGGATCGTCTGGCGCGCAACCTCGACGACCTGCGCCGCCTGGTGCAGGGCCTCACCCAGCGCGGCGTACGCATCGAGTTCCTTAAGGAGCATTTGACCTTCACCGGCGAGGACTCGCCGATGGCGAACCTGATGCTGTCGGTAATGGGCGCGTTCGCCGAGTTCGAACGCGCCTTGATCCGCGAGCGGCAGCGCGAGGGCATCGCGCTCGCCAAGCAGCGCGGGGCCTACCGTGGCAGGAAGAAATCCCTGTCGTCTGAGCGTATTGCCGAACTGCGCCAACGTGTCGAGGCTGGCGAGCAAAAGACCAAGCTGGCTCGTGAATTCGGAATCAGTCGCGAAACCCTGTATCAATACTTGAGAACGGATCAGTAAATATGCCACGTCGTTCAATCCTGTCCGCCGCCGAGCGCGAAAGCCTGCTGGCGTTGCCGGACACCAAGGATGAGTTGATCCGTCACTACACGTTCAGCGAAACCGACCTCTCCATCATCCGGCAGCGGCGCGGCCCGGCCAACCGGCTGGGCTTCGCCGTGCAGCTCTGTTACCTGCGCTTTCCTGGTGTCATCCTGGGCGTCGATGAGCCGCCGTTTCCGCCCTTGTTGAAACTGGTCGCCGACCAGCTCAAGGTCAGCGTCGAAAGCTGGGACGAATACGGGCAGCGGGAGCAGACCCGGCGCGAGCACCTGGTCGAACTGCAAACGGTGTTCGGCTTCCAGCCCTTTACCATGGGCCACTACCGGCAGGCCGTCCAGTTGCTGACCGAGATGGCCTTGCAGACCGACAAGGGCATCGTGCTGGCCAGCACCTTGATCGAGCACCTGCGGCAGCAGTCGGTCATTCTGCCTGCCCTCAACGCCGTCGAGCGGGCGAGCGCCGAAGCAATCACCCGCGCCAACCGGCGCATCTACGATGCCTTGGCCGAACCGCTGTCGGACGCGCATCGCCGCCGCCTCGACGATCTGCTCAAGCGTCGGGACAACGGCAAAACGACCTGGCTGGCCTGGCTGCGCCAATCGCCCGTCAAACCGAATTCGCGGCACATGCTGGAACACATCGAACGCCTCAAAGCGTGGCAGGCGCTCGACCTGCCTTCTGGCATCGAGCGGTCGGTGCACCAGAACCGCCTGCTCAAGATCGCCCGTGAGGGTGGCCAGATGACGCCCGCCGACCTGGCCAAGTTCGAGGCGCAGCGACGCTATGCCACCCTGGTGGCGCTTGCCATCGAGGGCATGGCCACCGTCACCGACGAAATCATCGACCTGCACGACCGCATCCTGGGCAAGCTGTTCAACGCCGCCAAGAACAAGCATCAGCAGCAATTCCAGGCGTCCGGCAAGGCGATCAACGCCAAGGTGCGGTTGTTCGGCCGCATCGGCCAGGCGCTGATCGAGGCCAAGCAGGCGGGCCGCGATCCGTTCGCCGCCATCGAGGCCGTCATGTCCTGGGATGCCTTCGCCGAGAGCGTCACCGAAGCGCAGAAGCTTGCGCAGCCCGAGGACTTCGATTTCCTGCACCGCATCGGCGAAAGCTACGCCACGCTGCGCCGCTACGCGCCGGAATTCCTTGCCGTGCTCAAGCTGCGGGCCGCTCCCGCCGCGAAGGACGTGCTCGACGCCATCGAGGTGCTGCGCGGCATGAACAGCGACAACGCCCGCAAGGTGCCCGCCGACGCGCCGACCGAGTTCATCAAGCCGCGCTGGCAGAAGCTGGTCATGACCGACACCGGCATCGACCGGCGCTACTACGAACTGTGCGCGCTGTCGGAGATGAAGAACGCGTTGCGTTCCGGCGACATCTGGGTGCAGGGGTCGCGCCAGTTCAAGGACTTCGAGGACTACCTGGTGCCGCCCGCGAAATTCGCCAGCCTCAAGCAGGCCAGCGAATTGCCGCTGGCCGTGGCCACCGACTGCAACCGGTACCTGAACGACCGGCTGACGCTGCTGGAAACACAGCTTGCCACCGTCAACCGTATGGCGACGGCCAACGAGCTGCCGGACGCCATCATCACCGAGTCAGGCTTGAAGATCACGCCGCTCGACGCGGCGGTACCCGACACCGCCCAAGCGCTGATCGACCAGACGGCAATGATCCTGCCGCACGTCAAGATCACCGAACTGCTGCTGGAGGTGGACGAATGGACGGGCTTCACTCGGCATTTCGCGCATCTGAAATCGGGCGACCCGGCCAAAGACAAGAACCTGTTGCTGACCACGATCCTCGCCGACGCGATCAACCTGGGCCTGACCAAGATGGCGGAGTCTTGCCCCGGCACGACCTACGCCAAGCTGGCTTGGCTGCAAGCCTGGCACATCCGCGACGAAACCTACGGGGCGGCGCTGGCCGATCTGGTCAACGCACAGTTCCGCCATCCCTTCGCCGAGCACTGGGGCGACGGCACCACCTCATCGTCGGACGGCCAGAACTTCCGCACCGGCAGCAAGGCCGAGAGCACCGGCCACATCAACCCGAAATACGGGAGCAGCCCAGGGCGGACGTTCTACACCCACATTTCTGACCAGTACGCGCCATTTCACACCAAGGTCGTGAACGTCGGCGTGCGCGATTCGACCTACGTGCTCGACGGCCTGCTGTACCACGAGTCCGACTTGCGGATCGAGGAGCATTACACCGACACGGCGGGCTTCACCGATCACGTCTTCGCCCTGATGCACCTCCTGGGCTTCCGCTTCGCGCCGCGCATCCGCGACCTGGGCGACACCAAGCTCTACATCCCGAAGGGCGACGCCGCCTATGACGCGCTGAAACCCATGATCGGCGGCACGCTCAACATCAAGCACGTCCGCGCCCATTGGGACGAAATCCTGCGGCTGGCCACCTCGATCAAGCAGGGCACGGTGACGGCCTCCCTGATGCTCCGAAAGCTCGGCAGCTACCCACGCCAGAACGGCCTGGCCGTGGCGCTCCGCGAGCTGGGCCGCATCGAGCGCACGCTGTTCATCCTGGACTGGCTGCAAAGCGTGGAACTGCGCCGCCGCGTGCATGCCGGCCTGAACAAGGGCGAGGCGCGCAATGCGCTGGCCAGGGCAGTGTTTTTCAACCGCCTGGGTGAAATCCGCGACCGCAGTTTCGAGCAGCAGCGCTACCGGGCTAGCGGCCTCAATCTGGTAACGGCTGCCGTCGTGTTGTGGAACACGGTCTATCTGGAACGGGCTGCGCACGCGCTGCGTGGCAACGGCCATGCCGTTGATGACGCGCTGTTGCAGTACCTGTCGCCGCTCGGTTGGGAGCACATCAACCTCACCGGCGATTACCTCTGGCGCAGCAGCGCCAAGATCGGCGCGGGCAAGTTCAGGCCGCTACGACCGCTGCAACCGGCTTAGCGTGCTTTATTTTCCGTTTTCTGAGGCGACCCCAGGAAGGAAAAGCTGGACGATCGCTCACGCGACCACGGCGAAATCATAGGTGGCAGGACTGCCGCTATCTCCTAGGGTGATCCTCCAGCCGGGTCGACCCTCAAGCCGGGGACCGATCAAGCGCTGCCACAGTGGGAGACGCTGCCGGAGAAGCCGCACGCAGGCGCCTCCGATGCAACAGCCACCACGCCGCCGGAATGACGAACATGCTCAGCAGCGGTGCGCTGACCATGCCGCCCACCATGGGCGCGGCGATGCGGGTCATGACCTCGGAGCCGGTGCCATGGCCGAAGAGCACCGGCAACAAGCCAGCCATGATGACGGCGACCGTCATGGCCTTGGGGCGCACGCGCTGGACGGCCCCTTCGCGGATGGCGGCCAGCAGCGTGTGCTCGTTATCCGCCGCGCCGGCTGCCCGGCGCTGCTAGCGAGCTGCCATGCCCTCGCCAGCCTCTGCAGTCGCCAACGCCAGGAAGTCGCGCAGCGCCGCTGTCGGGTGCTTCTGGCGATGCACGACGAGATGGCACTGACGCGTCATGGCCGGCAGCGTGGTGGCCAGTCGAACTAGGCGCCCGGCCGCGACCAGGTCGGCGACGACCCAGGCCGACAGGCAGGCCACGCCCAAGCCCGCAGCGGCCGCATGCTTGATGGCCTCGGAGCTGCCGAGTTCGATGCTGCGCCGGTAGGACCTCAGGTGCGTCAACAGCGACTGGTCGGTCGCCTCCCGCGTGCCGGAGCCTGGCTCGCGCAGCAGCCAGACTTGCTCACGCAGCGTGCGCAGCGGGATGCGGTGGTCGGGCGCTTCGCCGGCGAGCCTTGCAACCTCGCTGTCCGTTGCAGCCACGACAACCATGTCGTCACGCAGCCAAGCCGTGACATCCAGCGTGGGCTCGTGGCACGGCCCTTCGATCAGCCCCACGTCCAGCTCGAAGGCCGCGACGGCGGCGCAGATCTCCGCCGTGTTGCCGATCACCACGCGGGACTGCCAGGTGGGGGCGGCGTTGGCGCCGCGCGCCTGCAGGTGGGTGGCGAGCAGTTGCGGCAGCAGGTAGTTGCCGATGGTCGTGCTGGCGCCGATACGCAGCGATTGCGCCTGCGCGTCGCCGTCCCACGCCATGCGCTCGATGTCCGCTGCGCCGTCCAACAGCGCCAGCGCACGGGGCTGCAGGGCCCGGCCGTTGTCATTCAGCAGCAATCGCTTGCCGGCACGGTCGAACAGCTTCAGCGACAGCAGCCGCTCCAGCTCGTTGACGGCCGCGCTGGTGGCGGACTGCGACAAGGCGATCTGGGCGCTGGCGGCCGTCGTGCTGCCGCTGCGCGCCACTGCCACGAAGACCTGCAATTGCCTCAGCGTCAGGCGTAGCACATCCATCCCCGCCCCCTTGTTACCCGTCATTCAGGTAAATCATAGCCAGACAAGCCGTTGGACGGGTAACAGGGGCGTCTCTAGATTTGCGTCATGCCAGCGAGCGAAGGTGCTCGCGGCGACCGGAGATCGTGATGCCAAGCCTCGAATTGCCCGCTGTTGCGCCCCATGGACGCGCCCCGTCCGCCGCTTCGCTGCACCAGCGCCTGACAGCGTGGCGCCGCTTGTTGCCTGGCCTGGTACTTGTGGGCGCGTTGGCAGCCGCCGGCATGGCGCTGGGGCAGATCGACTGGCTGCAGCGCCACGGCTTCAGTGCGCTGACGCTGGCCATCGTGCTGGGCATGGCGGTGGGCAACACCGTCTATCCGCGGGCGGCCGCGGCCAGCGGGGCTGGCGTGCATTTCTCCAAGCAGAGCCTGCTGCGCCTGGGCGTGGTGCTGTACGGCCTGCGCCTGACGGTGCAGGACATCGGCCATGTCGGCGTCGCTGGGGTCGTCATCGACGCGATGGTGCTGGGTTCCACCTTCCTACTGGCGCAATGGATCGGCACAGGGTGGCTCGGCCTGGACCGCAAGACGGCCATGCTGATCGGCGCGGGCAGCTCGATCTGCGGCGCTGCAGCCGTGATGGCTACCGAGCCGGTCGTCAAGGCGCGGGCCGAGCAGGTGACGGTGGCGGTCGCCACCGTGGTGGTGTTCGGCACCGTGGCGATTTTCCTGTACCCGGCGCTGTTCGAACTGAATCAGCATTGGGGCGTGATCCCGGGCGGGGCCACCGGCTTCGGCATCTACGCGGGCTCGACCATCCATGAGGTGGCACAGGTCGTGGCGGCGGCCCGCTCGGTGAACCCGGATGTGGCCAACGCCGCCGTCATCGCGAAGATGGTGCGGGTGATGATGCTGGCGCCTTTCCTGGTGGGCTTGTCGGCCTGGTTGGCTCGCGCGGGTCGCGCCGACGCACCGAGCGACCAGGCGTCCAAAACGCCGCTGGCCGTGCCCTGGTTCGCCTTCGGCTTCGTCGCCGTGGTGCTCTTCAACTCGCTGCGCTGGTTGCCGGCTCCCGTCGTTGCCGCCGCCACCAGCCTGGACACCGTGCTGCTCGCCATGGCGATGGCAGCGCTGGGCTTGTCCACCCACCTCGGCGCCATCCGCAAGGCCGGCATCAAGCCGTTGCTGCTGGCGCTCGCGCTCTTCGCCTGGCTGGTGGTGGGCGGCGCAGCCATCAACCGCTGGGTGCCCGCGCTGATTGGTTGAGCCCAACAAATTTCAGGCGGCATGGAATCAAACGCCCGCCGCCGCGCTCTCTTGCACCAGGCCCCCCGTCCTGAATCTCCCAACTTGAGGAACCTGCCGATGAACCACTTTCTTCGCCTCACCCTGATCGCCCTGTGCAGCAGCGCTGCCCTGCTGGGCACGGCGACCTCTGCCGTCGCCCAGTCCGCTCCAGCGCGGACGACCTTCGACGGCCAGATCCGCAACAACTCGCTGGCCCTGAGCCCGGACGAGCGCACCGCCGTCGTGTCCTACAGCGAGCGCGCCGAGGTCATCGTCTACGACCTGCAGAAGAACGCCGTGCGCGGCGTGCTTAGGGGCTACGTCACGCCGCGCAACATCGTCTTTGCGCCGGACGGCGACAGCTTCTACGTGTCGGACTCCAGCCTGGGCACGGTGACCCGCGTAAACACCACGACGCTGGCCACGACCACCAAGCTGGGCGCTGGCGCGGGCGCCTTTGGCACCGTGCTCAGCAAGGACGGCGGCACGCTCTACATCAACAACCAGGCCAGCAGCACCGTGACGCGCCTGGACACGGCCAGCGGCATGGCGCGCGCGGTGATCACCGGCTTCGCGCAGCCACGCCAGGGCGTGCGCCTGAGCCCGGACGGCGACAAGCTCTACGTCACCAACTTCCTGGGCGACAAGGTCACCATCGTCGACACCAAGACCGACAAGATCGGCGGCGAGATCAGCGGCTTCAACAAGATCCGCGCCATCTCGGTCACGGCCGATGGCAAGACGATGTTCGCGGCCAACAGCGGCAGCAACGACATCGCGGTGGTCGACATCGCCGCGCGGCGCATCACGAAGACAGTGCCCGTGGGGCGCGACCCCTACGGCGCAGCGCTGACGCCCGATGGCCGCTTCGTCTATGCCGGCAACCTGGCCGACAACAGCGTGTCGGTCATCGATGTGCCCACGCTGAAGGTGGTCGCCACCATCGAGGGCTTCAAGCAGCCGCGCCAGGCCATCGTCTTCACGCGAGACGGCCAGTTCGCCTATGTGCTCAACGAGGACCTGAGCGTCGCCCGCGTCGATCGCGGCGCCCAGCGCGTGGTCGCCACGCTGAGCGCACCGGCCGAGGTGCTGGCGAAGTTCTGAACCCGCGCCACGAACCTGTCCGCGCGCCGACGGAATACACGGCGTGCAGCAGCAGTCAGCGTCATTGCAGGGCCGAACCGGCCCGCAAGACCTCTATTCCCACCCCACCATCCCTTCAGGAGCCTTCATGATCAAGACCACCCTGGCCGCCGTTGGCGCCGCCCTTGTCACCGTCGCCGGCAGTGCCTTCGCAGCCCCTTCGGACGATGCGCGCACCCATTTCCAGGCCATTGCCTCCGGCGACCTCGCGGTGGTCATGCGCGGCTATGCCGACAACGCCCGCTTCGAGTGGATCGGCGGCCCGCTGGACGGCAGCTACGCCACGCCCGACGCCATCCGGGGTGTGTGGACCAAATTCACCGGCTCACAGGGCCCGCTGAAGCTCAGCGTGGATCGCCTGGAAGAGTCGGCCAATCCCAAGGGCGCCACCGTCTCCGCCAACGTGGTGTTCGAAGGCAAGACGCCGATCAAGGTGCGCTACGTGCTGACCTTCCGCGAAGGCCGCATTGTCAGCGAGACCTGGCAGATCGACCCCAAGCTCATGGTCGCCACCGGCTATTGACGGCGCTGGGCGCGGGCCCGAGGCTCGGGCCTTGGGCTGCGCCCAAATCTAGGGAAAGTACCGAGCGGCGGCATGGAATGAAACGGCCGCCGCCTTGCTCTTGTACAGACCATGTTCCCTTCCGTCGAGTCCCGCTACAACGCCTGGGTGCGCGAGCACTACCGGTTCCTGCTGCGCAGCGCCTGGGCGCTGACGGGGTCGCGCGCCATCGCTGAGGACGTGGTGCAGGACTGCTTCGCCGCGGCCTGGCGCCACCGCGAGCAGCTGAAGCAGGCCACCTCCGCGCGCGCCTGGCTGTTCCAGATCATGCGCCGGCACGCCTTCCGCCACATGGTGCCTGGCCCTGTCTCCATCGACGACCCCGACCTGCCGGAGCCCGTCGCGCCCGAGACCGGGCTGGACGACAAGCTCGACGTCGTCAAGGCGCTGGCGCGCATCGCCCCCATCCACCGCGAGGTGCTGGTGCTGTATTACTTCGACGACATGCCGACTGCACGCATGGCCGAGGCGCTGGAGATTGCGCCCGGCACCGTGCTGTCCCGGCTGGCCCGGGCGCGCGACGCGCTGAAGCTGGCCATGGGCGCCGGCACGCCAGCGCAGCCGGCCGTCCAGGCGGAGGGCAACGTGCTGCCGCTGCGCAAGATTTGAGATGCCTATGAAGGACGCTCCGCCCCCCCTGCCCGAAGACAGCGGCTTCGACCTGCGCGCGCGCGCCGAGATGTCGCTGGCGTTCGAGCCAGGCGAGCCGCCATCGCAGCTGTTTCGCAAGCCCCCGCCGATCTGGCATCGCAGCGGCATGCGCCGCGTGCTCGCCGGGCTGATGCTGGCCAGCGTCGCCACGGGCACCGTGATGGCCACCAGCCCGCCGACGCTGGTGCGCGGCGCCATCGATCACGAGTATTACGAGCGCACGCTGCGTGGCAACTTCATGGAAGCGCAGCCGCTGCTGCAGCACCTGGGCCTGGCACAAAGCACGGCCGTGCCGGGCTTTCCGCAGCTGATGCGCCCCTGCGACATCGACGGCCACCTCGTCTACCACCTGACCACGTTCTTCGACAAGGGCGGCATGGTCACCGTCTTCGCCTTCGACCAGCCCGTGGCCTTGAAGGAAGGCAGCGGCTGGTGGAGCAACGTGCACTGGCAGGTCGTCATGTCCCGCGACGGCAAGCCGCTGGTGCTGGTGTCGCAGCAGAAAAAGGCCCTCGCCGTCGCCGCCGCCAGTCTGCTTAAGCCCCCCGCGTGAGGCTGCATCTGTAGCCTCGTTTTCACGACAACACCCAGGAGACAACGACATGCGTGATCACGACCCGACCGACCCGTTGCGCCGCCGGCTGTTGGCCGCCGGCATGATGGCTTCCGCAGGCTTGGGGGCCAGCCGGCCCGCCTCGGCCGCTGGTGGCACGCTGGAGCAGCCCTTCGCCAACGGCCACCGCAACCTGGTGGCCTACCCCGAGAAGCGGCCGCTGATCGTACTGACCTCGCGACCACCGCAGCTGGAGACGCCCTTCGAGGTGTTCAACGATGGGCTCATCACGCCCAACGATGCCTTCTTCGTGCGCTATCACAACGCTGGCATCCCGACCTCCATCGACGGCGACCAGCACGTCATCAAGATCGGCGGCAACGCGGTGGGCAAACCCTTCGAGCTGACGGTCGCGCAACTGCGCACGCAGTTCAAGCCGATCGAGATGGTGGCGGTGAACCAATGCTCGGGCAACAGCCGCGGCCTGTTCAACCCGCGCGTGACGGGCGGCCAGCTCGCCAACGGCGCGATGGGCAATGCGCGCTGGCTGGGCGTGCCGCTGAAGGACGTGCTGGCCCGCGCTGAGCTGAAGAACAGTGCCCGCCAGGTCACGTTCAACGGGCTGGACATTGCGCTGTTCGGTGGCGGCGATTTCGTCAAGGCGCTGAACGTGAGCCACGCTATGGACGGCGAGGTGATGCTGGCCTACCAGATGAACGGCGCGGACATCCCGATGCTGAACGGCTACCCGGTCAAGCTGATCGTGCCGGGCTACTACGGCACCTACTGGGTCAAGCACCTGTCCGAGATCGAGGTCATCGACCAGGAGTTCGACGGCTTCTGGATGAAGCCTGCTTACCGCATTCCCGACAACGACTGCGCCTGCGTCGCGCCCGGCACCACACCCACGGCCACGCGGCCCATCGGCCGCTTCAACGTGCGCTCCTTCATCACGTCGGTGGGCGATGGCGCGCGCGTTACCGCTGGCCGCGAGATGGCAGTGCGCGGCATCGCCTTCGACGGCGGCCAGGGCATCCGCGAGGTGGCGTATTCCACCGATGGCGGCCAGACCTGGCGCGGCGCCAAGCTCGGGACCGAGCTCGGGCGCTACTCCTTCCGCGAGTTCACCTTCGGCTTCACGCCGGAGCGCGGCACGCACGATCTGCGCGTGCGAGCCTGGAACCGCTCGGGCCAGAGCCAGCCGATGGAGGCGCTGTGGCAGCCGGCGGGCTACATGCGCAACGTCGTCGAGTCGGTCAAAGTCACGGCAGCCTGAGGAGACAGCCATGAAGCAAGCATTGATGATCCTCACCATCGTGGCTTCGCTGGCCGGCGCCAGCCTTGCCGCTGCAGGCTCCAAGAGCATCGACCTGCCGCCGGACGGCGCACAGCTCAAGCCCAGCTCCTTGCCGGGTTATGCCAAGGCCCAGGCCAACTGCGTGGCCTGCCATTCGGCCGAGTACATGCAATACCAGCCGGCCACCGCGCCGCGCCCCTACTGGGACGCCATGGTGAAGCGCATGAAGGTCGTCTTCAAGGCGCCCATCGATGACGCGGACATGCCGGCCATCGTGGACTACCTGGCCAAGACCTACGGCAACGAGCAGCCGAAGTGAACGCTCGACGCGGGTCGCCCCGATTCGGCTGACCCGCGCGCTGCGCCATGGCTAAAGGCAGCGGCCATCGACGGGCCTACGGTCTACACGTGCTGTTGATGGAAGAGGTCTGGGATGACAACGCTGAGCCCTGCGCAGCATGCTGGACCAGGGGCGCAGGTCGCTGGACTCGCTGCACTCGGCGCCGGAGCAGGTGGTCAAGGCACCGGACTCGCCCCGACCTCTCCGGACAAGGTGTTCAGTAGGTGCCGGATTCGGTGCGCAATAGACGCTGGACCGGGTGCCCAGGTGGCTTCGGAATATGCACCTGGACCGCGAAATGCGCCGGCGCGTCGGCCAGAAAGCCTGGGATCGGGTCCACGGCCAAGGTTAGCGTCTGTGCGTAGAGATGGGCTACGTGGCGCCGTTGAAATGGGGCCGCACACTGATCATGTCGATCGGCATTCACTACGTATCCCCCACTGCGGCGGCCGATCTTGACCCGGGGGCATGTCCGGCTGAATGGCGCAGCGAGCGGGAAATCAAGGGTGCTGATGCGCAGGCGTCACGGGCGTGTCATCGCAGCGGCTTGTGCTTCTTCTTCGAATTCGAGCAAGTTGAGGAGCACGGCAGCTGGGCCTGGGTCGTCTACGACGATGACATCTCGCAGAGCAGGCTGTTCGAGCTGCAGGGGGAGATGGGCGAAGAAGCCTTCAACTCGTTCTCGCTGCTGCTGGGACGCCAGGCCAAGATGCTCTGGCAGGAGTTTTGTCACGGCGACTTGCGGCTCGGCCGCGATCCCTCACCGCTCGATTGGACCCTCTACAGAAGTTCACGAACATGCGTCGACGACGGTCTGGTAGACGGGCCGCGTGCGTGTTTCCGGCTGCATGAACCGCCTTGGCACACTGGCTAGACTTCGCAATCGCCGCTCCGGCCTCCCGCGCCACAGTGGCAATGTCAGGAGCTTCCGGAACTGCAAGATGCCGAAGATCAAAGCCGTCGTAGCGATGAAGCAGCGCCTCCAAGAGGCGCTAGGTCAGTTGGGTGAGCAGGAAGAGGTGCTCGAGCTGGTGAGGCAGGCCGTTGCCCAGTACGAATTAAGGCCCGCTGACGTCTTCTCGAACGCCGAGCTCGAGGCCGCAGTCCTGAAGAGAATCGTTGATGACTCGATTCCGTACTGCGACCGAAACGGCAATACCTGGAGTGGCGTGGGCAGAAGGCCGGCGTGGCTCTCGGAGGCCATCCAGGCTGGCGCGGCGTTGGAAGACTTCCGCAACCCAAACTTTCGAAAAATATCGCAACAGGTCGAGCCTTTCTGCGATGCCGACGGAAATACGTGGAGCGGCAGGGGGAGGCGCCCGACGTGGCTCACCGAAGCCATCAACCGCGGTGCAGACCTGGACGACTTCAGGAACCCGGCTCACTCGGGGAGCTGACCTCCTGCCAAGCTCGAGCTCGCCGACTTTCGTCAACGTTTCCTAGAAAACCGAGATCACCCCAGTGACCTCATCTAGGGCAAGTCCCGATCCAACGGCTCTGGCGAACTGAGGTCACGGATCCTCGACAGCATGCCGGTCCATCGCTCGAACATGTCCCTGATGTCTTGAATCTCGTCCATCACGTCGCTGGCCAGGTCCGGCAGCGACTGATCGGCCGCCACCGTCACCTGCGCGTTGTCGATTACCGCATGCAGCATCCCATGCAGGGTCAGCAATTGGCTCCGTAGGCCGCCTTCATCCTGGAACGCCTGGGCGCTTTGGTCGAATTCCTCCACCATGCGAAGCAGCTCGGAGGCGCCGTAGTCGTCCTGGAGGGCCTCAAGCGCGCTTCGGCTGAGCGTCCCATAGGGTGTCTGTACCAGGTCTTCGCTCATACGTCGGCTCCAGTTTCCTCACCCCCGGCCGGCGGTGTGCGCTTGCGGCTCTCCTTCACTGCCTCCCGAAACAAGGCCTCCTTGACCCAGGGCTCGGGCGGCTTTTTCATGTCGAGCAGGTAGTTGCCAAACCGCTTGAAGTGGCGACCATAGGGGCTGAGGTGTGCCATGTTGCCAATGTCGACCGGCTCGTTCGCGTGGTACATCGCCTGCAGGGCCCGCATCATGTCCACCGTGTTTTGCAGGATCACGGCGGAGGCCACGAGATCCAGGAATCGCAGGCGCTTTTGCTGCTCGACGGGGTCGTTCTCGTTGATGACTTCGCCCCCGAAATCGAGCCACTTCGTGAAGGCATGGTACGACTCGATTTTGTTCGTGACGCCGGTGACCTCCTGGCGCATGTCCTTGCTGCCCACCCAGCGCAGGAGGTAGGACGTGCGCAGCACCCGGCCCAGCTCCCGCGACGCCTTGAACAGTTGATTGTTGCGGCCCTCGGCGCTGAGCTTGCGCAGGAGCAGGGGAGAGGCGACCTTGCCTTGTTCCATCGAGATGGCCACCTGCATGAGGTCGGGGAAGCCGTCTTCGATGAGCTTCCAGTCGATGACGTCGGTGAACAGGCCGTCGATGTGGTCGTAGGTCGTGGACTTGTCAGGACGGTAGAAGTGCAAGTCCTTCCAGCCACGGATGCGCGGCATCAGCGTGATGCCGGAGAGGTAGGTGTAGGCGAACACGGTCTCCGACTGGCCATGGGTGTCCGAATACACGGTGTCGGGCTCGACGCTGAGACCTGTTTTGAGCAGAGCCTCGATGACGTAGATCGCCTCCAACATGCCTGGCGGGATGAAGTGGCGAAAGTAGGCGATGTAGTTGTCGGCCACGTGCCGGTAGGCGACTGCGCCCATCTTGCGATAGCGGAAATGCATGCCCGCGAGCAGGTTTTGATCGAAGAAGTCGTACTGCGTGCCGTCGGCAGCCACCTTTTTGCCGTCGCCCCAGACCTTGGGCAGCTCCAGCCGCAGGTAGAGCTCGGCCAGATCGCGACATGCCGCGTCGAGCTGGTCCAGGCTCATGTGGCGGCGGCTGGTGTAGGACAGCTGGTGCGGCGTCACACCGTTGGAGAGATGCCGGGCCGCCTGGTTCGGACCCAGGTTGCAGCCGAGCGCGAAGGTCGTGAGGAGATAGCGCTCGCGAGCGTTGCGGATCTTTGGTTCGTCCCCGCTGAGCGGCCCGAAGTGGCGGGTGAACCCGGTCCAGTGCTCGATGTTCGCGAGGATGTCCAGGATGTTGCGCGAAGGGACGCGGCTTTCGAGGGCGGCCTGAAGCGCGATCGCCGAGGCCGGCACTTCCTTGGCCGTCGTGCGCTTGACCGAGATGCCGCCGCGGTTGTCGATGACGACATCGCCGGCGTGCTTGGGAAACTCCGCGTCGAGCTTGCATGCCGTCTCCCGCAGCATGTTCTTCAGGTTCTCGACGAAGGCCTTGGCGGTGGTGGGAAGGCCAACCCGCTCGCAGTACTTCGGCAGCAGTTCCTTGCAGTCCTTCCACGGCAGCAACTGCTTGCGGTAGTCGGCGAAGGACTCGGAGCCGTCGACGCAGACGCCACCAGAGCGGAGCTCGGTGGCCAGATGGCTGAAGACGCAGACCTCGAGGTTGCGGCGGTTTGTCGGGTGGCCCTGACCACTGGACCGGCGAATGAGCTTGTGCCACCGCTCCGACGCGAAGGAGAGGTCGACCTCGTCCTCGATCCATTCGGCCTTGCGTGACTCGTTGGCCAGCACGATGACCAGCGCGTTCAGGAGGCTCTTGTCCTTGCCAGGGATCTCGAACTTCAACGCCAAGGCCATGCGGAACATGACCGAGCGGTGGCTAGAGAAGGGCTTCCAGACGAGGGGCAGGTGATTGCTGCCGCTCCACACCCTGATCGCTGCACAGCTCTCACGCAGCGGGTCGAGATCTCCCTTCGGGGCCAGCAGCTCGCGCACCGCGGCGCCGGTCTCGGCGTCGTCGAGCTTTTCGGCGAGGATCTCAAGAACGTCGTCCAGCGTGGCGACCAGCTCCTCGCTCAAGTTGCGCTGGCGCTTTTGGATGTCCTGCAGCTTCTCCCGGGCCATCTTGTGCATGGTGCTGATGCGCCGGCAGAACATCTCCGCGATGTCGTCGCGCGCCCGCACTTGCATTTGGTGGATCAGGGCCAGGATGTAGGCGTGCCGCTTGGCAGGCCTGAAGTCCTTCATGTCGCCGGCGTCCATCGCTGCGGCGACGTCGCCCATGTACTTGAGCTTGGTGGCGGCAATGCCGGCCAGCGGTGCTTTGCAATCGGGCAGGCCCTCGAGCCAGTGCAACTGTTCGATGAGGTCGTCAAGGTGCTTGCGCGATGACCGCTTGGCAGAACGCTTGAGCTGGTTGTAGCGGGTCTGGCGCGACGGCAGCTCGCCATGCAGCAAGTTATCCAGCCAGGCGCGCTGCTCGCCATTGAGCTTCTGGGCGATGGCCACGTGAAGGTCGGCCTCCGCCGCGGCGTGGATCGCTTCGGCAATGTCGTCAAGCGTGCGGAAGGCGGGCAGCTCCCAGCCCAGTCGGACCATCTCGTTGACGACGATGTTGATGAGGTCGATGCGGGTATTGACGAGGTTGGCTGCGTCCCGGGCGGTCTTGAGGATCAGGTCCCGGCCGGCTTTCTCGTCGTAGGCCTTCACGCCCAGCATCTCCCGGATCTTCCGGTGATGGCGGTACATGGTGTGGGTCAGCTCGCCGCCGTAGTCAAGCGCCTGGGTGGGACTCAGACCGAGGGAAGCGCTGACGTGTTCGACGATCTCCGGGGGGATCTCCGCGAGGGGCGGGAAGTGATGCAGGTGCTGAAAACACTTCAGCAAGGTCGCCAGACCGATCCTGAGCGCGGCGCCGCGTGAGGTGCCGTTGACCCATTCCACCTCGTCAGCAGTGGGCGTGAAGGACTGCTGGAGATCTTTGAGCGTGATGACCCTGGGCAGTCGCGGATACGCGGTCCGTTCGATCGACGACATTGCGTCTCCTATATGAAAGGAGCGCGGATTCTTGAAGCTGTATGTGTCAAGCGCCTTACGCGGACACCTTGAGCCGTTATGACGATGACGTCTATCTGTCGCGTTCTATATGCGCTCAGCGCTTATGACAGAAAACTGGCCTTATCCCGGCATGCCCCCCTCTTCGCCATCCCCATGACCAGGTGAGTATTGTCCCTAGGGTGGTCAAAAAAAAGAAACCCCAGCACCAGGCCGGGGTCGCAAAGCCATGGTGC
>RXJV01000143.1 GCA_003963075.1 Burkholderiales bacterium
GGTGGCCTTGAGTCTGAGCGACGGGGCGACGGCGCTCGACCTGCCGCTGCCCCCGGCCGTGGCGCCGCTCGGCAGCTTCCTGCAGGATTTGCGGGTCAGCCCGGACGGGCAGACCGTCGTGATCGCGGATGTGAGCTTCTGGCGCCAGCAGCCGGCCTTGGTGGTGGTGGATGTGGCGCGCCAGGAGGCCCGCCGGGTGCTGCAGGGGCACGACAGCGTGAGGCCGCAGAACTGGCTGGTGCGCACGCCGGCCAAGGCGATGCGGTTCTTCGGCGGCCTGGTGAACCTCAAGCCCGGCGTGGACGGGGTGGCGATCTCGGCCGACGGCGCGTGGGTCAGCTACGCGGCGATGGCGCATGACCGCCTGTTCCGCGTGCCGCTGGCGGCCCTGCGCGATGCATCGTTGACGCCCGAGCAGCTGGCGAGCCGGGTCGAGCGCCTCGGCCCCAAGCCGCTGAGCGACGGCCTGAGCATGGACACGCAGGGCAACGTGCTGATCACCGACGTCGAGCACGGCAGCGTGATGCGCTGGCGGGCCGACACGCGGCAGCTGCAGACGCTGATCCAGAGCCCGCGCATCCGCTGGAGCGATGGCCTCAGCCACGGGCCGGACGGCTGGCTCTACCTGGCCGACAGCGCGATCCCGGAGCAGATGCTGCGCAGCAAGGCCCACATCGCCGCCCAGGGGCCGTACACGGTCTGGCGCTTCAGGACGGACGTGCCTGGAACGCCCGGGCAATGACGCCGGCGGCTTCCACGCCCGCGGTGTAGGCCTCCTCGAACACCGAGTAGCCGGCCAGGTCCGCATGGGCGAAGGCGATGCGGCCGCTGCCCTGGCGCAGCGCGGCCAGGGCAGGCGCACCGCGCACGCCCGGCGCCGGGATGCGCATGGCGTGCCCGAAGCGGCACAGGTCCACCCGCTCGACCTGCGCCGGCAGGTCGGGGTGGACCGCGGCGAGCTCGCGCAGCACCTGCTGGGCCCAGTGCTGCCACGGCTGCGACAGCAGCGCGGGTCGCTGCGCGGCCGGCAGCGCAGCGTAGGCGGTGAGCCGCGGCGGCTGGGGGCTGGGGTCCAGCGCCTGGTGGCGGGCATTGACGTAGCCCAGGCCGTGGCCACCGAAGGCCACGTTGTCCCAGGCCAGCGGCGCGCCCGGGCGCTCCAGCAGCGGCCCGCGCAGCGCGAGGTTGGCCGTGAGCCAGGGCGCATGGCCGTGCGGCTGCAGGGCCGCCTGCAAGGCCGGCAGTGGCAGCAGCCGGGCCGCCACGAACAGCGGCACGGCCAGCACGACGCGCTCGGCCTGCCAGCGCTCGGGCGCCGCGGCGGCTTCATCCCAGGCCCACAGGTCCACGCCATGGCGGCCCTCGTCCAGGCGCAGCACCGTGCGGCCGAGGTGGAGGCGGTCGCGCAGCGGTGCGGCCAGGCGGGCGCTGAGCCAGCCATTGCCCTCCGGCCAGGTCAGCACTGGCTCGCGCTCGGCGGCCTCGTCGCCCGGTGCATGGAAGCCGTGGCGGCTGGCGAAGTAGTGCAGGCCGGCCCAGGCCGACACGACCGTGGCGTCGGCGCCGTAGTCGTCGCGGCAGCAGTAGTCGAGGTACCAGCGCAGGCGGGCGTCGGTCAGCCCGTGGCCGTCCAGCCAGGTGGCGAAGGTCTGCGCGTCCAGGGCGGCATGGCCGGGCGTCCAGCGGCCGCGGTGGCTGGGCATCGCGAAGCCGAGCTCGCGCTGGGCCTGGCTGACGAGGGCGGCAAAGCGCCGGTACTGCTCGCGGGCCGCGGGGCTGTCCGGCAGCGGCAGCAGCCCTTCCTGCCAGGCGCCGTCGATGAAGAGGCGCTCCTGCGGGCTGTGGCAGAGGTGGCGCTCGTCCCAGGCCGTGCGGCCGAGGTGCTCGCGGGCGAGGCCCAGTTCGTGCAGCAGTTCGGTCACCTCGCGCGCGTCCGGGCCGGGCAGGGGCAGGTAGTGCGCGCCGAGCGGGCAGGGCCAGCCGCCGATCTCGTGGCCGCGGCTGTTGCCGCCGGCCTGGTCCTCCAGGTCGAGCAGCGCGATGTCGTCGATGCCACGTTGGCTGAGCGCCCGGGCGCAGGCCAGGCCGGCGATGCCCGCGCCGACGATGAGCACGCCCGCCCGGCGCCGCGGCCCGTCGGCGCGCGGCGGCGCCTCGCGCAGGCGGTGGCCGCGCTCGGGATGGGTGCCGACCCAGCTGCCCTGCAGCGCGGGGGCCTCGGGCGTGCAGCCGGTCAGGGCGGTTCCAAGGGACAGCAACAGCGAGCGCCGTTTCATCGCGGCTCCCGATGCGCCGCGCCCCAGCGCGGCGCGCCCTCAAGCGACTGCCGCGGAACCGGCTTCGCCGGGCCGCGGGCAGTGCCCCCTTGAGGGGGCGCGCGCAGCGCGTACGGGGTGGTCAATGGACCTTTCCCCACTCGGCCTCGAACTCCTGAACCAGCACTTGGTTGCTGAGCCGGTTCACCTCCGTCGGCACGCGCGCCATGTCCGGTGGGAAGTCCAGCAGCGCCGGCAGGCTGGTGGCGCTGATGAAGCGCAGGCCAGCAGGGAACTGCGTCGGCCGCCGGAACGGCCGGCGGGACGCGAGCACGAAGCCCCACTCGCCGAAGCTGGGCACATGGGCGTGGTAGGGGGTGGTGGTCAGCCCCACGGACTCCAGCGTGGTCACCACGGTCCAGAAGCTGCGCCGGGCGAGCAGCGGCGAGGTGGTCTGCACGACGGCATAGCCGCCCGCGCTGAGGTGCTGGTCCACCAGCTCGTAGAAGCTGGCGGTGTAGAGCTTGCCGAGCGCGAAGTTGGACGGGTCGGGGAAGTCGATGACGATGACGTCGAAGACCTCGGGGTGCTGCTCCAGCCAGCCGAAGGCGTCGGCGTTGACGATGCGCAGCTTCGGGCTCGACAGCGCATGGCCGTTCAGCGCGGCGAGCTTGGGGTTGGCGGTGAACAGGCCGGTCATCAGCGGGTCCAGCTCGACAAGGGTGACCTGCTCGACGCTCGGGTACCTCAGGATCTCGCGCACCGCCATGCCATCGCCGCCGCCCAGCACCAGCACCCGCTTGGGCGCGCCGTGCGCGGCCATCGCCGGGTGCACCAGGGCCTCGTGGTAACGGTACTCGTCGCGCGAGTGGAACTGCAGATTGCCGTTCAGGAACAGGCGCGTGCCGCCGCCGCCGTCGGTCACGACGATGCGCTGGTAGGGGCTGCTCTGCTGGAAGACGATGTGCTCGCCGTAGAAGCGCTCTTCGGCCCAGGTGGTCAGGTGCTCGGCCGCGAGCAGTGCGGCGAGCAGCCCGGCGGCCGCGAGCGCGCAGGCCAGGCTCAGGCTGCGAAGCGAACGCAGTTCGGCGCGGAAGATCCACAGCGCCCAGACCGCAACACCGACATTGAGCAGTCCGAACGCGATGCCGGTGCGCACCAGGCCGAGCTGGGGCACCAGCAGCAGCGGGAAGGCCAGGGCCACCAGCAGGGCGCCGAGGTAGTCGAAGGTCAGCACCTGCGAGACCAGGTCCTTGAGGCCGTAGCGTGTGCTGAAGTGGCGCTTCAGGATGCGCATCACCAGCGGGATTTCGAGGCCCACCAGGCTGCCCACGAGCAGCACCAGGGCATAGAGCAGCGCGCGGAAGGCCGCGCCCTCGCCGGGCGGCAACAGGCTGTGCGCCGCAAACAGCGCGGCCGGCATCAACCCGCCGACCACACCCACCACAAGCTCCACCTGCAGGAACACGCCCACCAGCTGGCGCTCGACGAAGCGCGACAGCCAGGAGCCCAGGCCCATCGCGAAGAGATACACGCCGATGACGGTGGAGAACTGCAGCACCGAGTCGCCGAGCAGGTAGCTCGCCAGCGCGCCCGCCGCCAGCTCGTAGACCAGGCCGCAGGCGGCGATGACGAAGACGCTGGCGAGCAGCAGCAGCTCGGCCAGGCTGGCGCGGGCAGGCGCCAGCGGCTGCGGCGCGCCCGCGGGCTGCGGCGCGGTGTGCCTCATCAGAAGGACACCGGCTGGGGCAGGGCCTTGCTCCAGTAAAAGATGTCCCAGCCGGCGCGCAGGCCGCCGGTGGTGAAGGGGTCGGTCGCGATCAGGGCTTCGACCGCCGCCTTGCTCGGCGCCCGCACCACCCACAGGCCGCCGACCGGCGTCTCGGTGGGCGACTCACGCAGCGAGCCCGCCGCACGCAGCATGTCGGCCTGCGCCGCGACCCATTCAAGATGGGCTTGCAGCAACTGCCGCCTCAGGTCGGCGGCGCCGGGCTTGTCGAAGAAACGCACGGCGAAGAGGGTCCAGTCTTCGTGGGCGTTGCCGGTGAGTTGCTGAAAGTCGTGGTCGGGCATGGAATGGCTGGGGCAGGGCGCGGTGCGCCGTGGGGACGGGCCGCCTCAGGGCGTGCCCATGGCCTCGCGCCAGCGCATTGCGTCGTAGATGCGCTTGCGCGGCGCCGGGTGGTCGAAGAACAGGAACTCCTCAAGATCGCTCGGGTTGGACTTGCGGTATTCGATCAGATGCAGCTGTGCTTCGGCAAAGCCATGGGGTTCGCGCGCGAGGTTGAGGCTGAAGCGGTCGGCCTCGATCTCGTTGGTGCGGATCAGCGTGTTCTGGATCGGCGTGAGCAGCGTGAAGAACAGCGTGAACACGGCCACCAGCATCGGCAGGTTGGCGACGTCGTCGATGCGGCTCACGCCGGTGCTGGCCGCGAAGCGGGCCAGCAGGCCTTGCATCGCCCATTGCGCGACGTAGAAGCCGCTCAGCAGGATCAGCGTGAGCGCGATCAGCAGCTTGGGGATGTGGTTCATCACGTAATGACCCAGCTCATGGCCCATCACCGCGCGGATCTCGGGCAGGCTGGTGTGGCGCAGCAGGTTGTCGTTCAGGCGCACCGCGGCGGTGCCGAACAGGCCCGAGACGTTGGCACTGACGCGGGTGGTCTGGCGCGAGGCGTCGACCTCGTAGACGTTATCCACCGGCACGCCGTTGGCATGGGCCATCTGCAGCACGGCGGCCTTGACCGGGCCATCGTCCAGCGGCTTGGAGGTGTTGAACAGCGGCGCGATATAGACCGGTGTCAGTGCGATCAGCAGCGCCATGAAGCCGATGCCCAGCACGGTGCCCCAGATCCACCAGCGTGGGCCGACCCGGCGGATCACCGCATACAGCACCGCCGCGACCAGCGCGAAGATCAGCGCGTTGATGCCCAGCATCAGCAGTTGCTCGCCGAACCAGGCCGGGAAGGTCTGGGTCGACATGCCGTAGTTCTGCTCGCGGATGAAGCCGGCATAGATCGTCAACGGCAGGGCCAGCACCCAGGCTGCCACGACATAGACGCCGCCGAACAGCGCATCGCGCCGCAGCGGGCCACGGCCCACGCGGGCCGCCCAGTCGCGCACGCGGGCGGCGCGCCGGCCCGACAGCATCAGCGCGGCAATAGCCAGTCCGACGATCAGATCGGCCAGCTGCAGCCAGTAGCCGCCTTCGAAGTAGGCGTCCGACTTTTTCACGGCCTCGGCCGGCAGCCGGTCCAGGTAGGCCTGGGTGGCGAGTGTGGCGTCCCGCGGCAGGGCGGCGCGCCAGGCATCGTCCACGGGGCGGATCTTGAAGCCGGAGGCCTTGGCGATAGCGTCGGCCTTCTGGGCCTGGGCGAGCGCCGGGTTGGATTGGGCGCCGTCGGTGTCGGCGGCATGGGCCAGCGTCAGGCCGAGGCTCAGTACGGCCACGGTCAACCACTTGTTCATTCAGTTCCCCTGGTGTTGAAAGCGGCGCGATTGTGCAGACGCGGCACGCCGGCATGGCGACGATGCGACGGCCTGCCGGGCGCGCGGCATGGGCGGCGCGTTGGCGCGATGGCCGCAGCCGCCGCCGGGTTCAGCCGTGGATGGCCGCGGCGACGATGTGACCGATGGACAGGCACATCGCACCGACGACGATGGCCAGCGCGACGTTCTTGCGCTCGACCAGCTCCTCCCACAGGTGGTAGGGGGTGAGCTTGTCGACGATGACAAAGGCCACCCAGAAGATGACGACGCCGATGACGGCATACATCGTCGAGCCGAGGATGATTTCGGGCTTGAGCCAGTCGAGGGTCATGGAATGCTCCTGTGAGGTTGCGTCATTTGTGGCCGCCGCCACCGCTGCTGTAGCCGCCGTAGCTGCCGCCGCTGTTGCCGACATAGACGCCGCTGCCGCGTGAGTTGGCGCGGCATTGGCGGTACTCGTTGCTGTTCTCGCCGAAGCTGTCCCGGTACTGCTGGCAGTCGTCGCTGGAGCAGGCACGCAGCAGCATGAACAGCAGCAGGATCAGCACGATGGCGATGACGAGTTGGCGCAGCAATCGTCCGCCATTGGCGAAGGCCGAGGCATCGCGGCTGAACTGGGCCACCGGTGCCGACACGCCGAAGGCCTGCTGCACGATGCCCGCCGGCACCGGCCGGCCGCCGCTCCAGGTGACCTCGGGGCCCTGCTGTTCGCGGCTCAGCAGGGCTTGGCCGTCGGCGCTGAGGTAGTCGACGATCTGGACACGGTCGTCCAGCCTGACCGGCCAGTAGAACTCGCCGAGCACATGCGTGGTCTTGGCGGCGTAGGCCCAGCGCTGGGCATAGTCCCGCCCTTGCCAGCTGATGCCGCCGCGCGTCACGGCCGGCGCGCCGGTCAGCGTGCGGACGATGCTCCAGCCCTCGCGGGTGTCCACCAGGAAGGCGAAGCCCGCCAGCCGGTTGAACAGCAGGTATTCGCGCCAGAAGCTCTGCTCGTCCTCGGCGTCCTCGGGCAGGTCGCAGCGCTCCTGGTAGCCCACCACGGTCCAGCTCTCGGGCTGGCCGCCGGGCAGGGCCAAGGTCCCGGTTCGGCCGAGCGGGATCAGCGGCGGCGCGCCGGGGCTTTGCGGCACAAAGCCCAGCGCCTTCGCATCCCCGTCGGGCAGGTCGACCAGCGCATGGCACTGCGCGCAGACCATGCTGCGCGCCTGGGACAGCTGGGGTTGCAGCGGCGCGCCGCAGCTCGGGCAGGCGATGCTGCGGCCGGCGAACCGGGCCTCGGCCACCGACTCGCCTGCGGCCGTGGTGCGCAGGCCTTGCAGCGCCAGCTCGGCCAGCTGCACGGCACGGCCGATCGACCAGATCGGCGCGCCATCGTCACCAAACTCGAGGGTGCCGACCTCGCCCTGAGGGTTGCGCAGCTCCAGCACGCGGCCGGCGCGCGGTGGCCGCGGCAGCTCGCCCTCGGCCGCTCGCAGCGCGGCGTTGACGACCGCCGCCACCTGCCAGCGTTGGCCCGCGACCGTGATCGGCAGGCCGACACCGGGTGCCTCCGCCGGCCGCTCGGCCAGCGGCGCCTCCAGGCTCAGCACGAACTGGCCGTTGTCCTCGCTCAGCCAGGCCACCCGCGGCACCTCGCCGCCGCTGTCGAACAGCAGATGCCATTCGTTCCAGGGGCCGAGCTCCGAGCCGCGCTGGAGCCGGCCGACGACGGCAAAGCCCTGTCCCATCCAGCGCCCGGTGGCGCCGAGCTGCAGTGGCGAGTAGTCGTCGAAGATCTCGGCGCTCTGGCCGATGCGGCTCAGCGTTTCGCCATCGCGCAGCAGGGTGCTGCGGCAGAAGCCGCAGACGGCGCTCGCCGAGGCGGCACTGGCGAACTCGACCGGGGCGCCGCAGTTGGGGCAGGCGGCGCGCCAGCGCCGCTGAGCGGCCGGTGCCTGATCAGCCAAGCTTCTTCAGCAGGTCGGCCTTCTTCGCGGCGAATTCCTCGTCGGTCAGGATGCCCTTGGCCCT
This sequence comes from Burkholderiales bacterium, assembly GCA_003963075.1. Lineage (GTDB taxonomy): Bacteria > Pseudomonadota > Gammaproteobacteria > Burkholderiales > Burkholderiaceae_C > Pelomonas. The sequence continues at coordinate 7,755 of RXJV01000143.1, forward strand.
GAGGTCGCCGAGCTTCTCCAGCAGGGCCACGATGTCGTCGGGTTTGCTGGCCGCGGGGGCGGGCGCCGCAGCGCCCACGCCGGCCAGGCCCTGGCCCAGGGTCTGGGCGAGGGTCTGGCCCAGGGCCACGCCGGCACCCAGGCCGACCGCCTCGCCGGCGATGCCACTGCCGCCGGCGCCCACGCCCTTGGCCATTTCGGGCAGGGCCTGCGCGGCCTGGTACTGCATGAACTGGCCCATGTTCTGGCCGATGATGCCCATGCCGATGCGCTGGTCGAGGATCTTCTGCAGTTCTTCGGGCAGGGACACGCTCTGCATCGTCACCGACAGCAGCTCCAGGCCCAGGGCCGCAAAGGCCGGTGCGGTGGCACCCTGGAGCGCTGCGGCGAACTCGACCTGGTTGGCGGCCAGGTCCAGGAAGGGGGTGCCGCTGCTGGCCACGGCATCGCTGATGTGCTGCAGCATCAGGCCGCGCAACTGGCCTTCCAGGTCTTGCACCGTGTAGCGCTCGCGCGTGCCGGAGATCTGGCTGTGGAAGGCCTTGGCGTCCTGGATGCGGTAGGCGTAGTTGCCGAAGGCGCGCAGCCGCACGGCGCCGAAGTCCTTGTCGCGGATGGCGACCGGCTGGCTGGTGCCCCAGCGCTGGTCGATCTGCTGGCGGGTGCTGAAGAAGTAGACGTCGCTCTTGAACGGCGATTCAAACAGCTTGTCCCAATTCTTCAGATAGGTCAGCACCGGCAGGGTCTGTGTGGTGAGCCGGTGCGTGCCGGGGCCGAAGACGTCGGCCACCTGGCCTTCGTTGACGAAGATGGCGACCTGGGACTCGCGCACGACGAGCTGGCCGCCGTTCTGGATTTCGAGATCGCGCATCGGGTAGCGCCAGGCGAGCGTGCCGTCGCCGTCCTCCGTCCACTGGATGATGTCGATGAACTGTTTCTTGATGAAATCCATCAGGGCCATGGCGTGTCCGGTGTGCGCGAGGGAGAAATGGGCCGAGTATCCGGCGGCGGCCCGGTGCTTCGCCAGCCAAACAGGTGAATCTCACCGCCGGGCGCGGTGAGAATCTGTGGCATGACGCGAGTTTTCATTCAGCCCGAGGACTTTGATCTGGGCATCGAAGCCGCCGCGCTGCGCGCCCGCGATGGCGGCGTGGGCGCGGTGGTGGCCTTTGTCGGCACGGTGCGGGAGCATGGCCGCGGTGCCGATGTGTCGGCGATGGAGCTGGAGCACTATCCCGGCATGACGGAGGCTGCCATCGAGGCCATGGTGGACGAGGCCTTCGCGCGCTTCGACATCCGGGCGGCCCGCGTCATCCACCGGGTCGGGCGGCTTCATGCCCGCGACCAGATCGTGCTCGTGCTGGTCACCAGCGCCCACCGAGCTCAGGCCTTCCAGGCCTGCGAATTCCTGATGGACTATTTGAAAACCCAGGCGCCGTTCTGGAAGAAGGAATACACGCCGGATGGCGCGCACTGGGTTGACGCCCGCGTCGCCGATGACGAGGCGCTGGCGCGCTGGGGCGTTGCCGGGGCCAATGCCGCATGAATGCGCTCGCGGTCTCGATCGGCGCCGCGCTGGGTGCCCTGGCGCGCTGGCAGGTGGGCCTGCTGTTCAATGCGCGCTGGGCCGGGTTTCCGCTGGGCACCCTGCTGGTCAATCTCGTCGGCGGCCTGTTGATCGGCATGGCGCTGGAGTGGTTCGGTCGGCAACCGAGCGAACTCATGAAGCTGCTGCTGGTGACCGGTTTTCTGGGCGGCTTGACGACTTTCTCGGCGTTTTCCGGCGAATCGCTGGTGCTGCTCAAGCACGGGCAATTCGGCATGGCGCTTGCCCACACCCTGGCCCACGTCGCTGGCTCGCTGCTGGCGGCCGGGCTGGGCATGCGGATCGTTCAAGCCTTGATTTGAGTCAACTTGAAAAGCGCTGAAGGGCGCCCAACTGGCGGGGCAACAGGAGATTTCATCCCATGCGTGCCGACAAGTTCACCACCCGCTTCCAGGAAGCCCTGGGCGAGGCCCAGAGTCTGGCCATCGCCCGCGACAACCCCTATATCGAGCCGGTCCATGTGCTGTCGGCGATGCTGTCCCAGGATGACGGCCCGCGCGCGCTGCTGGAGCGGGCCGGCGTCAAGGCGCCCGCGCTGAAGAATGCGCTCGATGGTCTGATCGCCGGCCTGCCCCAGGTCAGCGGTGCCGGACAGACGGTGCAGGCCGGGCGCGACCTGGTGGCGCTGCTGCAGGCCGCCGAGAAGGAAGCCGGCAAGCGCGGCGACCAGTTCATCGCCAGCGAGATGTTCCTGCTCGCGCTGGCCGATGCCAAGACCGACCTGGGCGGCATCGCGCGCGGCCATGGCCTGACGCGCAAGGCGCTGGAGGCCGCGATCGAGGCGGTGCGCGGCGGCCAGAAGGTCGACAACGCCGAAGCCGAGGGCCAGCGCGAGGCACTCAAGAAGTACACGCTGGACCTGACCGACCGCGCCCGCCAGGGCAAGCTGGACCCGGTCATCGGCCGCGACGAGGAAATCCGCCGCGCCATCCAGGTGCTGCAGCGGCGCAGCAAGAACAACCCGGTGCTGATCGGCGAGCCGGGCGTGGGCAAGACGGCCATCGTCGAGGGCCTGGCCCAGCGCATTGTCAACGGCGAGGTGCCCGACAGCCTGAAGAACAAGCGCGTGCTGGTGCTGGACATGGCCCTGCTGCTGGCCGGTGCCAAGTACCGCGGCGACTTCGAGGAGCGCCTGAAGGGCGTGCTGAAGGAAGTGGCCCAGGACGAGGGTCAAACCATCCTCTTCATCGACGAGATCCACACCATGGTCGGTGCCGGCAAGGCCGAGGGTGCGATCGACGCCGGCAATATGCTCAAGCCCGCCCTGGCCCGCGGCGAGCTGCATTGCATCGGCGCCACCACGCTCGACGAATACCGCAAATACGTCGAGAAGGATGCTGCGCTGGAGCGCCGCTTCCAGAAGGTGCTGGTGGACGAGCCCAGCGTGGAGGCGACGATTGCCATCCTGCGCGGCCTGCAGGAGAAGTACGAGGTGCACCACGGCGTGGAGATCACCGACCCGGCCATCGTCGCCGCGGCCGAGCTGAGCCATCGCTACATCACCGACCGCTTCCTGCCCGACAAGGCCATC
>RXJV01000072.1 GCA_003963075.1 Burkholderiales bacterium
TAGGTCACACCTGCGCCAGCTGCGAACGCACTTATGTAACAGCGGCTTCACCTTCCCCACGGGTCCGCCTATGCTGGGTCTGACCCGGGAGGCTTCATGACACCCAGTCCGTTGCTGCAAGCGAACCGTCGCGTCTTGTCTGCACAGCGCATCTACAGCGCGGCCCTGGCACGAGTCCGCCCTGGTGACGCCGCCTCGATGTCACGCCTCAGCAAGGCCTCCTTTGTCCTGGGCTTGGCACATGAGCGCTATGTGCAACTCGCCAAACGAAGATCGCTGCCGGCCTGAGACGCACGCTACCACTCCCCTACCCTTTCGTCTGGGCGGCATCAAACCGCATCTGACGACGGAGCCGCGCCGAGCACGAACTTCCATGCATCAGACCGCTGCAGCGCTTGGTTGAAAACGTCGATCTGGGCCGGAATGTGGAGGCCGGTCTCGGCCACCTTGAGCGCGCACTCCATCTCGATCATCAGGATCACGATCTGACGCATGAAGGTGTCGATCTCGGCACGGGCGTCGACCCGCATCCACAGCTCGCCACAACCGTCGTCACTGGTGATCAGGTCGATCCGGTTTCCCCCAGGTCCTCCGTAAACCCGAAAGTCCTTGAACATTTCCGACGGTTGGCCGTAATGCTCGGCCAGCAGTTTCTCCGCCCGACGGCGGAGCGGTGGCGGCAGCGAGGTGCTGCCGTCAAAGACTGCCAAAACATCGAACTGCCAGGCGGCCATGGGCATGCTCCCAATGCCAGAGCGTGCATTGTGGTCTTGCCTGACGGCCCAGCGCCTGCTTTGTTAGGGATAAGCCTCCGTCAACGCGACGGTCGCTCCGGTCGCCTTGATCCCATTGACGATGTCGTTGATCGTCCGCGGAATGAACTGGCTCGAGTCACCAGTGACAGTCCGCGCCAGCGTGGCGCCCAGGGTCGCCGCGCTGAACGCTCCTGACGCCTTGGTGAAGGTCGAATAGATGTTGACCGAGTACCCGCCCTCGTAGGGCATCACGCAGGCAAAAAACGTCGTTCCCTCGCCGTACTTGGACATGGACGTGTCGCGGCCGTTGGCCGTCATGATCGCGCCTTCACAGGTGGGCACCTGCAGGGACTGGCCGGAAGCTGCGGCAAGCGCGGCGAGACCGGTGCCCTTGAGCGGCGACGCCAGCTGAAACCTTGGTGCCCGTTGAGGCAGCGGCGATGGCGGGATGCCGTTGTTGATCTGCACCGCGCTCATATTCTTTTGCAGGCCCACTTTGACCGCTTCCACAAGGCGTGCAGGCGCCACGTCCGGGGCCTTCACGTCATAGATTGCATAGGCTTGGCTCGTCTCCCGCGTGGGCGTGGTGCTTGCGCATCCCGCTAGGCCTGAGCCCACCAGAAAAAGCCCTGCAGCGCTGGCGAGCGCTTGCAAAACTCGAGCAGACACCGATGACGTAGAAGCGTGATGTGGAACGGTCATGGATCCTCCTTGATGTATGACCTGACGAAAACATCCGAACGGGAACATCGGCCAAAACAGCGCGCGCCGAAATGTACGAATTAGTGTGTGTATGAATGAGTGTACTTTCTGGAAAGTGCGCGCGTGTCCACACGTGCAATTGCTCCCCAGAAGGCTTTCGGCTCCCGCATCAAGGAGCTGCGTCTGCTTGCCGGCATGACCCAGGAAGACCTGGCCGAGCGCTGTGGGCTGTTCCGGACCTACATGAGCCGCATCGAGACGGGCCAGGCCAACCCGACGCTGACGATGATTCACGCGCTGGCAACCAGCCTTGCCGTGACACCGGGCTCCCTTTTTGATCCAGCGGGCGATCCGCCGGAGGAAGCGGTGCCGGCGCCGCGCAAGCCCCGCCCCTCCCGTGGCCGCGTTCGCTAAGCGTCAGTCATCAACCCGAGCGGATCGGGTACCGAACGAAGACCGCGTCCGCTACCTCTTTGCCGTCCTGAGGGTGGTGGCGGACATCCAGCCGCATGAAATCGGTGCCGGCCTCGAACAACAGGCAATTGATCGCGGACCTGGGTGGAAGCGGCAGTTCAAGGCGCGCCTCGACGAATACGAGCAGCTGCACAGGCTGAACCTGGACCAGAAGAGCCATCTCATGCGACGCATGCGCATGTGCGAGGAGTCTCCCAACCTGATGCGAGCTGGCTTGCTGCTGGCGGCTTGGTCCTTGGTGCTGGCGACTCTATGCAACCTGAGCTGGCTTCTCGCCCCGCAGCCAGTGCTCTATCTCGTGACCCTGGGACTGACTGGCTTGCTCGGCTACGCGACCGCGGCGACCTTGAGCATCTTTGATCACGAGGTCTCGACGGCCGCCCGCTGGCAGCGGCGGGTGCTCTGCTCAACAGCAGGCGCTTTTGCCGTCGCTGTTTCCATGCTGGTGCCCGATTCGGCCATGCTGATCACCCAGTCCGCTTCCAAGCGCTCGTTCCAGCTCGAGCGCGAAGCCTATGCCGCTGATCCACGAGGTTTCGAAGCGATCCGGAAGCTTGCAAGCGACACCTTTGGCGTCAACGTGGTCCTCGGTGGCGTCGATCAGAGCTGGTCTCTGACCAGTGTGCGCGTGCCAGAGGCTTCGGTTGCGTCGATGGGGCTGGGGTCAGGCTTTTGTACCCTCAACTTTTCACCGAACCGAATTCACGCCGGTTTCGGGGGCGGCTCCGGTGTGGATCCAGCTTTGTGGGTCCGGGGCGTTGCTATCCATGAGCTTGGCCATTGCGTCGACACGTGGCGCGACCTGGCTCTCGCGGCCAGCCGCAAAGTCGCCACGCATTCCATTGCGCCGGTCCAAGCGACCAAGGTGTCCGACATCAACGGCTACTTGGCCGCCACTGAAGAGCCGGCAACACAGCAATGGCGCGAGGTGTTCTCCGACATTTTTCTCGTTGGCTACTGGCGACTGAGCGCGCCTGACCAGGCGCCCGCGTTGATCGATGCGCTGGTGGCTCATCGAGATGCCAATGCGCAAAACGATCGCGTCCACTACACCACCTGCTGGGTCAATCTTGCAAGGCGGTCGCCCCTACCCGACGACCTTAAAGGCCTGCTGGCCTGGACCGACAGCCTGCGTGACGATGCTTCCTGCCAGCTGACTGCTAAACCGGCCCACCGGGCCGGCATCAAGGCTCGCCTGAGAGATCTCCTCGGTCTGGATTGACGCGACGGCCGTCAAACCTCGCCCACCACCAAGGTGAAGGTCTGCAGGAAGTGGAAGTCCGGGCGCCGCAGCGCAAACTCCGGATGCTGAGGATCGCAAAGTCGGGATAGTTCTTCGTAGTCGGCTGGCGCGAGATAGGGCTTCAACCGTGCTCCCCACGTCTTCTGGAAGATGGCCTCGAGCAGGTAGTCCTCGTCCTCGGGACGCAACGGCAACACGCGCTCGATCACAAAGGTGCGCGCCGTGACGCGGGAAAGGCCGGCCGATCGAAGAAGGCCCACGATGGCCCGAATGTCCGCCAGGTCGCGTTCTTCGAGGCTATAGCGATCCCGGTAGTAGCGCCGCACTGCTTCGTTCGTCAGCCGCTCCAGCCGCGAATCCCAGGCGAAGACCATGTCCGGCAGGAAGGCGCTCTGCGCGAATGCGATGCGCCCACCTGGTCGAAGTAGGCCCGACACCGCCTTCACGGCCTCCAGGCGGTCTCGGAAGTGGTTGAAGGTGTTGGATGACCAGATGACGTCGAAGCTCGCGGCGGCCAGTGGTGCACGCTGCAGGTCACCCTGGATGACTAGGGAGCCTTCGGGCGCCTTCGTGCGTGCCGCGGTCACGTGTGCTGTCGACAGGTCGATGCCGACGACCGTGCCTCCAGGTTGCACCGCTGCAGACAGCCAGCCGAGCGCCTCGCCCGTGCCACACCCCGCATCGAGGACGCGCATGCCGGGCTCAAGAGCCAGACTCGCGATCGCCAGGCGGATCTCCGGCGCGGCGAACGCGTTGAAGAGCGTCAACTTGCGCGCGTAGTCGCGCGCCGAGGTGTCGCCTAGAAGCCCTGGAGCAGCGGTCGCGGCGTTCATTCCAGGGCGTGGTCCAACGCCCGCCTCGCGATACGCGAAGCATGTTCGTTCTCGATGACGGTCTCACACACCTGCACTCTTCCTTTGAACGGGTGGCAACAAGGTTAGCGGCAACTCGGCGACTTGCCGATGTCGAGCGGTGGCGCACGCGGGCAGCTTTTAAGCTGAGCAGATTGAGGATCGGCGTATCCCGGACGGTTCGTGTTCGGGGCCAATCTCCTGGAGTTTCTGCAAGGAGGGGTCTCGGACGCGACCGGGCCGCAGCGAATTGTCGATCGCGCGCTCTGCAATGGGGCTTGACCTTCCCACTATGGGAAGGTCTACAGTGGAAGAACTGGCGCTTCAGGCTTGGCCTGGCAGGCTGAAAACGTAAGGAAAAGCCGGTAGCCACGACCTAATCTATGACTATGAGACCGTCCCGCAATCACCGCATCCTGACCGCGCTCATCGCGCTGTTCAGCATGCTGTTCATGCAGGCGGCCGTGGCGTCATATTCCTGTCCGGACCTTCAAAGCGAGGGCGCTCCCGACAGTTGGGTTGCTAACCAGGCATCGGCTTCGAAGATGCCTGGCTGCGATCAGCCGGACGCTGCCAGCCCCAGTCTTTGCCACGCGCATTGCCTTGACGGCAAGTCGTCGCTGGACAAGCCAGAAGTGCCGACTGTCACACCGGCTGTCGCCATCGTCTCGACCATCCTTCTCCCGCTGCAACCCCTTCTCGCCTTGCCACTACCGGCGTCCGAGCAGGCGTCGTTCCTGCAGCGCACCACGGCGCCGCCCATCGCGATTCGGCACTGCTGCTTCCGACTTTGATCCCTTGCCGCAGCGCGCGCTGAGCTGACTCCGTTGGCCAGCCGCGCAGATACGCGCGCTGGGTCACGTCATCCCCACTACGCCAACACACGGCGAGCGTCTGCGCACGTTCGTACTGAGGCGAGCTGGGCCGCGCGAACTCACCGTTTCATCAGTTCTACGCCGGTCGCTGAGCGACACCGGTTCATCAATGCGCGTGCTGGCAGTCCACCCGCCAGCCCATGAAGGAGTTCATCATGAAGAAGTTACTCATCATCCTCATCGGCTCATTCACCCTCTCAGCCGCTGCACCAGCGCTGGCAGGCCCTGATTGGCAGATCATCGAGAAGGCTCGGAAGGACAAGCAGGCCGCTGTCCAACCTGCCCAACATGCCAGTTCCTTGCCCCCATCAGGTGCACAAGGCGAATGTCGTGTGGACCCGCTGGTGCTGCAACTCGACCACGGACCACGGGCGGATACGAGCCCCTACATCAATCAATTGCGCAGAGAGCGCCACGAAGCACAGTTGAAGGCCTGCGCGTCAAAGACCAAGTGAGCAGGCGGTGGCCTCAGGCATAGCCACCGCTCCTAGGCGACGGCGGCTGCGGCCTTGCGGCCAAAAGTCACGCCAAGGCGGCGGGGAACTCCCTAGCTAGACAGGCAAGCGACGGCTTGGTGCAATGCAACACATTCACCTGCCGCCGCATGAAGCTGCTCGCCTTTTGGCTCCTCGTCTTGTTCGCCGTTTTGATACCGGCAACAGCGGTCATTGCTTCGGCAACGACCGCGCCGACGGCTGCTGAACTGCGCCGGGATGCGACGCAGGGCGCGAGCATCTCCAAGCACGCGGCAGTGTCGGGTACTCATGCCAAACAGGCCAAAGCCAAGGCGAAGCGGACCTCGAAGACTGTTTCTGCAGATCAGCAAGCCGACCACTGCTGCGATCTGACGCCCTGCAGTCAATGCTCTGGCTGCGGCACCTGCCCGGCCATGGCCATGAACGCGAATGTCGGGACCGATGCGCTCCCGCTTCCGCTCACCCTCCTCCCCGAGTCCCTCGGACCGAGAGCGGAATTCCTGCTGTCAGGGCAGGAGCGCCCACCCAGAGCCAGCTGACTCAGCACCGCCGCCGGCAGGCTGCGAGCGCGATGGCGCACGCACTTACTGCTGGCACAAGGTTTGGCTGAGTCGCATGCGTCGATAGACGGCCGGCTCTCTCATCGCGCCCCGTTTCGAGCCCAATTCCTTCCGGCTCGTCCTTCGCCATGTGCTCGCCAACGAACAACTGTTCGCAGGTGCCATGAACCGCGTCCGGCCACTGAATCGGCGACGCCAGGCACCCAACTGGATGTACATGATGCCCATCAGACTTACCCAAACGGCGGTCGCTGCTGCCGTCCTCTTTCTCGTCAACAGCGCCATGGCCCAAGCTCCTGCTGCTGACGCTGGCGCTGCACCTACTTCACTGGACAAGGTGCAAATCACTGGCAGCCGCATCAACCTGAAGCAGGCCCAGATCTCCGGCGTCGGCCCGGTCACCATGATCGACGCCGAGACCATCCAGCGCACCGGCGCCATCTCCGCCGAAACCCTCTTGCAACGCCTTCCGGCCTCTGCAGGCACCGCCGGCAACCAGACCAGCGCCTACTGGACTGGCAACGGCTACGGCACGACCCAGGTCAATCTGCGCGGTCTGGGCATCAACCGCACCCTGGTGCTGCTCAACGGCCGCCGCGTCGTCAACGGCGGTACCGGCGCCAACAGCTCCGTCGACCTGAACATGATCCCGGTCGCCATGATCGAGCGCATCGAGGTGCTCAAGGACGGCGCGTCGGCCATCTACGGCGCGGACGCGGTCGCCGGCGTGGTCAACATCATCACCAAGACCGGTCTGAAGGGCGTGGAGGCCTCTGCGCGCTACGGCGAGACCACGCGAGGCGACGGCGACGAGAAGGCCATCGATCTGTCATGGGGGCTGCAGGCGGCCGGCGGCTCGCTCGTCACCGGCATCAACTACTCGGAGAGCGGCGCCATCAACATGGCCACCCGCGCGCCATGCGGCCTCGGCGAAGTCAACGGCAAGCTCGAATGTGTCGGCAGTTCCGCCACCATCGGCGGGCGGGCCCGCCTGGCCGACGGCACCCGTGTCAACTTCAACCAGACGCCGGGGGGCAATCCGAGTGCGTATGAGCCCTACTCTGCCGCCAAGCACAACTACAACAGCAACCCGGCGCTGAACGCGGTCAACCCGATCAAGCGCCTGGGTCTGAGCGCCTTCGGCACCGTGAAGCTGACCGAAGACACCCAGCTGTTCACCGAGATGCTGTTTTCGCATCGCGAGTCCAACCAGTTGGCCACGCCTGGATCGCTGGGTGTCTACCGACCCATCAACATCGCGGCCAACCATCCCACCAACCCCACCGGCAAGAGCCTCGTTCTCGAACGTCGACGCTTGGAGGAAGCCGGCACCCGCACCTTCTCCCAGGAGTCGAACATCTTCCGCGTCGTGGCCGGCGTGAAGGGCAGCATCGGCGACAACTGGGACTGGTCCGCGGCAGTCAACTGGGGACGCAACACCGGTGTGGATGGCACGACCAACGTAGCCAACCTGGACCGGGTCGACCAGACGCTGGACCGCACCAAGTGCAGCACGGCACCTGGCGCTGCAATTCCCTGCGGCAACTACCTCGGCTACGGCAACCTGACACCCGAGGTGCTGCGCTACATCCTCGCGACGACGCGCGACACCGGCGGCAATGACCAGAAGAGCATCAGCGCCAACATCAGCGGCGAGCTGTTCACGCTGCCTGCCGGACCGGTGGGATTTGCAGCAGGTGCAGAAGTTCGCAAGGAAAGCGGCTGGCGCAACCCCGACAACCTGACTGTCATCGGCGTGGCCAACACCAACCGGCAAGATCCGATCTCTGGCACGTACACGGCGCGCGAGGTCTATGCGGAACTGGCCGTGCCGCTGCTCAAGCGCCTGCCCTTCGTCGAGTCGCTGCAGTTCAACACCGCGGCGCGCTTCTCTGACTACAGCTTGTTCGGCTCCAAGAGCACCTACAAGGCCGGTCTGGACTGGCAGGTGGTCCCGAGCCTGAAGTTCCGGAGCAACGTGTCCTCGGCGTTCCGTGTCCCGAACATCCCCGAGCTCTACGGCGGCGTGTCGGAAGGCAACCTGACGACGACCGACCCCTGCAGCAACTGGAGCACCCTACCCGCCTCGTCCGTCGTGTCGCAGAACTGCAAGGCGGCTGGCGTTCCCGCAGGCTTCAAGCAGCTGGGCAACACCATCCTCACGACGGTGGGCGGCAATCCCAAGCTCGAGCCTGAAGACGCCAAGACCATGACCGCAGGTGTGGTCTGGGCTCCGATGAAGACCCTCACCCTGACGCTGGACTACTACAACATCAAGGTGACCAACGCGATCCAGAGCGTGGCCGGATCGACGAAGCTGGCGACTTGCTACAACACGCCGGGCCTCACGCACATCTTCTGCAGCTCTTCCAGCTTCACGCGCAACAAGACCACTGGAGAGATCGACTTCCTGTCCTCGCAACCGGTCAACGCCGCTGACGAGAAGATATCCGGCTTCGACGTGGGCGGCCTGTACGAGTTCAGCCTCGGCGGTTTCACGAGCACGATCAATGCAGAGGTGTCGCACCTGAAGAACTACCAGGTCCGTCCGTTCCCAGGCGCCGCTGCCATCGACTACACCAACAAGACAACCGGCGGCCGAGGCAGCTACACGCAGTGGCGTTCGCTGACCTCGTTGACGGTGGCCAAGGGGGCATGGTCGGGGGCCTACACCCTGCAGTACATCGGCTCGGCCGACGACATCAATGCCGCACCGACGGACATCGGGGCCAAGGCACCGGCGATCACCTACCACTCGGCGCAGCTGAAGTACGCCTACAGCAAGCAGCTGGACTTCGCTGTCGGTGTCGACAATCTGCTCGACAAGAAGGCGCCGTTCGTCAAGTCCTATACCGATGCGAACACCGACACGATGACCTATGACCTCCAAGGTCGTCGCTGGCACGTTCGCGCCGGCTATCGCTGGTAAGTCCAGCGGGGCGCCGCGGTTTGCCCCGCGGTGCCCCGTGACGTATCAAATGCAGTGAGACATCTCCTATGAACCTACCCTTCTGGGTGCGCCGAGCCCACAAATGGATTGGCCTTGTCATTGGCGTCCAGGCCTTGCTCTGGATGGTCAGTGGCCTGTACATGACCGCAATCTCGCTCGAGGTGATCCATGGCGACCACCTCGCCCATGTCTTCGATGGCCCTCTCGACCAGGTCAGCGAGCGGCTGGACATCGAGCAACTCGCCAAGATCCGCCCCGGCTTCGAGTCGATGAAGCTCAAGAAGTTCTTGGGCAAGGAGGTCTACGAGCTGCGGGCCGGCGGCAAGGCAACGCTTGTTGACGCGCGAACAGGCAATGTGCTGAGCCCGTTGGCAAGGGAGCAAATCGTTGCGCGCGCCAAGGACATCTACCAGGGTGAGGCTGAAATCCGCGAGGTGACCTGGATCACGCAGGCACCCCAGGAGGTGGCGAAGCGGCCGGTGCCGATGTGGGCCGTCCGCTTCGATGACCGATCCAACACGACGCTGTACTTCTCGCCGGACACGGGCGACCTGCTGGCCCGCCGTCACGATCTCTGGCGCTGGTTCGACTTTCTGTGGATGTTCCACATCATGGACTACGACACCCGCGACGACGTCAACAACAACCTGCTGCGCGTCGCGGCCGGCACCGGGCTGGTGTTTGCTCTGAGCGGCGCCTGGCTCGTGTTCTACAGCTTCCGTCGGAGGGCACAGCCATGACCCCCTGGATGCGCAAGATCCACAAGTGGATCGGTTTGCTGATCGGCCTGCAGCTCGTGCTGTGGATGTGCAGCGGGCTGGTGATGAGTCTTCTCGACGCCGAGAAGGTACGCGGGCGGGAGTTCCGAGCGCCGGCGGCCGCCAAGAAGGCCTGGCCTCAGGACGTTCAACCGGTGAGTAGCCTTCTGACGCAGGAACGCACCCTGACCCAGGTGGCCTCCACAGGCTGGTTGATGGACCGCCCCGTCTATCGGCTGGTCAGCGAGAAGTCGACCCAGTTGATCGACGCTCACAGCGGCCAGCGGGTCGAGCTCGATGCCGCCCTGGCTCAGCGCCTCGCGCAGGCCTCGTACCGCGGCCCGGGCGCGGTGAAGTCAGCGGAGCTCGTCGACAAGTCCCTGGAGACTCGTGCTCACGACGGCAAGGTATGGCGCGTCGCCTTCGCGGACGCAGAAGACACCACCGTCTACCTGACCTTGCAGGGCGACGTGCTGGAGCACCGCAACAAGACCTGGCGGCTGTTCGACTTCTTCTGGATGCTCCACATCATGGACTACAGCGGACGCCAGGACTTCAACAATCCGCTCGTGGTCAGTGCGGCCGTCGGTGGATTCTGGCTGGCGCTGAGCGGTATCTGGTTGCTGTTCACGAGCTTCAGCCTGGCCGACTTCATCCCGAAGCGGTGGCGCGGCACCCGGGCGCTGATGATCCATGCGCCGGATGGCAGTCGCCTGCGCAGCGTGCGTGCCCACGCCGGCGACACCGTGTTCTCCGCGCTGGCCCAGCAAGGGCTGCAGCTGCCGTCCAACTGCGGTGGTGGCCAGACCTGCGGTCTGTGCGAGGTGCGCGTGCGCGGAGCAGCTCCCGACGCAACCAGCGCTGACCGCGCGCTCCTTTCGCCGTCGAGGATAGAAGCCGGCTGCCGTCTGGCCTGCAATCTCAAGATCGACCGCAACCTGGACATCGAAGTCCGCGGTGGTGCCGAACTCGGGGCCGTGCACGATGCCGAAGTCGAAAGTGTCCGTGCGCTGTCGCCTTTCTTGCGGGAGGTCGTGCTGCTGCCCAAGGACAAGCTCGGCCCTGACTACCGGCCCGGTTCGTTCATCCAGATCCATGTGCCGGCCTACAAGATGGGCAAGCA
>RXJV01000016.1 GCA_003963075.1 Burkholderiales bacterium
GCGAGTTCGGCCTGGAAGAGACCGCCCTGACCGAAGAGGAAGCCGTCAAGCGCCGCACGGAGCTGAAGACCCTCATCAAGATGGGCAAGACGCGCGGCTTCTTGACGCATCAGGAAATCAACGACCACCTGCCCGAGAAGCTGGTCAACGAGGAAATCCTCGAGGCCATCGTGTCGATGCTCAACGACATGGGCATTGCGGTCTACGAGCAGGCGCCCGACGCCGCCACACTGCTGATCCAGGGCAACGCCACGACCACGTCGACCGAAGAGGAAGCCGAGGAAGCCGCAGAAGCCGCGCTGTCCACGGTGGACTCCGAGTTCGGCCGCACGACCGACCCGGTGCGCATGTATATGCGCGAGATGGGCACGGTCGAACTGCTGACCCGCGAAGGCGAAATCGAGATCGCCAAGCGCATCGAAGGCGGCCTGCAGGCCATGATGCTGGCCATCTCGGCCTCGCCGACGACGATCGCCCACATCCTGGAGTACGCCACCAAGATCCGTGCCGGCGAGATGCAGATCTCCGACGTCGTCGACGGCTTCGTCGCCGAAGACGAGGCCGACGACTACGTGGCCGAGGAAGACTTCGACGAGTTCGACGAAGAGGACGACGACGACGGCAACGGCGGTTCCAAGGCGCTGACCAAGAAGCTCGAAGAGCTGAAGAACGCCGCGCTGGTGAAGCTGGATTCGATGTCGGTCAGCTTCGACAAGATGCGCAAGGCCTTCGAGAAGGAAGGCTACAAGTCGCCGGCCTACAACAAGGCCCAGCAGGCCATCAGCGCCGAGCTGATGACGATCCGCTTTACCGTCAAGACCATCGAGAAGCTGTGCGACATCCTGCGCAGCCAGGTCGACGACGTGCGCCGCTATGAGCGCGAACTGCGCAAGATCGTGGTCGACAAGTGCGGCATGCCGCAAGAGCACTTCATCAAGACCTTCCCGCCCAACGCGCTCAACCTGAAGTGGGCCGAGAAGGAAGTCGCCGCTGGCAAGCCCTACAGCGTCATCCTCAGCCGCAACCTGCCGCCGGTGCAGGAACTGCAGCAGAAGCTGATCGACATCCAGGCCAAGGCCGTCGTGCCGCTGGATGACCTGAAGGACATCAACAAGCGCATGAACGAGGGCGAGAAGGCCTCGCGTGACGCCAAGAAGGAAATGATCGAGGCCAACCTGCGCCTGGTCATTTCCATCGCCAAGAAGTACACCAACCGCGGCCTGCAGTTCCTCGACCTGATCCAGGAAGGCAACATCGGCCTGATGAAGGCGGTGGACAAGTTCGAATACCGCCGCGGCTACAAGTTCTCGACCTATGCCACCTGGTGGATCCGCCAGGCCATCACCCGCTCGATCGCCGACCAGGCCCGCACCATCCGCATCCCGGTGCACATGATCGAGACGATCAACAAGATGAACCGGATCTCGCGCCAGCACCTGCAGGAGTTCGGTTACGAGCCGGACGCGCCGACGCTGGCCGAGAAGATGGAGATCCCCGAGGACAAGATCCGCAAGATCATGAAGATCGCCAAGGAGCCGATCTCCATGGAAACGCCGATCGGGGACGACGACGACAGCCACCTGGGCGACTTCATCGAGGACACCAACAACACCGCGCCGATCGAGGCCGCCATGCAGGCCGGCCTGCGTGACGTGGTGAAGGACATCCTCGACAGCCTGACCCCGCGCGAAGCCAAGGTGCTGCGCATGCGCTTCGGCATCGAGATGCAGAGCGACCACACGCTGGAAGAAGTCGGCAAGCAGTTCGACGTCACCCGTGAGCGCATCCGCCAGATCGAGGCCAAAGCCATCCGCAAGCTCAAGCACCCGAGCCGCTCGGACAAGTTGCGCACCTATCTGGACAACCTCTAAGGCTAGAAGCAGGGTGCGGTTCGCCGCAGCGCACAGCAGCGTGGCCGCGACGACGCACCTCGACTGAAGGCCGGTCCTCATCCGGCCTTCATTTTTTGCGCCCTAAACTTGAGTCCATGACCGCGATTCGCGAGCGCACCGTCCTCTTCGCCGACCTGCGTGGCAGCACGGGCCTCTACGAGTCCCTGGGCAATGCCGAGGCAAGCGGCCTGGTCACGCAAACGGTCAGCCAGATCAGCGAGGCCGTGCTGGAGAGCGGCGGCCACCTGATCAAGACGCTGGGCGACGGCCTGATGGCCGCTTTCGAAACGCCGCGAGACGGCGTGCGTGCCGCCCAGCGCATGCAAGACATGCTGGAGCGCACCGTGCAGCGTGCCCGGCGCCTCAATAACCCTGCAATGCTGGCGCTGCGGCTGCAGGTGGCACTCGCGCGCGGCGAGGTGGTCGAGCTCAATGGCGACTGTTTCGGCGACGCTGTTAATGTGGCGGCGCGTCTGATCGACCACGCCGGCGATGGCGAAATCCTGATCACCGCCGAAGTGCTCGGCGGCCTGCACCACGCCTCCAAGGGGCGCTTTCGCAGCCTCGACCGCATCTCGGTGCGTGGCCGCATCGAGCCGGTCCATGTCTACCGCATGGATGCCGCGCCGCTCGCCGCGGCCGACTCGGCCGCAACCCAGTTCGGCGAGCCGATGCGTTCGACCGAGCCCGATGGCATGCGGCTGGTCTGGGGTGACCTGGACCGCGTCTTCGACATCCTCAACATGCCGGTCGTGCTCGGCCGCAGCGTGCAGGCCACCTACTGCATCACCGATGCGCGCGTGTCACGCTCGCATGCCCGCATCGATTGGCAGGGCAGCAGCTTCGAGCTGACGGATCTGTCGTACAACGGGACTTATGTGCGCTTTGGCGACTCGGGCGAACTGCTCAGCCTCAAGCGTGGCAACTGCACGCTGCACGGCAGCGGCACTATCGGCCTGGGCGGCCCGCCCGGCGAGCAGCAGTCGCCCAGCGTGCGCTTCGAGGTGCTGCATTTCGCCGACACCGAGCCCCAGCCCTTCGGCGGCCCGCGCTCGCGGCGCTGACCCTTTTCCCAACCCGATGCCCCCCTTCCTACCCGAACCGCCGCAGCGCCACGGCGCTGCACCCGTTGGCCCGCTAGCGACCGACGTCGCCGTGCTGCTGTGCAACCTCGGCACACCCGAGGCGCCGACTGCTGCCGCCCTGCGCCGCTACCTGGCCCAGTTCCTCGCCGACCCGCGCGTCGTCGAGATCCCCAAGCTGGTCTGGGCCTTCATCCTGCACGGCATCATCCTGCGCGTACGGCCGGCCAAGTCGGCCGCCAAGTACGCGACCGTCTGGACGCCCGAGGGCTCGCCGCTCAAGGTCTGGACCGAGAAGCAGGCCAAGCTGCTGCAGGGGTTGCTGGGCGAGCGCGGCCACCGGGTGCGCGTGGCCTATGCGATGCGCTACGGCCAGCCGGCCATCGCCGCGCAGCTGGACGCCCTCAAGCGCGAAGGCGTGCGCCGCGTGCTGGTGCTGCCGGCCTACCCGCAGTACTCCGGCGCTACCACCGCCAGCGTCATCGACGACGTGGCCCGCTGGGCACTGCAGACCCGCCACCTGCCCGAATTGCGCTTCATCAACCGCTACCATGACGACCCCGCCTACATTGCCGCGCTGGCCCAGACCGTGCGCGAGCACTGGCAGCGCGAGGGGCGCACCGAGAAGCTCGTGATGAGCTTTCATGGCATGCCCGAACGCACGCTGCATCTCGGCGACCCCTACCACTGCGAATGCCTGAAGACCGGGCGGCTGCTGGCCGAGGCGCTCGGCTTGCAGGGCGGTGAATGGCTGGTGACCTTCCAGAGCCGGTTCGGCAAGGCCAAGTGGCTGGAGCCCTATACCGAGCCCAGCCTGGTCGCGCTGGCCCAGGGTGGCTGCAAGTCGGTGGACCTCATCTGCCCGGGCTTCTCGGCCGACTGCCTGGAAACGCTGGAGGAGATCAACCAGGAAGCCCGCGAAGCCTTTTTGCACGCCGGCGGACAGCGCTTCGGCTACATCCCCTGCCTGAACGACCATCCGGCCGGCATCCGCGCGCTGGCCTCAATCGCCGAGCGCCACCTGCAGGGCTGGCCCACGGCCTTGCCCGACCCGACCGAGCTGGCCCGGCAACGGGAGCGCGCCTTGGCCGCGGGAGCACCGCAGTGAGCGAAGCGCTGGCCAGCATGCGGCTGGACAAATGGCTCTGGGCGGCACGCTTCTACAAGACCCGTGCGCTGGCGGTGGACGAGATCAACCTGGGCCGGGTCCGCGTGAGCGGCCAGCCGGTCAAGCCGGCGCGCGATGTGCGCGTGGGCGATGTCTTGAGCATCCGCATCGGTGGGGTGAGCCGCGAGATCGAGGTGCGCGGCCTGTCGAACCAACGGGGCCCGGCGCCACAGGCGCAATTGCTCTATGCCGAGACGGCGGCCAGCATCACCGCCCGGGAGGCCGCGGCCGAGGCGAGGCGGCTGGCGCCTGAGCCGGCCGCCACCATCGTTCAGGGCCGCCCGACCAAGCAGGACCGGCGACGCCTGGCCGAGTGGGACCGCTGGTCGGTCTCGATCGACGACATCTCTCCGGGTTGACCCGGATCCACCCTCGCCATCTCCCCTCTTGAAACCGGGACATCGCGCCCCATATCCGCGCGGTTCCGAACCTATCTGCCATGACGACCGATACCCCCACGCCCGAAGACGCGGCCGGCACCGCCCCCGAACCGACGGCCGCCGAGCTGAACCCCGAGACCCTGCTGGCCGAGCTGGAAGGCCAGAAACAACGCCTCGCCGAGATGAGCGACGCCTACCTGCGCGCCAAGGCCGAGGTCGAAAATGTGCGCCGCCGCGCCGATGAGGACATCAGCAAGGCCCGCAAGTTCGCGGTCGAGAGCTTCGCCGAGGCCATGCTGCCCATCATGGACAGCCTGGAAGCCGCCATCGCCACGCCGAACGCAAGCGTCGAGACCGTGCTGGAAGGCGTGCACGCCACCCGCCGTCAGCTCGCCAGCGCACTCGAGCGCAACAAGGTGATCGAGATCAACCCCGGCCAGGGCACCAAGTTCGATCCGCACCAGCACCAGGCGATCTCGGTCGTACCGGCGCCCACGCAGGACGCCAACACCGTCGTCACCGTGCTGCAGAAGGGCTTTCTGATCGCCGACCGGGTGCTGCGGCCGGCCCTGGTCACCGTTTCCGCACCCAAGTAATTCACAGCTCGCCGTCTCTTGAAGACGGCGAAGTTATCCACAAATCGAACAGCATCCACGCATTCTCTTCAGGAGCAAAAAAATGGGAAAGATCATCGGCATTGACCTCGGCACCACCAACTCGTGCGTCGCGGTCATGGAAGGCAACAGCACCCGCGTGATCGAGAACGCCGAGGGTGCACGCACGACGCCGTCCATCATTGCCTACCAGGAAGACGGCGAGATCCTTGTCGGCGCCTCGGCCAAGCGCCAGGCCGTCACCAACCCCAAGAACACGCTCTACGCGGTCAAGCGCCTGATCGGCCGCAAGTTCTCCGAGAAGGAAGTGCAGAAGGACATCGACCTGATGCCCTACACCATCGCCGCCGCCGACAACGGCGACGCCTGGGTGGAAGTGCGCGGCAAGAAGCTGGCCCCGCCGCAGGTCAGCGCCGAGGTGCTGCGCAAGATGAAGAAGACCGCCGAGGACTACCTCGGCGAGGAAGTGACCGAGGCCGTCATCACGGTGCCGGCCTACTTCAACGACGCCCAGCGCCAGGCCACCAAGGACGCCGGCCGCATCGCCGGCCTGGACGTCAAGCGCATCATCAACGAGCCCACTGCCGCGGCCCTGGCCTTCGGCCTGGACAAGCACGGCAAGGGCGACCGCAAGATCGCCGTCTATGACCTCGGCGGCGGCACCTTCGACATCTCGATCATCGAGATCGCCGATGTCGATGGCGAGATGCAGTTCGAAGTGCTGTCGACCAACGGCGACACCTTCCTCGGCGGCGAGGACTTCGACCAGCGCATCATCGACTACATCATTGCCGAGTTCAAAAAGGAACAGGGCGTCGACCTGACCAAGGACGTGCTGGCCCTGCAGCGCCTGAAGGAAGCCGCCGAGAAGGCCAAGATCGAGCTGTCCAACAGCTCGCAAACCGACGTCAACCTGCCCTACATCACCGCCGATGCGACCGGCCCCAAGCACCTGAACGTCAAGCTCACCCGCGCCAAGCTGGAGTCGCTGGTGGACGAGCTGATCGAGCGCACCATCGCGCCCTGCCGCACCGCCATCAAGGACGCCGGTGTCGCCGTGAGCGCCATCGATGACGTCATCCTGGTCGGCGGCATGACCCGCATGCCCAAGGTGCAGGAGAAGGTCAAGGAGTTCTTCGGCAAGGAGCCGCGCCGTGACGTGAACCCCGACGAAGCCGTCGCCGTCGGCGCGGCCATCCAGGGCCAGGTCCTGGGCGGCGAGCGCAAGGACGTGCTGCTGCTCGACGTCACCCCGCTGTCGCTCGGCATCGAGACGCTCGGCGGCGTGATGACGAAGATGATCAAGAAGAACACGACCATCCCGACCAAGTTCAGCCAGACCTTCTCGACCGCCGACGACAACCAGCCGGCCGTGACCATCAAGGTCTACCAGGGCGAGCGCGAGCTGGCCCAGGCCAACAAGTCGCTGGGCGAGTTCAACCTCGAAGGCATCCCGCCGGCGCCGCGCGGCGTGCCCCAGATCGAGGTGAGCTTCGACATCGACGCCAACGGCATCCTGCACGTCGGCGCCAAGGACAAGGGCACCGGTAAGGAAAACAAGATCACCATCAAGGCGAACTCGGGCCTGAGCGAGGCCGAGATCGAGAAGATGGTGAAGGACGCCGAGGCCAACGCCGCCGAGGACAAGAAGAAGGTCGAACTCGTCACCGCCCGCAACCAGGCCGATGGCATGGTGCACAGCGTGCGCAAGTCGCTGTCCGAGCATGGCGACAAGCTCGAGGCCGGCGAAAAGGACAAGATCGAAGCCGCCGCCAAGGCGCTGGAAGAGGCCATCAAGGGCGACGACAAGGCCGACATCGAGGCCAAGACCGAAGCCCTGATGACCGCCAGCCAGAAGCTCGGCGAGAAGATGTACGCCGACGCCCAGGGCGCGCAGGCCGCCGCCGCAGCCGCAGCGGGTGCCGCCGAGCAACCGCAGCCGCATGCCGAGGCCAAGCGTCCGGTCGACGACAACGTGGTGGACGCCGAGTTCAAGGAAGTCAAGGACAGCAAGTAAGTCCCGCACGAACCCAGCCCGGGACCGCATGGCGCGCCCGGGCTTTTGTTTTTGAAAGAGGGTCCGGATGGCCTCCAAACGCGATTACTACGAAGTCCTCGGCGTCGCCAAGAACGCGACGGAAGACGACATCAAGAAGGCTTACCGCAAGCTGGCGATGAAGTACCACCCCGACCGCAACCAGGGCGACGGGGCGAAGAAGGCCGAGGAGCAGTTCAAGGAGGCCAAGGAGGCCTACGAGATGCTGTCCGACGCGCAAAAGCGCGTGGCCTATGACCAGTACGGCCATGCCGGCGTCGACCCCAACATGGGCGCCGGGCGGGGAGGCCCCGGTGCGGAAGGCTTCGGCGGCTTCGCCGAGGCCTTCGGCGACATCTTTGGAGACATCTTCGGCGGGGCTGCCGGTGCGCGGCGTGGTGCGGCCGGCCAGCAGGTCTACCGTGGCAGCGACCTCAGTTACGCGATGGAAATCACGCTCGAGGAAGCTGCCCGCGGCAAGGAAACGCAGATCCGCATCCCGAGCTGGGAAGGCTGCGAGACCTGCGGCGGCACGGGTGCCAAGCCCGGCACCAGCGCCAAGACCTGCGGCTCCTGCGGCGGCTCCGGCACGGTGCACATGCGCCAGGGCTTCTTCAGCATCCAGCAGACCTGCCCGCACTGCCACGGCAGCGGCAAGATCATTCCCGACCCCTGCATGGCCTGCAACGGCCAGGGCAAGGTCAAGAAGACCAAGACGCTGGAGGTCAAGATCCCGGCCGGCATCAACGAGGGCATGCGCATCCGCTCCGCGGGCAATGGCGAGCCCGGCGTCAACGGCGGGCCGAGCGGCGATCTCTACATCGAGATCCGGATCAAGCAGCACGACATCTTCGAGCGCGATGGCGACGACCTGCACTGCACGATGCCGGTGTCGATGATCACCGCGGCGCTGGGCGGCACGATCGAGGTGCCGACGCTGGGTGGCAAGGCCGAAATCGAGTTGCCCGAGGGCAGCCAGCATGGCAAGACCTTCCGGCTGCGTGGCAAGGGCATCAAGGGCGTGCGGTCAAGCTACCCCGGCGACCTGTACTGCCACATTGCCGTCGAGACGCCGGTCAAGCTCACCGAGCACCAGCGCAAGCTGCTCAAGGAGCTCGACAAGAGCCTGCGGGACGGAGGCGACCGCCACTCGCCCAATGCGAAGAGCTGGACCGATCGCGTCAAAGACCTGTTCAAGTAGAGCGCGGCACCGCGCCCACACGGCAGCGCTGGCAGCGCTCGGGCCGACGCTGTGGCTATGGCCTGACAGCGCTGCGCGCACGCCGGAGCGGGCTGCGCCTTAAATCACGCCACGCGCCGGCAGCGCGGGGAAAACATCTCACATCCCGGAACGCAAAACCTCTAAAGTGAATCGACTGTCACGCTGATAACCCATAAGTGATCGCTTCATCGACCGCCACGCTCATAGCGCGCCGCCTTGCACGGCCCAGGGGTTGGTCATGTTTTTGATGGACGACACCATTCAGGACGCAACGGCGCTGATCATCGACAGCAACGCCAATTCGCGCAGCCTGATGTCGGCCCAGCTGCGCGATCTCGGTGTGGGTACCGTGCGCCAGACGCCCCGCGTCAAGGACGCGCGCGTGATGCTGGAGCATCAGACCTTCGACATCGTGCTGTGCGATTACCACTTCGATGTCAGCGACACCTCGGGTCAGGACCTGCTCGACGAGTTGCGGCGCGAGGGGCTGCTGCCCTATTCCACGGTCTTCTGCATGGTCACCAGCGAGGCCACCTATGCCAAGGTGGCCGAAGCGGCCGAAGCTGCGCTGGACGCCTACCTGATCAAGCCCTACACCAGCGCCAACCTCGCCGAGCGGCTGGCAAGTGCCCGCCTGCGCAAGCGCGTGCTCAGGGACATCTTCGAGGCGATCGAAAACCAGGACTTTGAGACCGCGGCCAACCTCTGCCTGGCTCGCTTCGAGGCCAAGGGCAAATACTGGCTCTACGCGGCGCGCATCGGCGCCGAGCTGCTGCTCAGGCTCAAGCGCTATGACGACGCGCGCAGCCTGTACGAAGCCATCATCGCCGCCAAGACCGTCCCGTGGGCGCGGCTGGGCGTTGCGCGCACCGAGCTCGGCAGCGGCAAGCTGCAGGCGGCAAGACGCACGCTGGAAAACCTGATCGGCGAGCTGCCCGATTACGCCGATTCCTACGACCTGATGGGCCATGTGCAAATGGAACAGGGCGAGCTGCAAGAGGCGCTGAAAACCTATCAGACCGCGGCCACCCTGACCCCGGGATGCCTGCTGCGCTTGCAGCGTTGCGGCACGCTGGGCTTTTACGCCGGCCAGCGCAGCGAAGCGCTCAAGATGCTGGAGCGGGCCATGTCGCTGGGCCTGCGCTCCAAGCTGTTCGACATGCTCAGCCTGGTGCTGATCGGCTTGCTGCGCTTCGATGCCAAGGACTTCAAGGGCTTCAAGTACGCCCACGATGCGCTGTCGGCCGCGATCGAGCGCGCACCGGGTTCCGTTCGTTTGCGGCGCTTCGCCCTGGTCTTCCGCGGCCTCTCCTACCTGCTCGACCGCCGCGTCGGCCAGGCCCTCGTGGTCGCGCGCGAGTTGAGCGAGGACGCTGACTCGGGTGACTTTGACCTCGAGGCATCGTCGCTGCTGACCGCGCTGTGGATCCGCCTGTCCAGCCAGGAGGTCGAACTCGAGGAGATGTTGCCCATCCTGCGCGAGTTGGGCGTGCGTCACTGCACGACCAAGGCCAGCACCGAGATCCTCGTCGCGATGACCGAGGGGCATTTGGGCGCGGCCGAGCAGTACCGCGGCTGCCATCACCAGATCTTCAACGTCGCGGAGACGGCCATGCGCTATGCGATGCGCGGCAGCGCCAAGGCCGCCGTCGAACTGCTGATCCAGCAGGGCGAAATCACGCGCAACGCCAAGCTCATCGACATGGCGGGCCTGGTGCTCAAGCGCCATGCCGAGAAGATCGACGGCGAGGCCGAGCTGACGCAGCGCATCGAGGCGCTGCATGGCCGCTATGTGAAGCCGATGGCCGGCGGCCCGACCAAGGCGTCGCGTGCCACCGGCGGCGTGGCCTTGCGAACCGCTGCGACGGCGCCCGCCTGAGGCGCCGCGCCCACGGCTGACGAACGCCGCACCGAGGCCCAGGGCCGGATCTGCGGGCGACCGGCTGCCCGTTCTAGAACAGTTGGCCTTGTGCTGGCGGCGGCATGCGGTTTGGCCGCCGGAACAGGCCCAGTTCGACCGGCCGCCGCTCGGTGCGCATGCCGTGCTTGCGCGTGGCGCGCTGCAAACGAGCGCGCAGCAGCTCGGCCCAGACGCCCTCGCCGGTGAAGCGCGTGCCGAAGCGAGCATCGTTGTCCCGCCCGCCCCGCATCTCCCTCACGCGCGCCATCACCCGCGCGGCGCGGTCCGGGAAATGGCGTTGCAACCAGTCCTGAAACAGCGGGTTCACCTCCCAGGGCAGGCGCAAGGGAATGCTGAAGGCGCTGCTCGCACCTGCCGCAGCGGCGGCCTCGACGATGCGTTCCAGCTCGGGCTCGTTGATGAAGGGAATGACCGGCGAGATGCTCACGCCCACCGGAACACGCGCCTCGGCGAGGGCCTGGATCGTGCGCAGCCGCCGCGCCGGCGCCGCCGCGCGCGGCTCCAGGATGCGCGCGAGCTCGTGGTCCAGCGTCGTCACGGACAGGTAGACCGACACCAGGCCCTGCGCCGCCATCGGCGCGATCAGGTCCAGCTCGCGCTCGATGCCCGAGGACTTGGTGACGACGGAGAACGGGTGCCGGGCCTCGGCCAGCACTTCGACGACACCCCGTGTGATGCCCAGCCGCCTTTCCACCGGCTGGTAGGCATCGGTCGCCGTGCCCAGCACCAGCGAGCGCGGCACATAACGCGGACTGGCGAGCGTCTCGCGTAGCCGCTCGGCCGCATTGACCTTGGCGATGATGCGCGTCTCGAAATCGAGGCCGGGCGACAGGTTCAGGTAGCTGTGCGTGGGCCGCGCGAAGCAGTAGATGCAGCCATGCTCGCAGCCCCGGTAGGGATTGATGGAGTAGTCGAAGCTGATATCCGGCGACTGGTTGCTAGTGACGATTGCCCTGGCCTGCTCCTCGATGATGTGGGTCGCGGGCGCCAGCCGCTCCTCGGCGGCCTGCTGCTCGAGCGTGCCCCAGCCATCGTCGACCTGCTCCCGCCGCCGCTGCGTGAAGCGGTGCGGCATTGCGCTCGCACTGCCGCGGCCCTTGATCGACTCCAGAGGCACCAGGCTGGGCTGAGCAGGCGCGATGAGCGCGGGCGGTTTAATACTGTAAATATATACAGCTTTTGGCCATTCAGCCAGCCACGCAGCCCGCGTAGGCCGAGGGCCGCGCCGGCCGCTTGAGCCTTGCGGCACGACGCGCTCAGCCATGCCCTGCCGCTGAGTCGCGAATACCGTGCTGGCCAGGGGCATCGCCGCGCCATGGCGGGCGAGCCGTGGCCCTAGCGAAGCAAACGGCGCGCCTGCTCCAACCCTGGGCTGTCGGGAGCGTCGATGCGCTGGCGCAGCTCGATCAACTGCTCTGTCAACGCGCGGCCGAGGCTGGTGTGGCCGGCGGCACGGTGCAGAACGGCGAAGGCATGCAACTGACGGGCTTGCTGTTCGATGTCGCGCACGGCCCAGCGGTTGGAGTCGCCGAGTTGCTCGTAGGCCTTCAGGGCTTGTTCGGCATCGTCGCTACCGGGCTGGGCCTCGGCGAAGGCCGTCAGCAGGGCGAGCGCGCCGCTGAAGTCGCCGCCGGGTGCCGACATCGTGTGCAGCAGGCCATCCCGGCGCTCGCGGCTGACGGCGATTCTGCCGCCGGCCAAGTCAAGTTGTGCCCGGCGCGCCCGGGCCTGCTGCCTCAACAGTTCCGTACGTGGCATGAATCGCCCCGGGGTTTCCTGGACACCTGGTCGCCGCGTTGACTACGGCGGTATTCCCTCGAGCGTCGACCGCCGGGCCGTGCTGATTTTCAGCGCAAGCCATCCGGCGCCTCACCCCGCCGTCGCGCCCGGGCCGGTCCCGTCCGATCGGGGCGCCGAGATCAACTGATGCTGATCAGCAGCGCCGCTTGCAGGATGCGGCAGCGCTGCTCGTCCGGCGGCACCTCGCCGTCCAGCGCGTCGGCCAGAGCGGTGATCGGATGCTCGGCGGTGGCCAGGCCCGCGAACACCGGGATGCCCGCGCTGCGCGCCAGCCGACCCACCAAGGCGGCCGGCAAATGCTGGCATTCGACCGCGTCGTAGAGCTGACCGAGCATCCGCGCCGTCTCGTCGATCTCGCGCTCGCTGCTGCGGGCGCTCAGCCCGGGCTGGACCACCGAGACATGCGCGCCAAGCGCCGTGGCGGCCTGGACGAACTCCAGCGCACTGTGGTCGCCCTTGCACGGCGACAGCAGCGCCAGGCGCTTGCCGCTGAGCAGGCGCACCGAGCCGTCGCCGGCCCCGGCGAGGGCTCGCGCCTGCCGCATCAGGGCTGCGGCATCCCTGACGTCGGCGAAGTCGGCACCGGCGGCGCCTGGACGAGGTGATGAACACATGGCGGCGAGCGTAGCGAAGGCGACGGTGCGCCGTTTGACCACCGTCAAACCGCGGCCACACGACCGATGGTCAGGGGACAGTCACCATCGGTTCACGCACTGTTACGCAGCGCGACCAAGCGATGCCGCGCATTGCTTCTCCGGTGTCACGGCCTGCCTAGCATGCCTTCCATCGATCCCCACACGGAGCAGCGCATGTACACCCAGACCGCCCACACCTCAGCCGGCCACAGCCCAGCCCGTCGCCAGGCCTCGGGCGACCTGACCAGGGGCTGCGGTCAACGTGCGACCGAGTTGCTGCAGCTCATCGCCGCCGTGCTCGAACCCAAGCGCCGCGTCGTGCATGCCGGCGATGTGCTCTACCGCGCCGGCGAGCCGCTGACCAACCTGCACCTGCTGAATTCAGGCCTGTTCAAGCTGATCAGCCTGTCGGCGGATGGCCGCGAGCAGGTGGTCGGGCTGCGCTTTCGCGGCGACTGGCTGGGCTTCAGTGCGATCGCCGAGGGCCACTATGCCTGCGAGGCGATTGCGATGGACACCGGCGAGGTCTGGACCGTGCGCTACGAAGCCCTGCTGCAGGCCTGCAGCCGCCACCCCAAGCTGATGGCCCTCGTGCACGAGGCCATGAGCCACGAGATCGTGCGCGACCGCGACACGCTGATCGCCCTGTGCACGCTGCCGGCAGACGCGCGGGTCGTGGCCTTCCTGCAGTACTGGGCGGCTTCGCTGGCCGCGCGCGGCCTGCGCTCCGATCAGATCAGCCTGCGCCTGACCCGCGCCGAGATCGGCAACTACCTGGGCCTGACGCTGGAGACGGTCAGCCGGGTGCTCTCCAAGCTGGCACGGGCCCGGCTTATCGCCTTCAACGAAAAGAGCCGCCGGGACATCTGCATCCCGGACTTCCACGCGCTCGACGCCTTCGTGCAACGCCGCGAAGCCGGTGTCGGCCTGCACTGAGGCCGCGGCGCTCCGTCAGCGCTCCGTCGGCGCTCAGTCCGCGCCCGACAGCGCCCGCACAATGGCCTGGCCAAGTTCGGCGCGCGAATAGGGCTTCTGAAGCAATTCCCAACCGGGCGGCGAGTCCCGATCGGCATCCAGCAGCTCCACGGAGAAGCCGGACATCAGCAGGATGCTCAAGCCGGGCAGGCGCGACTGCGCGATGCTGGCCAGTTCGGTGCCGCGCATGCCGGAGCCGAGCGCGATGTCGGTCAGCAGCAGTTGGAAGGCCGCCCCAGGCGCCAGCAACAGCAACGCCTGCTCGGCACTGGCACAGGCGGTAACCTCGCAACCCAGCGTCGCGAGGAACTGCTCGGCGACCGAGCGCACCTCTGCATCGTCCTCCACCATCAGCACCCGCAGCCCCTGGGGGATGCCATCGGCGGCGGCAGGGTGGGCATCGGCGGCATCCGGCTCGCCCCAGGGCCTCGGCAGATACAGCGAGATCGTGGTGCCCACACCCGGAGCCGACTCGATCGCCACCGCACCGCGCGATTGCTTGACGAAGCCGTAGACGGTGCTGAGCCCCAGGCCGGTGCCGCGCCCGGACTGCTTGGTGGTGAAGAAGGGCTCGAAGGCTCGCTCCCTGACCTCCTCCGACATGCCCGACCCGGTGTCGGAAATCGCGATGCACAGGAAGCGATCATCCTGGGCGCTGGGATCGTCGATCTCGCGACGCACCCGCGCCGGCAGCCGGCCGGCCAGGCCGACGACGAAGCGCAGCGAGCCGCCGTCGGGCATGGCGTCGCGTGCATTGATGGCGATATTGAGCAGCGCGGCTTCGAGCTGGCCCGGGTCGGCCTGCACGGTGGCATAGGGGTCTTGCAGGTCAACGCTGATGGCGATGCGTTGGTCCAGCGTGCGCCTGAGCATGTCGGCCAGCGAATGCAGCATCCCGCCGACGTCGACCGCGGTCGGCTGCAGCACCTGACGCCGCGAGAACGCGAGCAGCTTGCTGGTCAGCTCGGCACTTCGCCGCGCCGCGCGGGTCGCCGCGCCGACGAGCTGCTGACCCAACGCGTCGCTGGCCAGGGACGGCAACTCCTCAAGCACCTGCAGATTGCCCTGGATGACGGTCAGCAGGTTGTTGAAGTCATGGGCGATGCCCCCGGTCAGTTGCCCGACGCTCTCCAGCCGCTGAGCATGCTTGAGCGCCTCCTCGCTCTGGGCCCGCTGCAGGCAGGTGGCGAGCAGGTTGGCCAGCGACTCCAGGAAGCGCGTGTCATCGCTGTTGAAGTGCGACGCTTCGCGCGACAGGGCCGTCAGCACGCCAACGACCCGGCCACGGTCGGTCAACGGCACCGCCAGCGCGCTCGCCACGCCGGCATCGTGCCAAGCCTGGGGAAGCTCGAAGCCCGCCGCCTGGTGCAGTTCATTGACGATGAGCGGCTGCCCCTGCAACAGCACCCGCCCGGCCCAGGTGTCGGGGCGGTTGGGCGTCAGGCTGCCGACCGGCGCACCGTCCATGTCGCCCGAGCGGCTCACCACACGGAAGGCCAGGCGGTCCGGCTCCAGCAGCTTCACGCTCGCGAACTCCACTTCCAGCGCCTGTGTCGCCACCGTGGGTGCACGCAGCAGCAGCCGCTGCGGGTCCCGTTCATCCACCGCGCTGCGGCCGAGCTGTGCAAGGTGTTCGCTGTGGCGCGCCCGCCGCAAGGCCTGCTTGACCCGCGGATAGGCGCCAATGTCCCGGATGGCCGCGACGACAAAGGGCAGGCCCTGGCTCTGCAGTGGGCTCAACGCGATCTCGACCATGACCTCGCTGCCGTCGCCGCGCCGGGCGACGAGCTCCATCTGCGTACCCATGGGCCGTGTACGCGGCGCCTGGCCATAGGCTTCACGGTAGGCCGCATGGCGCGGGCGGATGCTGTCGGGCACCAGGGCATCCACGCTCAGGCCGGCCAGGGCCTGAGGCGTGTAGCCCAGCAACACCGCGGCAGCCGGATTGGCCAGCGCGATGTGGCCGTTCGCGTCCACCAGCAGCAAGGCATCGGGGCAGGCCGCGAACAGCGCGCGGTAAACCGCTGGATCGTCCGCCGGCTGCGGCAACGCGGATGGCGGCACGCCGGTCGGCTGCATCAGCAGACCGGACCGACTGGCGGCACGAAGATGTAGCCAGCGCCGCGCACCGACTTGATGATCTGCGGGTTGGCCGCGTCCGATTCCAACTTGCGGCGCAGCCGCCCGATCTGCACGTCGATCGTGCGGTCGAACGGCCCGGCCTCGCGGCCACGCGTCTGCTCCAGCAGGAAGTCGCGTGAGAGCACCCGGCCCGGGTTCTGCGCCAGGGCCGCGAGCAGCTCGAACTCGCCGCTCGTGAGCCTCACCTCGACGCCATCCGGCCCGTCGAGGCGGCGCGCGGCCAGATCAAGCTGCCAGTCGAGAAAGCCGAGCCGGGAGCCACCGACCGACGGCAGTGCAGCCACGGGCCCGCCCGGGACCGGCGGCGTCGTGGTCGCAGGCGGCAGCAGGCGTCGCAGCACGGCTTTGATCCGGGCCACCAGTTCACGCAGGTCGAAGGGCTTGGTGACGTAGTCATCGGCCCCGACTTCCAGGCCCACCACCTTGTCGACCGCATCGCCCCGACCGGTGATGATGACCAGGCCGCAGCGCCAGTGTTCGCGCAGCTGTCGCGCGATCGCGAAACCGTCCTCCCCGGGCAAACCAAGGTCCAGCAGCACCAGTTCGGGCGGGTCGACCGGCATCAGCGTCATCAACGCCCGGCCCGAGTGGAGCTGCGTGACCCGAAAGCCCTGCAGCCCCAGGTAGCCGGCCAGCAATTCGGTGATCGCCGACTCATCATCGACAACGGCAATATGCTGGGAGGTCAAGCGTTGCTCAGCTGAAGCGTTATGGCGGTGCGACGATTTTGTCATCGATCGAACGGATGTCGGACGACGTCCGAGCCGTCGCTGACGGCGGGGCGTCGGCGACGGCGGTCACGGCGCCAGGGCCTGCATTGGCGGCATGTTCGCGTGGGCGCCCGATGGCCAAAGCCAGTTGCCAGAGCCAGTTGGCCATCCGGCCGCCAAAGCCGGCCGGATGGCCAAGCCTCACTGCGGCGCTGCGCGGTCGCCAAAGAAAAACAGGTTAGTGCCTGGCGGCACTAACCTGTCGATCCATTTCTTGTTTTTCTGGCGCGGCTGGCAGGATTCGAACCCACGACCCCTTGGTTCGTAGCCAAGTACTCTATCCAACTGAGCTACAGCCGCTGAAGCCTCTCAGTATAACCAGATTTTCGAGCCCCGCCAAAGACTTCGACAAATTTTTGAAACACGCCCAGCTGGCGGACCGCCACCGCGCCCAATCAGGGCACGCGCGCCGCCGACTCATAGCATCGGGCTCGACGCGGCTCGTCACCCTCCTGCTCCGCCAGCGCCGCAAGCGCCAGCCAGCTGCGCCGCCGAGCCGGGCCGGGCATGGTGGTGTCTTCGGCAACAGCCTCCAGCATCAGGCGCGCCTTGCCCCACAGCTGCCGTTCGGCCAGGGCGTGGCCCAGGGCATAGGCCAGCGCACGCTCGCGCGGGAAACGCGCCTGGGCCACTTCGAGGCGCTGCAACCAGTCGGGCCCGCAGCCGGCCAACACAGGCACCAACGCATTCGCGATGGCCGCCCGGTCATCGGCCTGGATCTCTCCCAAGTCGTCAAAGAACGGGCGCAGCCAGCCACGCCCGTCATCTGGGGCGCCCAGCTGCGCGGCACATTGCGCGGCACGCGCGGCAACCATGGGATCACGCCGATCGGCCGGGTCAAGCTGCTGCCAGACGGAGCGAAGCTGGTCGACATCACGCGCGCCATCCAGCGCTTCAAAGGCCAGCGAGCGCAGCAGGCCCTGAGCCGCCGCCTTCGAAAAGGCCTGGTGCTTGGCCAGCAAGCGTGCCGTGCGCAAAGCGTCCAGGGGCTGACGCGCCAACCGCGATGCCTGCAGGCGCAGGCGCAGGGCTTGAGTGCGTCGCGCGACCCCGGGCGCCAGTTCCCCGAGCAGGCTGAGGGCGCGCGACGCGTCGCGGTCGTCCAGCGCCCACTCGGCGGCGAGCAATCGGGCGCCATCTTCCTGGGCCCGAGCGCCGCCGGCGCGGCGGGAGAGTTCGAGCGCCCGGTTCAGCTGCTCGTCGCGGCGGCGGCGGTCCTGCAGGCGGTGCGCGCTGGCGGCGGCCAACAGATGGGCCAGGGCCATGAAGGCTTGGTCCGCGGCGAGTTCGGGCGTCGCGGACTGGATGTTGAGCGCCCTCTGCGCGGCCTTCTGCGCCCGGCTGAAGCGCGCACCGAAAAGCTCGACCAAGGCTTCGCGCAGCGCGAGCTGGGCGCTGCGCTCGCGCTGGGCCAGGCGCCATTCGCGAGCGCGCTTGGGCAGCGTCGTCAGGGACTCGATCGTCTGGATGACCGTGACAAGGACGAAACAGCTGCCGACCAGCAGCAGCAGGAAGAGGTTCAGCGAGATGTCGAGCCGCCAGCTCCTGAAATAAAAGCTGGCCAGCCCGTCGTTGGAGCCGAAAAACAGCGCCGACACCACCGCCAGAGCGAACAGCAGCACCAGCCAGATGACGAGACGCATGCTCAGCGCCCCTTCACCGACCGGCCGCGGCCGCGGACAGGGCAGCCAGGGTGTCATCGGGCCGCGGCACGATGATCTGACGCGCCTGGCCTGCCACCTGACGCAGCAGTTCCGTCACGCCGACGACCTTGCGCGAGCGCGTGTCGAAATAGCGGTTCAGCATGTCCTGGCAGTCGCGCAGGTCGGACTGCGCCGTGTCGAACTGGCGGCTCAACAGGGCCAGCCGGGCATTCAACAGGCGCAGCTTGAGGTTCTCACGCAGGAAGAAGCTCTGGTCGGGCGAGATCAGCGCCGCCTCGGGATGCTCGATGCGGGAAACACGCAGCAGCGTGCGCGCCTCGCCCCAGATGAGGCCCGTCCAGCTCGACAACTGCTGCGTGGCCTGCCACCACCACAGCGCCAGCGTGCCGTCGGCCGCCGCAGCGGCCTGCTCGCGTTGCAACCTGAGCGCCCGCTCGCGGTCCTTGCCGACGGTATCGCTGCTGCGCTCGTCGCGCGGGCGCGCGACCGCCTCGTGGCCTGACACTAGCGGCAGCTCGTCGGCCATGCGCACCACTTCGTCGAGCTTGATGGTCAGCGTCGACACGTCGACCACGGCCACGGCCTTGACGCGGTCCAAGTCACGCGCGGCGGCGCGACGCACGCCTTCCATGCGGGGCTGCTTGTAGCGCTGCAGGCGTTCGTCGGCCTGCTTCAGCGTGGCCACCAGCGGCTCCGCGCTGCCGGTGATCTGCGCCTGCTGCATCGCGACCCGGATGGAGGCCTCAATGTCGCCAACGACGTTTTCGTCCCGCGAGCGCGACATGGACTGGATGAGTTCCTCCAACTGGCCGCGCTGCAGCGCCACCTCGGCCAGGCGCGCGTCCAGCAGCGAGACCTTGGCCGCCGTGTCCCGCACCAGCTCGGCGGACTGCTTGGCAGCCAGCCGCGCCTCGGTGGACTCGGCCTGGCTGGCCTCCTGACGACGCACCAGCTCCTGCTCCAGCGACTGCTGGCGCGACAGGCTTTGCCAGGCCAGCACGACGCACAGCAGCACGGCCACGCCCATCAGGGCCAGCAGCCATGGCAGCCATCCCGGCAGGGTCGGAGGGTTGGGGGGCGGCGGGGCCACAGGCTCGGCCGCGGGGACAGCGGAAATCGGCTCACTCACAGTGCGCCAGATTCTGTCAGAGGCGTTTCAGGGCCTGAGTCACCGCTTCAGGGTCCGGTCGCGCCAAAACCACAGGCTCGAAGCCAGCGACCGAGGCCGCCTCGCCGATGCGCGGATGCGTGGCGATCGCGCGCTGCCCGCTCAGGCCCAGGCTGCGCAGATGCCCGACGGCCTCCGCGCTGCTGAACAGCCAGACAAAAGCCGCCGGTTCGGCCCGGACCGCGTCCAGCAAGGCCTGCTCGGCGACGCTGAAGCAGGGTCCCGCACGGTGATAGACCGTTACCGCCTCCACCTGGGCGCCGCATTCGGCAAGGCGTTCAGCCAGCCAATCGCGCCCGCCGTCGCCGCGCAGCAGCAGCACCCGGGCGCCGGCCCAGTTCCGCCGCTCAGACAGCTGCTCCCACAGATGTTCGGAATCCAGGCTCGCCGCCTGGGCCGCCGGCTGCACGACGGCAGCGGCCGGCACACCACGCGCCACCAGGGCCTGGGCGCTGCCGGGGCCCACGCAGGCGGCCAGCAGCTGCGCGGGCCAGCGGGCGCCGCCGGCATGCGCGAAGAATTGCTCCACCGCGTTGGGGCTGACAAATACCGCGAGGTCGACCCGATCGAGCGCTGCCCAGGCAGCACGCACCGGCACCGCGTCACGCGCCGGCAGGATCTCGATCAAGGGCAGCGCCGCCGCCGTCACACCGAGCTGGGCCAACCGGCCCAGCCAAGCCGCGCACTGAGGCCGCGGCCGCGTGACCAGCAGCGTCACGCTCATGCCGGCAGGTAGGCCCCGGCGCCAAGCTCGCGCAGGCCGGCGGCGACTTGCTGGCCCAGGGCACGGGCGGCCGCCCCATCCCCCACCTCGGCGGCCATCGCAAAGCGCAGCAGCGGCGAGCCGTGGACCTCGGCATGCCCAAGCGCCGCGTCGAGCAGCAATCGGCTGCCCTGCCACCGCGCGTGCGCCGCCAGTGGCAGGCTGCAGCTGCCGCCAAGCGTCCGGGAGACGGCGCGCTCGGCCTCGCAGGCCAGCAGGGTCGGCGCATGGTTCAGCTGCAGCAAGGCCTCGCCGAGCGCGGCGGCGTCGGCGCGGATCTCCAGACCCAGCGCCCCCTGCCCCGCGCACGGCAACATCTGCTCGACCTCGAAGACGCTGCGCACGCGCTCCCCCAGGCCCAGGCGCTTGAGACCGGCAGCGGCCAGCACGATGGCGTGGTAGCCGCCCTCATCGAGCTTGCGCAGCCGGGTATCGAGGTTGCCGCGCAGCGGCTCGACGCGCAGGTCGGGCCGCAGGTTCAGCAGCTGCGTCACGCGACGCAGGCTGGAGCTGCCAACGACGGCGCCCTCGGGAAGTTCGGCCAGCGACGCATAGTCGTTCGAGACGAAGGCGTCGCGCGGGTCTTCGCGCTCCAGCACGGCGGCGAGCATGAAGCCCTCCGGCAGCTCCATCGGCACGTCCTTCAGCGAGTGCACCGCGAGCTGGGCGCGCCCTTCGGCCAGGGCGGTCTCGAGCTCCTTGACGAACAGGCCCTTGCCGCCGACCTTGGCGAGCGCGCGGTCGAGAATCTGGTCGCCGCGCGTCGTCATGCCCAGCAGCGTGGCCGTCAGGCTCAATTCGCTGGCAAGGCGGGCCTGCACATGCTCGGCCTGCCAGAGCGCCAGGCGGCTTTCGCGCGTCGCGATGGTGATGGAGGTGGTCATGCCCGGATTATCGAGGCCGCGCCTGCCCCGTCAGCCGGACTCAGGCATGCGGGCGCCGGCTCTTGAAGAAGGCATTGATCGTGAGCCGTCCGGGGCCCTGGACGTAGGCGGCCGGTTCGGCCCAGCGGATGTCGCCCGAGTGGAAGATGCCGCCGTTGTAGAACACCGCACGGTTCCAGCGAGCCGCCACGCGGCCGATGACCTCGAAGTAGCGGTTGCTCTCGGTCATGTAGCCGGGCGGGATGCCGTATTTGTCGCCGAAGGCCGCCGCCCCCAGCGTGTTGGCGTCGCGCATGAACTGCTGCGTGTCCTCGTCGGACATCCGCGAGCGGAAGAACACGGTCCCGCCCAGCGCCGCGTCGCGGAACAGGTAGTGCACGGCAGCACACACCATGTCGCGCGGGTCGAGGCCGGAGTCGTCGCGATGGCAGATGCGCTGGCGCGCGTCCAGCGCCCCGGCCGCCTGCGTGACGCGGGAGAAGCGGGCATAGCTGCCCTGCGGCAGGCCCGCACCGAGCCGGGCGCGGAAGTGCTGCTGGAAATGAGCCTCCAGCGCTGCGGTCATCGCGGGCGGCAGGTCGAGCTGCGGCCCCGGGTAGGGATGACCGGCCGGGGCCTCGAAGCGGCCGGCGGCGGACTGGGCCAGCGCGACCAGGGACTCGGGGTCTGCGACGAAATCATCGACCACGTGGACCTCGGAGCCGTCATCGAGCCGGACGGTCTCCACCCGGGCCGCCGGGTTGAAGCGCCAGGCGCCGGCCATCGCAGACACCGCCTCGGGCGGCGATGCCGGGCAGAACTGCTGGATGAATTGATGGTGCCGGGGCAGCTTCATCAGCGTGCGCGCGACGTCGCGGCGCATCTCGCCGAGGAAGTCGGCCAGGCTGCGGTCATCCATATTGCGCGTGATCGGATGGTGGGCTGACGGCAGGATGCCCTGCCCCATCATGACCTGC
Organism: Burkholderiales bacterium; assembly: GCA_003963075.1. Taxonomy (GTDB): domain Bacteria; phylum Pseudomonadota; class Gammaproteobacteria; order Burkholderiales; family Burkholderiaceae_C; genus Pelomonas. The sequence continues at coordinate 22,072 of RXJV01000016.1, forward strand.
ACCCAGGAGTTCTCGGCAAACAGCTCGCCCTGTCGCAGCATGATGCGCGCCGTGTCACGGAAGTGCTGGATGCGGTGGGCCAGCAACGGCGGCACCTCCATGTCGCGGCAGCCGCGCCAGAACGCCGAATCGGCGCGTTGGGTGACGTGGTAGTGCAGGATGATGAAGTCGCGGATGACCTCGATCTGTTCGCGGGCCTGGGCGTTGTATTCGTCGACGTCGCTCTGGCGGATGCCGTCGGTCGGGAACAGCTCGATCAGCCGCGTGAGCCCGCGTTGGATCAGATGGATGCTGGTGGACTCCAGCGGCTCCAGGAAGCCGCTGGACAGGCCGATGGCGACGACGTTGTTCTTCCAGACCACCTCACGCTGACCCGGCGTGAACTTGATGACGCGTGGCGGGCGCAGCACCTCGCCCTGCACATTGGCCAGCAGCGCGGCCTTGGCCTCGTCGTCGCTGATGTGGCGGCTGCTGAACACGAGGCCGTTGCCGACGCGGTGCTGCAGCGGAATGCGCCACTGCCAGCCCCAGGGATGGGCGATCGAGCGGGTGTAGGGCACGGGCTCGCCGACGGAGGCCGTCTGCACGGCCAGCGCGCTGTCACAGGGCAACCAGTGCGACCAGCTCTCGTAGCCCACGCCCAGGGTCTCGCCAAGGAGCAGCGCACGCATGCCGGTGCAGTCGATGAAGAAGTCGCCCTCGACCCGTGCGCCGTTGTCGAGCGCGAGGCCGGTGATGTCGCCGCTGCCCTCGGCCTGGTGGACCTGGACGATCTTGCCCTCCAGGCGCTGCACGCCGAGGGCCTCGGCGTAGCGCCGCAGATAGTGGCCGTAGAGCGTGGCATCGAAGTGGTAGGCGTAATTGATGCCGTTGTCGGGCAGCAGGGCGAAGCGGTTGTCCATCGCCGCGCGCAGCTCCAGGCAGTAGTCGCCGTAATCGCTGGCCACGCCCCGCCGCCGCGCCTCCAGCCAGAAGTGCTGGAAGCCGGCGGTCCAGTGGCCCTTGCCGGTCTTGCCGAAGGAGTGGAAATAGTGCTCGCCGACGTTGCGCCAGTTCTCGAAATGGATGCCGAGCTTGAAGGTGGCCTGCGTGGCCTGGATGAATTCCTTCTCTTCGAGGTCGAGGATCTCGTGCAGGAAATGCAGCGTCGGGATGGTGGCCTCGCCGACGCCGACCGTGCCGATTTCCTCGGATTCGACGAGCCGGATCTCGCATTGCTTGCCCAGGCATTTGGACAGGCCGGCGGCGACCATCCAGCCGGCGGTGCCGCCACCGGCGATGACGATGCGACGGATGGGTTGGGAAGCAGCGGACATGGGCGATCGCCTATCGATTGAGTCGGTTCAGCAGCACCACGCGCAACTGGCGCGCGAGGCTCTCGTTCAGCGGCCCCAGCACACCGCGCGCCGCGGCCGGGATGTGGGCGGCGGTCTGGGCATCGGCCTGGAACACATAGTGGTCAAACAGGTTCGCCCAGGCCTGGCGCTGGGCGGGCGGCAGGTCGCGCAGCGTGAGCAGGGCCAGCATCAGCGTGTTCAGCGGCGTGTCCATGTAGGCCGGCGTCTGCCGCCACCAGAAGTTGACGAGCGCGTTGATCGGGTCCAGGCCCTCGACGCCATGCCACCACTGGCTGGGGATGAAGAGCGCATCGCCCGGCTCCAGCGTCACCACCTGGGCCTGCGGCAGGGCCTCGGCAAAGCGCGGGAAGCGCGCCAGGTCGGGCGCGGCCAGGTCGACCAGGCTGATCGGCTGGCCCGCGGGCGTGAGGTCCAGCGGGCCGATGTAGAGCCGGTCGACCAGCTCGGGCGCGAACAGCGTGAAGCGGCGCCGGCCGGCCACGACGCAGGCGATGTTGTCGGGCACATCGAAGTGCGCCGGCACGCGGACGCGGTTGCCCAGCCACAGGCTGACCAGCGGGTCCCGGACCTGCAGGGCTAGCGGGTTGTCTTCACGCAGGCCAGGGAAGGAGCCGTCCAGTTCGGTCGACCCAAGGTAGAGGGCCTCGGGCGAGCCGGCGAGCAGCTCGTCCAGCAGCCGGCCGAAGGGGCCCACGACACGCTCGAAATTGAAACCGTCGAAGCGGTCGTTGTAGAAGAAGCGCCCGCCGATCTCCGGTGCACCGCGCCACAGGCCGACCCGGGTCTGGTCGCCAAAGCGGCGCAGGTAGTCGCAGAAGTCGGCATCCGAGCGGCGCGCCGCCTGCACCAGCGGCCAGTGGCTCACGAGACCCCGCAACAGCACCGGCTCGGTGGACTGCAGCAGCGCGGCCGGCAAGGCTTGAGCGCTCAGGTCGCTGCGCTCGATCATGTCGTCAGGCCGTACGGGACAGGTGGCGGCGGATCAGCTTCGTGAGGTTGGACAGCGAGGCGATCGCCATGTAGATGGGCTGCAGATAGTCGGCCTGGTGCAGCAGGCCGATCGTGTCGGCGCTGAGCGCGGCCAGGCGCTCCTCGTTGATCATGTAGAAGCCTTCCAGCCGGCCGTGCGAGCCATCGGGCCGCTCAACGTCGAGCACAAAGGATTCGAGCAGCTCATGCGCCGTCAGGGCCTGGACGAACTCGGGCAGGGCCTGCAGACCTTCATGCAACGTGCGCAAAACCGAGTTCACCTGCTCCAGATGGTCCGTCAGGCCGCCCTGCGGCAGGAACAGCGCCTCACCCTCGGCACCTCGGCTGATGCGCGGGCTGTCCATGTCCACCATGATGCGCAACTCCTCCCCGGCAATGCCGATCGAGAAGGGCATGCGCTGCATGGACAGCGGCAGGTACTCGGCCTCCCAGCCGTTGTCGCTCAGGAACAGGTTGTCGCCCTGCTCCAGGCCGAACAGGGCGACCGGCAGAAAACTGCCGCTGCCATCGGGCTGGAAGAGGATGGGGTAGTCGGCCTGCAGGCTGCGGAATTCGTCGGGCGTGACGGGGGCCGACATCACGTCGTCGCCCCAGGCGGCACCCCGCTCGGTGATGACGCGCAGGTCCTTGTGGGTGATGTTGTCGAGCAGTTGCAGCATGGGAATGGTCAGGCGCTCGGGCGCCGATGGCGGCATGGCGATTGTGACGCCCGGGCACGCGACAAATGCAGGCGCCGACAGGGGGCGGACCCCTGTCGGCCAGAAGCAACCGCCCAGCCACCAACACGAAGCTGACAACCGGGCCGGTGCTGCGCTCAGAAGCGGTAACGGGCACCAATCAGGTAGCGCCGGCCGGTCTGGATGGCCGAGACGAGCTGCTCCTTGGCACGACCATGCTGGCGGATATAGCCATCGTTCAGGTTCAGCAGGTCGGCCTGGATGGTCAGGTTCTTGCCCAGCTTGTAGCCGATCGACATGTCCACCTGACCGTAGGCCTCGGTGTAGACCGGGTTGTTGCCGGCACCGTCGGTCTTCTGCGCCAGGAACTCGCCGCGCCAGTTGTAGGCTGCACGCACCGACCAGGTGTCGTCTTCATAGAAACCCACCAGATTGGCTGAATCGCTGACGCCCGGCAACGCCGACTGTGTGGTCAGGTTGGTGTTGTCGTACTTCAGGCCCGTCTTGACCCAGGTGTAGTTGCCCGAGACGCCAAAGCCGCTGCTGCCGAACAGATGCTGGAAGTTCAGCTCCAGGCCCTTGATGTTGTCGCCGGCTTCATTGGACGGTTTGGTCACGAGGAAGCTCAACAGCGGATCGCTGGCCTGACCGCTGATGGTGCCCAGCACTTCGGCGTCGGTCAGCGGCCCGGTCGCCGTGACGCCTGGTTGGCCGTTGTAGTTGCGGAAGATGTAGTTGCGAATGCACAGCGGCTGCGGGTTGGCGCCGCAGGCGGCCGCGCCGGCCTTCCAGTAGGCACCGCCGATCGGCGTCGTCAGTCCAGGCACGGTCAAGGTCGTGGTGGAAGTGCCGATGAAGTTGCTGACCTTCTTGTAGAACGCGCCCACCGCGGCATAGCTTGACTTGGCGTAGTACCACTCGGCCGACAGGTCCAGGTTCTTGGACCGCAGCGGCTTGAGGGCCGGATCGCCAGTCGAGCCGGTGCCACCGCCGGCATTGGCCCCCGAGCTCAAATTCACGCCACCCAGCAGTGCATCCCATCCCGGCCGGCCAATGTTCTCGCCGTAGCTCGCGCGCACCTTCACATTGCTGGCGAGGTCGGCGTCCCAGTCGATGCTGGGCAGCCAGTAGTTGTACTTGCCAGACTTGCCGCCGAAGGTCGTCCCGGCGCTGCCGAGGTTGACCTCGTTCTGGGTGCCCCAGGTGCTGCCCGCGCGCGTCACCACTTGCGACGACGAGTCGACCGTGGTGCTTTCGTACCGCAGCCCGACCGACAGGTTCATCGGGATGGCCGTGCCGAAGGCGTGGTCCCACTGGCCGAAGAAGCTCGTGGACTTTTCCGTCGTACGCCAGTCATTGCCCTTGGTGTAGTCCGGCGCCGCCGAGAAATAGGCCTCGGCCTGGGCCTGCGTCACCCCCCGGGACTTGATCAGCGACTGAATGGCCGCAGCACGCAGGCTGTTGAAGTCCGCGAGGTAAAAGTCCTTGAACAGCCGCGGGTCGTTGTGGCCCGGGATCTGGCCGAAGAATCCGCCCAGGCTCTCTGTGTAGAGCCTGACGTTGGCGTAATCGGCCCGTGCGCCCACACCACCCCAGTCATTGTTCTGGTTGTTGTAGCTGGCAGCGCGGTTCTTGACCTTGGTGAAGCCCAGCCCGGCCAGCAACTTGTTGTCGTCGTCGAGGCGGTAGGTGCCGCGGGCCTGGAACTGGTCAACCGTCTGGTCCGCCATGTTGTTGACGAACTGCGAACCGGTCTGCTGAAGCTTGCTCGAGTCCAGCGTCGTCGTCGGCAGGCTCAGGATGGGCAGCTTCTGGTCGTAGTAGGCAACGGCATTGCCCTGGTTGAACAGGCCCAGGTCCATCGTCGAGTACGTGCCGAAGGGGCTGTTCGGCTTGGTGTTGGACGTCGAGTGGTGCGCGTCCAGCTCGATGGAGAGCACGTTGCTGACTTTCCACGCGGTGTTGAAGCCGGTGGAGCTCAGTTTGGACTTCTCGCCATAGATGCCAGCGTTGATCGCCAGGTCGTGGTCGTTGGTCGGGAACAGGGCCGTCTGGATCAGCGGCGAGGCCACCGGTCCGCTCGTGAAGGTGGTCGGGCCGAACGAGAAGTTGAACCAGCTGGACAGCTCCGCGTTCTTCTTGTTGAGAGTGTTCGACGCGATCGTATGGTCCAGCGTGAAGCGCAGGTCCTTGCTCGGTGCGAACTGCAGCGTGAGCTGGCCGTTGAGCCGCTCGCGCTCGATCGCCGTCAGTGAATAGCGCATGTCGACCGAGGTCGAGTACAGGCCGGTCGGGCGGTTCGTGATCGGGTCGGTACCGGCCGCGGGCTTGGCCGGGATCGTGCCCCAGTCGGTAGACGACGCCGTGAAGGTGCGCCAACCGCCTTGCGTGTAGGCATTGTTGGAACCCGACTCACGCTTGGAGTAGCTGCCGCTGATCGCAATGCCGATGGTGCGGTCGGCGAAGGTCTCGCTGTAGATGCCCGAGATTTCCGGCGTCACTTGGCTGCCCTTGAAGGACGCGGGCAGTCGGTTGTTGGAGTCGTCAAAGTTGGCCTTGACGCCAATGCTCGCGACGCGATCGCGCAGGTCCAGCGGGCGGGCGGTTCGGACATTGATCGTCGCGCCGATGCCGCCCGTCGGCGACTCGGCGCGGCCGGTCTTGTAGACCTCCAGCGCCGAGATGGAATCGGACGACAGGTTGGAGAAGTCGAAGGCGCGCGATCCGCTGGCGCCACCGTTCAACTGGCTGATCGTCGAGGTCGGCATCTGCCGGCCGTTCAACAACACCATGTTGAAGTCGGGGCCGACGCCGCGCACGGTGACCTTGGACCCCTCGCCACTGGCGGCACGATCGATGGACACGCCGGCGATGCGCTGCATCGACTCGGCCAGGTTGGTGTCCGGGAACTTGCCGATGTCCTCGGCCACGATGCCATCCACCAGGCCGCGCGACTCCCGCTTGAGGGTGACAGCGCTGTCAAGCGACTTGCGAATGCCCGTGATGACCACGGTCCCCAAGTTCTGCGGGGTGGTCGCGGCGTCCGCCTGCTGCGCCTGGGCCTGCGAGGCCGTCGCGCCGGTCAGCAGCGCGAGCGAGGCCGCAAAGGCCACCGGCTTGAGAGGCCGAGCCCGCCAGGACCCGCGCCGCTTCTTGGAAATCTGAGGGTGTTTCATTTGTCTCCTTGATTGCTTTGGCGGCCCAACGGCTGAGCCGGTTGAGGACTCGCGGATGGCACACACACTGAACACTGGTAGCGATACCAACGCGCTCCAAAAAAAGAGGTGCCACCCCAAGCGCCTGCGGCAACTCTATTTTTTTGCTGCCCCGCGTTCTGCTGGGGTTTACGCGAGTTGATCGGCTCGGTTTCGCGCGAATTGCCACATGCCATCGAGCTAGGGATGGGCAGAAATGACAACGCTGCCATTTTGTCGGCATACTCCGCCTCTTGTGCCGGCTGGTAGCGATCTCAAGCACCGCGCCACCGCCAGCTGCGCGGCCGCTTCAAGCTCGCTCAGGGAAGGTCCATCCGGTAGCCGACCCCGTAGACGGAGGCGATGCACTCCTGCGGCGGATCCAGAGCCGCCAGCTTGCGACGGATGTTCTTGATGTGGCTGTCGACCACGCGGTCCGACACATCGCGAAAGTCTTCATGGATCAGGTCCAGCAACTGCGCACGCTCGAACACCCGCCTCGGGTGCTGCAGCAGCTGGCGCAGCAGGCGGAACTCGACGGGGGTCAGCGCGAGGCCCTGGGCCTGCCACAGGATCCGCTGCCCGGCCTCGTCGATGGCGAAGCCGCCGGCCGCCGGCACCCATGACACCGGAGCCAGCCGCCCCTGGGCGCGGCGCAGCAGCGCCTTGACCCGCGCGACCAGCTCACGCGGGCTGAAGGGCTTGCAGACGTAGTCATCCGCGCCCAGCTCCAGCCCCAGCAACCGGTCCAGTTCCTCGACGCGGGCACTGCAGATGAGGATGGGAACATCACTGAAAGCGCGCACCGCGCGGCACAGTTCCAGCCCGTCGAGTCCGGGCAGCATCAGGTCCAGGATCAGCGCAGCGGGCATCGCGCCGCCCTGCAGCCGCTCCAGCGCCTGACGGCCATCGGCGAGCCACTCGCTGTCCAGGCCCGCAGCGCGCAGGTAGTCGCACAGCAATGCCGCCAGCTTGGGTTCGTCTTCGACGACCAGCACCCGTTCAGTCATCACGCCCCCTCTGTGCCGCCAGCGGCAAGCTCAACACAACCGCAAGCCCACCGAGCGCCGACGCCTCGGCGTGCAGCCGACCGCCGTGGGCCGATGCGATCGCCCTGGCAATGGCCAGACCCAGGCCCGAGCCACCAAACGCACGGCTGCGCGAAGGATCGGCACGGTACAGCGGATCGAACAACCGACCGAGATCCGCGGCGGGCACGCCGGGCGGGCTGTCGTCGACCCGAATCTGAATCGCCGCGCCCACAGCATGGGCCGACACCTGCACCCGTCCCGGCGCCTCGGTATAGCGCAGGCTGTTCTCAAGCAGATTGGCCAGCAGCTGCGCGATCCGCTCCGCATCCCAGCAGGCGGTGGGCAGCATCGGCGGCAGTGCCGCGTCGACCACCAGGCCGAGCGCCTGGGCTCGCGGCGCCACGCGCTCGATGGCCGTTTGCAGCAGCGCCACCGGCATGACCGGCTCGAACACGCACGGCAGCGCACGCAGCTCCGAGGTGGCCAACAGATGAAAGTCGTCCACCAGCCGCGACAGCCGCCTCACCTCCTCCTGCAGCGACGCCAGCGCGGCCGGCCCCAGCGGCCTCAGGCCGTCGGCCAAGGCCTCCAGTTCGCCGCGCAGCACCGCCAGCGGCGTGCGCAGTTCATGCGACAGCTCCGCAATCCAGCGTTGCCGGCTGGTCTCCAGGGTCGACAGCGCCTGCGCCATCGCATTGATGTCGGCATGCAGGGCCGCGATCTCGCTTGCACCGCCCTCGCGCGGCTGGGGCAGTCGCACACCGAACTCACCGGCGGCGATCCGGCGCGCCGCCGCTTGAGCCTGCGCCAAGGGCTGCGCCCACCGCCCAGCCATCAACCGTGCCAGCACCAGCGCGGCAACGAGCACACCGCCCGCAACCAGCGCCAGCCCGGTGTACTGCCGGCGCAGGAAGCTGGCATCCACGCCCTCGGCCGGCCCGGCGCGCTCGGCAAGGCGCAAGACGCCCAAGGTCTTCCCATTGAGCTTGACCGCGCGGGTCTGGCCCGGGCGGTTCAGGGTTTCGCGTCGCCCGGCCAGCGGCGTGACGCCGTCTGCCGCCAGCAGCACGATGCGCTGGCCGATCTGGGCCGGATCGCGCGGCGGTGGCGGCGGCGGACCCTGCCGGCCCTCGGGCGGCGGTGGCCGATCGTCGCCACCCGCACCGCGAACACCGGGCGGCGGCCCGTCGGCGGGTCCTGCGAAGCGACGTTCGCCCTGCGGACCACGCCCGTCCACCACCCGTGCCGATTCCAGCCAGCCACGCAGCACCGGCCGCCAGTCGTCCGGAGCGCCGCCGCGCTGCGCCAGGTCGCGCTCCGCGACCTCCATCAGCCGCGTCAGCTGCTCGCCGTCCAGGGCCTGCAGATAGTCCGAAAAGCCGGCCCGCAGATTCCATCCGACGAGGCCGGCCACGGCGGCGACCGCCGCGAGTGCAACGGCAGCGAAAAGCAGTGAGAGCTGATGGACCAGGCGCATGCCCGCATCTTGCCGTGCAACTGTGGAGACGCCCTCCACAGTTCCTCCATCCTCGCCGCATGGTTGCCGCCGATGCTGCCGGCGTCATTCAGAGGAGACCGCCATGAGCATTCCACGCACCCCAACCGCACTGCTGCTGATCTGCCTGCTCAGCGCATGCGGCGGCGGTGGCGGCAGCGACACCGCAGGCACCGGCAGCCGCACGGGCACAACGGCCGCCCCTTCCCCCGCACCCGCACCCGCGCCGGCTCCAGCGCCGGCGCCCGCACCGACACCGACGCTGGCCCAGGTCGGCGACCGCCTGTTTGACGAGACCACCCTGTCTGCCAGCGGCAAGCTCGCCTGCGCCAGCTGCCATGTCGAAACCCGCGGCCATGCCGACGCCCAGGGCAGCTTCCTGCCCCTCGGCGGCGCCGACGGCAGCCGCCAGGGTCTGCGCAGCTCGCCCAGCACCCGCTACCTCGACCAGGCCGGCGCCTTCGGCTTCGATGCCCAGGGCCGGCCGCACGGCGGCCTGTTCTGGGACGGCCGGGCCAACAACCGCACCGAGCAGGCCCGGGGCCCGCTGTTCAACCCGGACGAAATGGCCAACACCGACACGGCCGCGCTGGCCGCGCGGCTGCGGGCCCTGCCCTATGCCGCCGACCTGCGCGCCGCGGCCGGACTGCAGGCCGCCGCGACCGACGCGCAGCTGGTCGACGCCGCCATCAGCGCGCTGGTGCGCTACCAGACCGACGACAGCAAATTCCATCCCTTCACGAGCAAGTTCGACGCCGTGGAGGACGGCCGTGCCAGCTTCACCGCCCAGGAGCAGCGTGGCCTGGCCGCCTTCAACGACCCGCAGCGCGGCAACTGCGCCAGCTGCCACGACAGCCGGCCCGCGCCGGGCCTGGGTCGGGCCCTGTTCACCAACTTCAGCTACCACGCCCTCGGCGTGCCGCGCAACACCAGCCAGGCCACCGCCAACCCGGCCTTCTTCGACCTCGGCCTCTGCGGCCCGCAGCGCAGCGACCTGGCCGGCCGGAGCGACCTCTGTGGCCTGTTCCGCACACCGTCGCTGCGCAATGTGGCCCTGACCGCGCCGTACTTCCACAACGCCAGCTTCGCCACGCTCGAAGACGTCGTGAGCTTCTACGCCACGCGCGACACCAACCCCGCCCGCTGGTACCCGACGGTCAACGGCCAGGTCCAGCTCTACAACGACCTGCCGGCCGCCTACCGCGGCAACCTGCAGCGCGGCGCTCCGTTCGTGCGTGCCGGCCAGGCGCCGCAGCTCTCACCGCAGGACGTGGCCGACATCGTGGCCTTCCTGAAGACGCTGACCGACGGCTTCGGCACGACCCAGCCCGCCCGTTGACGAGGGCTTCACCGGCTCCGATCCGCAGAAGAAACTGATAGAGTCATGAAGAGGTAATTTGGTTACCTCTCCTCTGGCAAATCATCTCCGGACGCACCGCCATGCCCTCACGAGCCGCCCCCGCCCGCCCCGCCACCGTGGTCAAGGCCGACGCCAAGGTCGACAAGAACGAACCTCTGGTCGCAGACATCCGGCTGCTCGGGCGCATCCTCGGCGACGTGATCCGCGAGCAGGAGGGCCGCGAGGCCTATGAGCTGGTCGAGCGCATCCGCCAGCTGTCGGTGGCCTATCGCCACAAGCACGACAAGGAAGCCGGCAAGCGCTTTGACAAGCTGCTCAAGAGCCTGTCCGGCGAGCAGGCGGTCAGCGTGATCCGCGCGTTCAGCTACTTCTCGCACCTGGCCAATATCGCCGAGGACCGCCACCACATCCGCCGCCGCGACATCCACGAACGCGCCGGCAGCCTTCAGCCGGGCTCGCTGGCCTACTGCCTGGAGCATCTGCACGAAGCCGGCGTGCGCCCGAACGAGATCGCCAGCGTGCTGAGGCGCGGCTTCATCTCGCCGGTGCTGACGGCCCATCCGACCGAGGTGCAGCGAAAGAGCATCCTGGATGCCGAGCGCGCCGTCGCCGCGCTGCTGGAGGCGCGCGACCGCGCCCGACATGCCGGTAGCGAGCGCGAGCTGCGCGAGACCGAAGCGCTGCTGCGCGCCCGCATCACCCAGCTCTGGCAGACGCGCATGCTGCGCTACTCCAAGCTGACGGTGGCTGACGAGATCGAGAACGCGCTGTCCTACTACCAGTCCACCTTCCTGCGCCAGATCCCCAAGCTCTATGCCGAGCTGGAGGAGCACCTGCCGGGCGAGCCGCTGCCCAGCTTCCTGCGCATGGGCCACTGGATCGGCGGCGACCGCGACGGCAACCCCAACGTCGGCGCCGCCACACTGCGCCGCGCGATGCAGCGCCAGAGCGAGGTGGCGCTGCGCCACTACCTGACCGAGCTGCACGAGCTGGGCGCCGAGCTGTCGATCTCGCTGCGCCTGACTGGCGTCTCCGCCGAGATGCAGCGGCTGGCCGAGCGCAGCCCCGACCAGAACGCCCATCGCCTGGACGAGCCCTACCGCCGCGCACTCACCGGCATGTACGCCCGCCTGGCCGCCACGCTGCACGAACTGACCGGCACCGAAGCGCTGCGCCATGCCGTCGCGCCGCAGGACCCCTACCGCACGCCCGAGGAGCTGCTGGCCGACCTGCGCACCATCGAGGCCTCGCTGAAGAGCCACCATGCCGAGGCGCTGATCGCGCCGCGCCTGGCGCCGCTGATCCGTGCGGTGCAGGTGTTCGGCTTCCACCTCGCCACACTCGACCTGCGCCAGAGCAGCGACCAGCATGAACTTGTGGTCGCCGAGCTGCTGGCCACCGCCCGTGTCGAGGAGGACTACGCCGCGCTGGACGAGGCCGCCAAGCGCAGCCTGCTGCTGCGGCTGCTCCACGACGCCCGCCCGCTGCGCGTAATCGGCGCGACCTACACCGACAAGACCCAGTTCGAGCTCGCCACCTTCGAGGCCGCGCGCGAGGCGCTGGACCGCTTCGGCCGCGAGGCGCTGCGCCACTACATCATCAGCCACACCGAATCGGTCAGCGACCTGCTCGAAGTGGCCCTGCTGCTGAAGGAGACCGGCCTGCTGCGCGGCACGCTGGACGGCTACGCCACCAGCGACCTGATCATCGTGCCGCTGTTCGAGACCATCGGCGACCTGCGCATCGCGCCCGACATCATGCGCGAGTTCTATGCGCTGCCCGGCATCCGCGGCCTGGTGGACCGCTCCGGCGGCGAGCAGGACATCATGCTCGGCTACTCCGACAGCAACAAGGACGGCGGCATGTTCACCTCGTCCTGGGAGCTCTACCGCGCCGAGATCGCGCTGGTCGAGCTGTTCGACGAGCTGCGCAAAGTCGGCCCGCTGACGCTGCGCCTCTTCCACGGCCGCGGCGGCACCGTGGGCCGCGGCGGCGGCCCAAGCTACCAGGCCATCCTGGCCCAGCCCCCGGGCACCGTGAACGGCCAGATCCGGCTGACCGAACAGGGCGAGGTCATCGCCTCCAAATACGCCCACCCCGAAATCGGCCGCCGCAACCTCGAAACCCTCGTGGCCGCCACGCTGGAAGCCACGCTGCTGCACCCCACGCAAAGCGCGCCCAAGGGCTTCCTGCAGGCGGCGCAGGCGCTGTCGGATGCCAGCTTCGCGGCCTACCGTGGCCTGGTCTACGACACGCCGGGCTTTGCCGACTACTTCTTCGCCAGCACCCCCATCCGCGAGATCGCCGAGCTCAACATCGGCTCGCGCCCGGCCTCACGCAAGGCCACCCGCGCGATCGAAGACCTGCGCGCCATCCCCTGGGGCTTCTCCTGGGGCCAGGCCCGCGTCGCCCTGCCCGGCTGGTGTGGCTTCGGCTCGGGCGTGGAGGCCTTCCTCGGCGAGGAACCGGCCCAGCGCGCCAAGAACCTCGCGTTGCTCAAGCGCATGTTCAAGGGCTGGCCCTTCTTCCGCGCCCTGCTGTCCAACCTCGACATGGTGCTGGCCAAGGCCGACCTGGCGCTGGCCGAACGCTATGTCGAGTTGGTCGAGGACAAAAAGCTGGGTAAGCGCATCTTCGCGGCCATCAAGGCCGAGTTCGAACGCACGGAGCAGGCCCTGAACCTGATCACCGGCGACGACAAGCGCCTGGCGGCCAACCCCTCGCTCGCGCGCTCCATCGAGCACCGCTTCCCCTACATCGACCCGCTCAACCACCTGCAGGTCGAGCTGATGCGCCGCTACCGCCGCACCCTGGCCGACGACCCGGCCATGGAGCGGGTACAGCGCGGCATCCATCTGTCCATCAACGGCATCGCCGCGGGGCTGCGCAACACGGGCTGAACCGCTATTGACTGAGCGGCACACGGCGGAGCCCGTTCGCGCCCTATCGACGCTCCCTCGAAGCCGGTGCGGTTCAGTGCCCCTGGCGCTGCGACAACAGGGACAGGGCCAGGGCGAGTTCGCCCTTCTCGGCCCGCTCGCGGCTGAAGCCCGTCCATTTCACGAGGGACGGACAGTCGAAGCCCATCAAGGCCGAGCCGGATTCGCTGTAGGCCTCCCGCGCCGCCTTCAGCGTCGGCGCGTCGAAGGCCTGTGCCGACTTCGGCACGCCCATCTGGTCGGCCAGCCTCTGTGCCAGTGATGCCTCCATCAGGTTGCTTGACGCTGCGAGCAGTTGGCGCGCCGCGGCACGGCACGGCGGCAGCCGCTTTGCGTGCGCCGCGAGCTTGCTGTCACAGGCTCTCATCAGGTTCAAAATGTCCACATTGACCGTCGCGGCGTCGACGCCGATCACCTTGACGAGCGCTTGGCCACGTGCCGCGATGTCGGGCTCGGTCTCGATGACGGCCGCGAGCTCGGACTCCAGCAACCAAAACCCCCTCGACAGCTTGGTGCGCGCCGCCACCCCGGCCAGCGCCGCGTCGATGGCCGCCTCGCCGCCCCGCTGCAGGGCGACGCCGAGCATGCCGATCCAGGGCCGTGCATCGGCGGGGTCCAACTCGGCCCAGCGTTGAACCGACAGCCCGCGGCACCCGGGCCATTCGGCCAACGTGCGCCCGGGAGCGCAGGCGGTCAACGCCAGTTGATACGCCACCGGATCGGCACTGGGCGAGGCCAGCAGCGCCGCTCCGTTGACATCGCCCATCATCAACCTCGCCGCCACCTGCTGCCGGTCGCTGCCGGCAGCCAGCCGCGCGGCCATACGCGCCAAGGCCGCATCCCCGCGCAGGGTCAGCTGGGCCAGCTCGCCCTGCCAGCTCGCCACGCTGCCAGGATTCTCAGACGCGCGGCGGATCTCGTCGGCAGAGACACGGCCCATGCCGCAGATCTCAAAGCCTTCCGGCGGAATGCGTTCACCCGCAATGACGATTTCCGACCTGGACGATGGCGTGTCGACCACCGAGCCACCGGCCGCAGCACTGGCCACCGCGCTCGCCGCCGGGCCAGTTGGCGCGCCGTTTTGCGATGAGGCCGCGGCAGCGCCCGGTGCCAACCCTCGCGCCGCTTCACCCGGCGATGACGCCGGCCGCAGCCCCTGCCACCCCAACACGACCACCAGACCCAGCAGCCCGACCACCAGCCACCGACGCTTCAGCCAGCGACGTCCCATCAGCCGCGCACCCCCGCCAGCGCCTCCCGCACCGCTGCCACCTGCCGGCGCGACACGGCCAGCCATTCGTCCACATGCACGACGCGCACCGCCCAGCTGTCGGCCACCTCGGCGTTGGGGTCAGTGGCATCGAGTTCGCCAAAGCTGGTCGGCGCATGCCGCTCCAGCTCGCGCACGGCCCAGCGGGCCACCAGCGCGTTGCGGTGGATGCGCAGGAAGCGGTCGCCCCAGCGCTGCTCCAGGTCGGACAGCGCGCCGTCCATCACATGGCTTTCGCTGGCGGTGCGCAGCGTCACGTACTTGAGCTCGGCCTTGAAGTACAGCACCTCGGCCACCGTCACGCGCTTGAGCCGGCCACGGTCGGTGATGGTGATGAAGTCGGCGTCCGGCGCGGCCGCGCCATCGCTGGCAGTGGCGGGTTGGTGGGCCTGCACCGCGGCCCGCTCGGCCAGCCGTTGGGCCGCGCGCGCCAGTGCCGCCTGCAGCCGCTCACGGCGCACCGGCTTGGTCAGGTAGTCCAGCGCATCGAGCTCGAAGGCGCGCAGTGCATGCATGGCATGCGCGGTGACAAACACGATCAGCGGCACCGCCTGGCCGGCGGCGACGCGCTGGCCCAGGCCATCGGCCAGCTGCAGGCCATCGGCGCCGGGCAACTGCACATCGAGCAGCACCACATCGCAACTGTGCTCGCGCAGCCAGGTGGCCGCCTGCGAACCCGTGGCGGCCTCCGCCACCACTTCGCAGCGCGGTTCGGCGATCGCCTCGACCAACCCGCGCAGCCGCAGCCGCGCCAGGGATTCGTCGTCGACGATGAGGATGCGCAGGGCAGGCGTCATAACGGCAACAGCATACGCAAGGCGAACCGGGTCTGGCTGGATTCGACCTCAAACTGGGCCGCCACATCGTGCATCAAGCGCAGGCGCTGCCGCACATTGCGCAGGGCCAGGCCGTGGCCCTGAGTGCGCGCCGGTGCACCCACGCTGTTGACGATGCGGATCTCCACCTCCGAGCCCTGGCGGGAGGTGGTCACCACCAGCTCGCCGCCCTCGTCGTTTGGCTCCACGCCATGGCGCACGGCGTTCTCGACCAGCGGCTGCAGCAGCAGCGGCGGCAGCCGCGCCGGGTCCGCGGCCGGGTCCAGGTGCCAGACCACGCGCAGCCGCTTGCCAAAGCGGATCTGCTCGATCGCCAGGTAGCGCTTGGCCAACTCGACCTCCTCGGCCAGCGAGACGGAGGCGCTGGAATCGGCCAGGGCCACGCGGAACAGTTCGGCCAGGTCTTCCAGCACGCCCTCGGCGCGGGTCGGGTCGACCCGCACCAGCGCGATGGCGCTGTTCAGCGTGTTGAACAGGAAATGCGGGCGGATGCGCGACTGCAGCTCGACCAGCTGCGCCAAGGCGTCCGCCGGGCGCTGGCTGTGCTCGCGCAGCTTCAGCCAGGCCAGCAGCATGACCGCACCGCTGGCTCCCACCGCCGCCATGCTGCCCCAGCGCCAGGCCGAGGCCGGTTCCTCGAAGGTCAGGTTCAGCAGCGCGAAGCCCAGCAGCGATGCGATGGCGCCGAGCAGCGTCAGGACGCCCCACTGCGCGGCCTCGGGCAGCCGAGGCCACAGGCGCTTGGCCGCGCAGACGACGAGCAGCCAGGACAGCACCGCAAACATCGTGACCACGGTGCCGCTGGCCGTCAGCGTCAGCCATTGCGAGCCGTCTCGCGCGACAACCGCGGCGCCCAGGGCCAGCAGCAATTGCACGCCCAGCACCGCGCGCAACACCAGGCCGACGTGGCAGACGTCGAAGGCCCGTGTCGGGTCCAGCAGCGGTGGTGAGCTCAGTTCGGGCAGTTCGGGCAGCTCGGTCGGCGCAAACCCCAGCCACTGGCTGACCTGATGCGAGTCATGCCAGACGCTGTGGCGGGGCGCGGGCCGGCGGCGCTTGAGGAAGGACAGGAGCATGGGCAGAGAGCGGCACTCGATAATGACGCGCTGCGGCGCATTGTGCGCGCCGAGATCCGACGCTCACGCCATGTCCGACAACCAACTCGCCAACAAATCCCACGCCTGGTCCGCCCTGTTCTCCGAGCCGATGAGCGATCTCGTCAAGCGCTACACGGCCAGCGTGGGCTTCGACCAGCGCCTGTGGCGCGCGGACATCACCGGCAGCCTGGCCCATGCCGAGATGCTGGCGGCGCAGGGCATCCTCAGCGCCGAAGACCATGCCGCCATCCAGCGCGGCCTGGGCGAGATCGCCGCCGAGATCGAGGCCGGCCGGTTCGACTGGAAGCTGGACCTGGAGGACGTTCACCTCAACATCGAGGCTCGCCTGACCGAGCGCGTGGGCATCGCCGGCAAGCGCCTGCACACAGGCCGCAGCCGCAACGACCAGGTCGCTACCGACGTGCGCCTGTGGCTGCGCGGCGAGATCGACGAGATCCACGGTCTGCTGACGGCGCTGCAGCGCGTGCTGGTGGACCAGGCCGAGCGGCATGCCGAGGTCATCCTGCCCGGCTTCACCCATCTGCAGGTGGCCCAGCCGGTCAGCTTCGGCCACCACCTGCTGGCCTACGTGGAAATGTTCGCCCGCGACGCCGAACGCCTGCTGGACACGCGCAAGCGCGTGAACCGCCTGCCGCTGGGCGCCGCCGCGCTGGCCGGCACCAGCTACCCGCTGGACCGCGAGCGCGTGGCCCGCACGCTGGGCATGGAGGGCGTCTGCCAGAACAGCCTGGACGCCGTCAGCGACCGCGACTTCGCGATCGAGTTCTCGGCCGCAGCCTCGCTCGTGATGCTGCACATCTCGCGGCTGTCCGAGGAGCTGATCCTGTGGATGAGCCAGAACTTCGGCTTCATCGCGCTGCCCGATGCCTTCTGCACCGGCTCGTCGATCATGCCGCAGAAGAAGAACCCCGACGTGCCCGAGCTAGCACGCGGCAAGGCGGGCCGCGTGGTGGGGCACTTGGTCGGCCTGGTCACGCTGATGAAGGGCCAGCCCCTGGCCTACAACAAGGACAACCAGGAGGACAAGGAGCCCTTGTTCGACACGGTCGACACCTTGAAGGACACGCTGCGCATCTTTGCCGACATGCTGGCCGGCCTGACCGTGAGACCAGAGGCCATGCGCGCCGCGGCGCTCAAGGGCCATGCCACGGCGACCGACCTGGCCGACTACCTGGTCAAGCAGGGCCTGCCCTTCCGTGATGCCCACGAGGTGGTGGCCCACGCGGTCAAGACGGCAACGACGAAGGGCGTGGACCTGGCCGCGCTGTCTCTGGACGAGCTCAAGGCCTTCGATGCCCGCATCGAGGCCGACGTGTTCGAGGTGCTGTCGCTGGAAGGCTCGCTCAACGCCCGCAAGGTGCTGGGCGGTACCGCACCGGCCCAGGTGCGCGCGCAGGTGGCGCGGCACCGGGCAAGGTTGGCTTGAGTTAGAGGAACTTGTACTCGGCGGACAGACGCAGCACGCGGCCCATCACATCCGCCCGGTTGTCGGGAATGATGCCGCCTTGGCCAAAGCTGCGGTAGTCGATCGGGGGACGACTGCCGAGAACGTTGCGCAGATTTCCGGTCACGGTCAACGCCTTGGTCGGCCTCCAGCTCACGTTGTAATCAAGCCGTTTGTCACTGCCGACCTTGCACTGCGAAGCGCTGAGCTTTTTGTTCTTGGCACAGTCATCGACGGTCCAGGTGGCGTCAAAGTAGTCCGCCGTCAATGTCGTGCTCGATGTCCAGAAGTAGCTCAGCGTGTGGGTCCAGTTGCCCAGGTCCTGGCTGGCGCGCAGCTTCGAGTTGAACCGCGGGTATGTCCAACGCCCCGCAAGATTGTCCCCATAACGCTTGTCCGAAGTGCTGTACTGCTTGAACTCCAACAGATAGGTGGAGTCAAAGCTCACCGACATGCGTCCCAACGGGTTGTTGAACTGACTGCTCATGGTCCAGTCAATGCCGCTGGTCTGGGTTTTTGCGAGGTTTTCGAACTGACCACTGACCAGCGTCAACCGGCCTGCACCAGGGGCATATTGAGCCACCTCAGCAGCGGTCTTGAACGTCGGGTCATTGTTGAAATTCGGCGCACGGACGATGGTGCCGGCCGGTTGCTGGGCCTCGGCATTCAGCAAATCCTGCGGGCTCTTGACGTTGATCTCATCGGTGCGCGTGATGTTGTAGTAGTCAACCGTCGTGCTGAAGAACTTCGCCGGCTGAAACCCGATGCCCAGCGTAAAGATCCTGGAGGTCTCGGGCTTGAGGCCGGGGTTGTTGCGCACCACACTCGCCACGCCCAGGCTGCACTCGTCGATGGCGTCGGCACGAGACTGCAGCAACGTCTTGTTCGGATCGCTATTCGGCAAGGCAGCCGCTGCGGCGGTGAGGTCGGCGATCAGCTTGCTCGCCGCATCACAACGCTTCGGATCGCTCACTCCGGGGTTAAACGCCGACTTGCTCGACGCCGCACTCTCTGTCAGGTTGGGCGCACGGAACCCACCCTCGTAACCGCCGCGCAGCAAGAACTCCGGCAGCGGTTGAATGCGGAGTGCCAACTTCGGAGAGAAGTGCGCCGAGAAGCCCGGGAACTTGTCGAGACGCCCCGCGACCTGAGCCTCCACCGATTTGAGCAATGGCAGGCTGGCCTCGGTAAAGATCGCACCAAACGACCGGCCGGCATCCGCGCGCACGGTCCCGAGTCCCACGATGTCACCGGAAGCCGACAGCGCGTCCGGCGCGATCTTCATGTGCTCATTGCGCAGCTCGAACCCGGCCGCGATGTTGATGGCACCGCCGGGCAGGCTGCCGTACTCGCCAGAGACCTTACCGTCCAAGAACGTCTGGCTGACCTGGGCGTCGTAGCCGAACGCCGGGAACAGCCTGTCGATCACTGCTGCCGAGTTTGGCTTGCCGATCTTGTAACCGTTGGCCTTGTTGAAGAAGTCGGCGTCCAACACATCCTTGGTGTAGTCGCCAATCACCTCCTTGAACCCGCTGTCGCTGAACTGGCCCCGCGAGCGCTGCGTGGTCTTGCCGCCCATCACACCGATCGCGGTCTCCCAGTCCCAACCCTGCCAATCACCCTTGAGGCCGGCCAGCAGCCGGTACTGATCGGTGGACACCTTGTTGGTCTGCCCGTCATCGACGAACCGGTAGCGGAATTCCACCTCATCGCCGGTCTGATTGAGCGGATGCTGGGCCGGGAGTCCGCGGAACACGAAGGTGCGGGCCGCATTGGTGTTCGGATCACCCCACACGATATTCGCGGCTGCGGCGCCATAGGTCGTGTGCGCGCTGGAATAGGTGTTCTTGGTATTTGCGTAGAGCAACTCAGCGAAACCCTGCAGGTTCTGAGAGAGCTTCAGCTTGCCCGCGACGATACCGCTGACTCGGTCAGCTGCGGGCTGCACAGAGAAGCGCTGATAGCGGTCGTACATGCAGAGTGTCTTGGACGCGTTGAACGTGGTGCAACCGTCTACTGGGCCCTGTCCGATCACCGTCCCGGGGTAGCCGTAACTTGAGAAGCTGCCAAAGCTCGGCGAGAAATCCTTGTAGGCCGGGTTGCTGTACTGCAGCACGTCACGCCAGAAGAAGTCGCCCCGGTGGTAGTAGTCGATATTGGCCAGCACGTTGAAGCCGTCGGCATTCAAGTCGCCAACGCCGCCCGTCACGGAGAACGACTGATCCTTGAACTGTTTGGACTTCAGCGATTCCTGCGCAGAACCACTCACACTGAGACCTTTAAAGCTGCTCCGCGTGACGATGTTGAGCACCCCGGCGACCGCGTCAGAGCCATAGAGTGCGGAGCCACCGCTTTTCAACACCTCGATCCGTTCAATGGCCTCGACCGGCAAAGAGTCAAGGTTGGAAAACACCTCGTTGTAGTCGGCAAGCGGATATGCCGCGATACGACGCGAGTTCAACAGCACCAATGTCGACTGTTTGCCCAGGTTGCGAAAACTCGCCCCGGTGCCACCATTGCCGAAGGAGTTGCCGCCATTGAGGTCGGACAGCGTGTTGCCATTGAAGCCGGGCAGCGTCTCGAGAAGGTCGCGCGTGGTGGCAACGCCAGAACGCTGGATCTCCTCGCGAGTGATCAGGGTGATCGGGTTGGCCGTCTCATCGCCAATGCTGATGCGCTTGATCCGGCTGCCGATGATCTCGATGCGCTCGAGCTCCTCACGTGCGCCAGGCGCGGCAGACTGGGCCAACGCGGGCCACTGCGACAGGCCTGCCAAGGCCAGAGCAACACAGAGAGGCTTCAACGTTTTGCACTTCATGAGGGGTCCTTGCTCGTTGACCGGGCTTCGCAAGCTTGGTGGCGCATGTACACGAAGCAACATCCGGTTGGATGGGTTGAGAAACACCAAAATCACTCTAGGTTCAAGCTGCAGACCATCCACGCGGGTTTTCCCAACAACGCAGCATTGGCGCCACTGCGCGAAAACACGAGGCCCGGCGAACTAAAAAATCTGCTGCGGCTCGCTGCCGTGACCCGCCCGGTTGCGGTCCAGCCGCCTTGCGTCGCCTCAAATCAAGAGGAATCTGCAAGCCCTAGCATCTGCACCATGAACACCCTTGCCTGGACCGACTCCCTCGTCCTGAACCAGCCCCAGCTGGACACCACCCACCAGGAGTTCATCGAACTGCTGAACGCCTTCGGCGACGCGCTGGATGCCGGCGTGGACGCCCTGCCCGCTTACCACGCGCTGCTGGCCCACACCGAGGACCACTTCGCGATGGAGGAGGACTGGATGGCGCGCTGCGGCTTCGAGCCGCAGAACTGCCACAGCAGCCAGCATGCGATGGTGCTGAACGTGATGCGCGAGGCGCTGCGCTACGCGAACGAACTCAACGACCGCGAACCGCTGGGCATCCTGCGCAACGAGCTCGCGAGCTGGTTCCCGCAACACGCCGAGATGATGGATGCGGCGCTGGCCTGGACGATGGAGCAGCGCGGCTTCGACCCGGTCACCGGCAATTGCCGCGAGCCGGCCGCAACGGCCACTGCAGCCGAGGCGCCCGCCCACAGTTGCGGCGCGGGCGGCTGCAGCGGCTGAGTTCAGCCGTCATCGCGGCCCGGGCGGGTTCAGCCCTGCAGCAGGGCCTTGACCTGCGCCAGCGCGCTGGGGTCGTCCAGGGTCGTCAGGTCGCCCGGGTCACGGCCCTCGGCGACGGCTTGCAGCGCGCGCCGCAGCAGCTTGCCGGAGCGGGTCTTGGGCAGCAGGCTCACAAAGCGCACGCGCGACGGCCGCGCCACGGCGCCCAGCTGCTCATCCACACGCTTCATCAACTGGCCCTCCAGCGCCAGGGCCGCCTCGGGCGTGGCAGGCATCTCGCGCGGAATCGCAAAGGCCAGGGCCACCTGGCCCTTCAGCGCGTCGGCCACGCCGACCACGGCCACCTCGGCGATCGCCGGATGGCCGGAGAGGCATTCCTCGATCTCGCGCGTGCCCAGCCGGTGGCCGGCCACGTTGATGACGTCGTCGGTGCGACCGAGGATGAAGGTGTAGCCGTCGGCGTCGCGCACGCCCCAATCGAAGGTGGAGTAGACCTGCCGGCCGGGCACGCTGCTCCAGTAGGTCTTCACGAAGCGCTCGTCGTCGCCCCACACCGTCTGCAGGCAGCCCGGCGGCAGTGGATGCTCGATGACCAGCACGCCCTTCTGCTCGGGCCCGGTCAATTCGTCGCCGGTGCTCTCGTCCAGCAGCTTGACGCCATAGCCGTACATCGGCACGCCGGGCGAGCCGAAGCGTGTGGGCACCGCCTGCACGCCGGGGATGTGGTGGGCCACGGTCAGCAGCGGCCAGCCGGTCTCGGTCTGCCAGTAGTTGTCGATGATGGGCACGCCCAGGCTGTCGGCGATCCAGCGGCCGGTGGGCTCGTCCAGCGGCTCGCCGGCCAGAAAGAGCGCCCGCAGCGACGACAGGTCGTGGCGCTTCAGCAGGGCCGGGTCGTGCTTCTTGAGCACGCGCACGGCGGTGGGTGCGCTGAACATCACCGTCACGCGGTATTTCTCGACCAGACTCCACCAGACGGCGGCATCCGGGTTGACCGGCAGGCCCTCGTACATCAGCGTCGCCATGCCGGCGATCAGCGGCCCGTAGATGATGTAGCTGTGGCCGACGACCCAGCCGATGTCGCTGGTCGAGAAATAGGTCTCGCCGGCCTTGCCGCCGAAGATGTAGTCCATGCTCGTGGCCAGGGCCACCGCGTAGCCGCCCACGTCGCGCTGGACGCCCTTGGGCTTGCCAGTGGTGCCGCTGGTGTAGAGGGTGTAGCTGATGCGGTTGGATTCCAGCCACGTGACCGGTACGCGGCTGCCCCAATGGGCCTGGCGCAGTGCCGCGTAGTCCAGGTCCCGCCCGGCCACCGGCGTGAAGCTGGCCAGGCCGCGGTCCACCATCAGCACGCGCTCGGGCTTGTGCGCAGCCAGCGTGATGGCCTCGTCCAGCAGCGGCTTGTAGGCCACCACCTTGCCACCGCGGCTGCCGGCGTCCGCGCTGACGATGAGCTTGGGCGACGCGTCATCGATGCGGCTGGCCAGGCTCATCGATGCGAAGCCGCCGAACACCACCGAGTGAATGGCGCCGATGCGGGCGCAGGCCAGCATCGCGAACGCGGCCTCCGGGATCATGGGCAGGTAGATCAGCACCCTGTCTCCCTCGCCCACGCCCTGGGCCTGCAGCAGGGCCGCAAACGCCTCCACCTCCTGCTGCAACTGCGCGAAGCTGTAGACCTTCTCTTGACCGACCTCGGTGGACACCCAGATCAGCGCGCGGTCGTCGGGCCGTGTCGCCGCATGCCGGTCCACCGCGTTGTGGCAGAGGTTGGTGGTGCCGCCGACGAACCAGCGCGCAAACGGCGGCCGGCTGGTGTCGCAAACCTGCTCGGGCGGTGTCTGCCAGTCGATGCGGCGAGCCTGCTCGGCCCAGAAGGCGTCACGCGCTGCCAGCGAGCGCTGGTGAAAGTCGGCATAGGTCTGCGTCATGGCAGCCAGTGTGTACAGCGCGCACTGACATCAGTCTGACCGGGGTCAACGCGTGACAGAATCAAGGGTATTCACGGACAAACCCGGCGCCCACGGCCGGGTTTGCCCTGAAAATCGCGCCCTTTGCGCGCGGCCATGTTGACTCTGCCGAACTGCCCCCCTAACCTGCGCGCCGCCGTCCCCCCTCCGCTACCGCGACCGCCCCCGGTCCGCATCTGATCCCGGCCCCGTCCTGCGAATGCCCCTGGTGTCCATCGCTCCGCTGAACCGCCTTGCCGCTGCCTGCCTGCTGGCCGCCAGCGCCTGCGCGCATGCGCAGGGCGTGGCCCAGGCGGCGACGACACCGCCGCCGGGCACGATGATGGGCGCCTACGGCCAGAGCCTGCAGCAGCAGGCCACGCAGGACGTGGTGGCACCGGCCGCCAAGACGGCGCTCGCGCCGACTGCCAACCCGAGCACCGCCAACAGCGCGGGCGACGCGGTGAGCCGCTTCCTGAGTGAACGCGGCCTGCTCAATGCGAGCGAACCCAGTGCGCCGGCCCGCCTGCTGAACAGCGTGCGCGACACCGCCTCCGACCTGGTGCTGTCGGCGATGAACTTCCTCGGCGTGCGCTACACACGCGGCGGCAACTCGGTCGAAAACGGCTTCGATTGCAGCGGCTTCACCCGGCACATCTTCGAGATGAGCGTTGGCCTCGTGCTGCCCCGCCGCGCCGATGAACAGGCCAAGGACGGCAGCCTGCTGGCCATCCGCAAGGACGACCTGCGGCCGGGTGACCTCGTGTTCTTCAACACCATGAAGGCCACCTTCAGCCATGTCGGCATCTACGTCGGCGAAGGCAAGTTCATCCACGCCCCGCGCACCGGCAGCGCGGTGCGGGTGGAGGACATGCGCGATGCCTACTGGGCCAAGCGCTTCACCGGCGCGCGCCGCGCGGACCTGAAGGCAGCGGGCGAGGGGCCGGTCACCCGCTGAGCACTGCCTGCCGCGCTCCCCGCTGTCAGCCGGGTGGTGCCACAAACGTGCCGACGGCCAGGCCCGCCAGAAACGCGACCCCAGCGAAGAACAGCAGCAGCGCCAGTGGATCGCTGACTCTCGCCATTGGCCGTTCAGTCCCGACCACCAGCCACGCCGCGATCCTTTGCAACGGGGTCGAAGCTTGATCCTCAGGCTCTCGCGCACTCATGGCCGCGAGCGAGCCGAACACCAAGGTGACGAGCAGCCCTCCCAGCAGCACATCGCCCAGCCACGCGGAAGGAACCCCAAAGGGAGCCAGACCTCCTGCCATCGCGGCCACCGCCAGCACCAGCGCAGCACGGTTTCTGTTCATCGTTGCGATGCCTGAGCGGGCGGTGTGACTACCCGCGCTTGGCCACCAGCGTCAGGATTTCGTAGCTGGCACACAGCTCGCCACGCTGGTTGGTCACGGCCACGTCCCAGCCGATCACGCCCTGGGCGGGCTGGTCGTCGCGCGGCGGGCGGTCGATCTTGCGCTTGGCGGTGAGCCGCGCCTGGATGGTGTCGCCAATCGCCACCGGCGTCACGAAGCGCAGGTTTTCGAGGCCGTAGTTGGCCAGCACCGGGCCCGGTGCCGGGCTGACGAACAGGCCCGCGGCCGCCGACAGCACGAAGTAGCCGTGGGCGATGCGCTTGCCGAACGGCGACGCCTTCGCGGCCACCTCGTCGAAGTGCATGTAGAAGTAGTCGCCCGACAGGCCGCCAAAGGCCACGATGTCGGCCTCGCCGACCGTGCGGCGGTGGGTCAGCAGGCTCATGCCGACCTCGACATCCTCGAAGTAGCGCCGGAAGGGATGGACCTCGCTCTCGGTGACCGCGCCGCCGCGCTGGTACTCGCCGGTGACGGCCGAGATCATCGTCGGCGAGCCCTGCACCGCGCAGCGCTGCAGGTAGTGCTTCACAGCGCGCAGGCCGCCCAGTTCCTCGCCGCCGCCCGCGCGGCCGGGGCCGCCGTGCTTGAGCTTGGGCAGGGGCGAGCCGTGGCCGGTGTTCTCCAGCGCCGCCTCGCGGTCCAGCACCAGCATGCGGCCGTGCCAGGCGGCAAAGGTCGGCACCGCGTGGGCGGCGAGCGCCGGCGTCTTGGTGCAGACGGTGCCGACCAGGCTGCCACGGCCCAAGGTGGCCAGGTGCAGGGCCTCATCGAAGTCGCCGTAGGGCATCAGCGTGGTCACCGGGCCGAAGGCCTCGACATGGTGGGCATCGCTCGCCGCCGCATCGCGCGCCAGCAGCAGCGTCGGGGCGAAGAAGGCGCCGTCGCCCACGCCCTCGCCCTTGGGCGCGAAGCCGTCCCGGGCGGAGAGCAAGACCTCGCACTGCGCCGCCAGCTGGGCCACGCGCTCGCCCACATCGGCCTGCTGGGCCTTGCTGGCCAGCGCGCCCATGCGCACCCCCTCCACCGCCGGGTCGCCCACCACCGTCTTGGCCAGGCGTGCCTTCAGCGCGCTGCCGACGGCCTCGACCAGCTGCCGCGGCACGATGGTGCGGCGGATGGCCGTGCACTTCTGGCCGGCCTTGGCCGTCATCTCGCGGGCCACTTCCTTGATGAAGAGGTCGAACTCCGGGTCGTCCGGTGTTACGTCGGGCGCGAGGATGGCGCAGTTCAGGCTGTCGGCCTCGGCGTTGAAAGGGATGCTTTTCTTCAGCAGATTGGGGTGGGCCTTGAGCTGCAAGGCGGTGTCCGCGCTGCCGGTGAAGGTGACGACGTCCGCCTCGTCCAGCCGCTCGAACAGGTCGCCCGTGCCGCCGATGATCAGCTGCAGCGCGCCCGCCGGCACCAGGCCCGACTCCACGATCAGGCGAACGCAGGCCTCGGCCACATAACTCGTCGCGGTGGCGGGCTTGACGAGGCAGGGCATGCCGGCCAGGAAGCTGGGCGCGAACTTCTCCAGCATCCCCCACATCGGGAAGTTGAAGGCGTTGATGTGCAGGGCCACGCCGCGCTTGGGCACCAGCACATGGCTGCCGATGAAATGGTTGTTGGCGCCGAGTCGCATCGGCGGGCCTTCGTGCAGCACATTGCTGCTCGGCAGGTCCTTGCCGCCGATGGAGGCGTAGGCGAACAGCGTGCCGATGCCGCCCTCGATGTCGATCCACGAATCGGCCCGCGTGGCGCCGGTGTGGGCGCTGATGGCGTAGAGCTGCTCTTTGCGCTCCAGCAGGTAGGCGGCCAGGGCCTTGAGCACCCGGGCCCGGTCCTGGAAATGGGTGCGCAGCAGCGACGGCAGCGCGGTGCCGCGGGCGTAGGCCATGGCTTCGGCGAAGTCCAGGCCCTCCTCGTGCGTGTGCGCGACGACGCGGCCGTTGATCGCGCTGGCCAGCGGCTTGGCGGCCCGGGTGCCGACCCAGCGGCCGGCGATGTAGCTCTGCAGCGTATTCACTTGATCAGCTTCCAGCCGCCGTTCTCGATCTGCACCATCACGCGGGCGCGCTGGTCCAGGCCCAGATGGTCTTGTGCGGACATATTGAACACGCCGTGCGCGCCGGCCAGGTTCTTCACCCCCTCCAGCGCATCGCGCAGCGCGGTGCGGAAGGCCGGCGTGCCGGGCGGGGCCTTCTTCAGCGCCTCGGGCGCAGCGGCTGCCAGCAGCAGACCGGCATCCCAGGCATGGCCGCCGAAGGTCGACACCGTGCCCTTGCCGTGGGCGGCCTCGTACTTGGCGATGTAGTCCTGGGCGCTCTTCTTGACCGGATGGTCGGCGGGCAGCTGGGCCGCCACCAGCACCGGGCCGGCCGGCAGCAGCGTGCCTTCGACATCCTTGCCGCCGACGCGCAGGAAGTCGTTGTTGGCAATGCCGTGGGTCTGGTAGATCTTGCCGGCATAGCCGCGCTCCTTCAGCGCCTTCTGCGGCAGGGCCGCGGGCGTGCCGGAACCGGCGATCAGGATGGCGTCGGGCTTGGCGGCGATGAGCTTGAGCACCTGGCCGGTGACCGAGGTGTCCGTGCGGTTGTAGCGTTCGCTGGCGACGATGTTGAGCTTCTTGGCCGCGGCGATCTTGTTGAACTCGCCCCACCAGCCCTCGCCGTAGGCATCGGCAAACCCGATGAAGCCCGCCGTCTTGATGCCGTTGTCCACCATGTGGGTCACGATGGCCAGGGCCATCATGATGTCGTTCTGCGGCGTCTTGAACACCCAGCGCTTCTTCGCGTCGATCGGCTCGACGATGCGGGCCGAGGCGGCCATCGAGATCATCGGCGTGCCGGACTCGGACACCGCATCGATCATCGCCAGCGAGTTGGGCGAGGTGGTCGAGCCGATGATGATGTCGACCTTGTTGTCGGTGATCAGCTTGCGCGCATTGGCGACGGCCGTGGTGGTGTCGGAGGCGTCATCCAGGATGATGTAGTTGACCTTCTGGCCACCCAGGGTCTGCGGCATCAGCGCGAAGGTGTTCTTCTCGGGGATGCCCAGCGACGCGGCCGGGCCGGTGGCCGACAGCGTGACGCCGACATTGATGTCGGCCTGGGCGGCCAGGGCCAGCGATGCGGCGAGCGCCGCGGCGAGTTGCTTGAACCGGATCATGGCGTGTCTCCTCGGGGGTTGTTGTCAGGGCACCAGGGCGGGCTGACGCAGTTGCACCGCGCCGAGGCCGCCAAAGAACAGATCGCTGACCAGGGCCGCCAGCGTCTTGTGCGAGAGCTCGCCGTCGGGCCGCAGCCAGGTGAAGGTCCAGTTGATCATGCCAAAGAGCAGCATGGTCAGGGGCTTGTGCAGCCGCGCGTCCTGCAGCTCCGGCCGCACCTGGCTCAGCGCCGCCGCGAACTCGGCCACGACGCGGCGCTCCACGTCCAGCAGGCGCTCGCGCTCGGCGTCGGCGAGGAAGCGGATCTCGCTGGTCAGCACGCGGTGCTCGTCCTGCGCATCGGCGTAGGCGCGGGTGAAGCGCTCGATCAGCGCCCGCAGCTGGGCGTCGGGCGCCAGCCGCTGCGCCTTGACCTCGTCCACCAGCGCCAGCAGCGCATGCACATGGCTGTCGCAGATCTGCGCGAGCAGCTCCTGCTTGTCCTGGAAGTAGTGATAGAGCGTCGGCTTGGCCACGCCGCAGGCCTCGGCGACCTGGTTCATCGAGGTGGCACTGAAGCCCTGTTCGGCGAACAGCCGGGCGGCCGCGGCGAGGATGTCCTCGCGCTGGGCTTCAAAACCGGGGGCGCGTTTGCGGGCCATGCGCTTAGCGCTCGTCGAAGCTGATGACGACACGGTCGGTCAGCGGATGCGCCTGGCAGCTGAGGATGAAGCCGGCGGCGACCTCGTCCTTGTCGAGCGCGAAATTGCGGTCCATGCGCACCTGGCCCTCCAGCAGCTTGCAGCGGCAGGTGGAGCACACACCGCTTTTGCAGGAGAACGGCACGTCCATGCCCTCGCGGGCGGCTGCATCCAGCAGGCTGGGGTCGCCGGCGTGGAACTCGATCTCGCGCGACATGCCGTCGCGGATCACGGTGACCCGGGCCTCGGCCGCGTCGCCGGGCTTGTGCTCGTGAGGCGCGGGCTGGCCGCTCATCGACTGCGGCGTGCCAAAGCGCTCGATGTGGATGTGCTCGGCCGGGATGCCCGCGCCGCGCAGCGCGGCCTCGGCCTGGTCGTTCATCTCGAAGGGCCCGCAGACAAAGACCTCGTCCACGCTGGCCGCCGGCACCGGCCCGGCCAGGAAGGCGCTGAGCTTGCCGGCATCCAGCCGCCCGCCATACAGCGGCGCATCCACCGCCTCGCGGCTGAAGACGTGGTGCAGCGACAGGCGCGTCATGAAGCGGTTCTTCAGGTCCTCCAGCGCTTCCTTGAACATTGTCGAGGCGGTGCGGCGGTTGGCATAGATCAGCGTCGCGCGCGACGCCGGTTCGCGTTCCAGCAGCGCGGCCATCAGGCCCATCATCGGCGTGATGCCCGAGCCGCCGGCGATGAACAGCACATGCCGGCCCTCGGCCCGCGCCGGTGGCAACACGAAGCGGCCCTGCGGCGGGTAGGCCTCGATCACGTCGCCCGGCTGGAGCTGCTCATGCGCCCAGGTCGAGAACACCCCGCCGTCGACACGCCGGATGCCGACCTGCAGCTGCCGGTCCGAGCACAGCGAGTAGCTGCGCCGCACCTCCTGGCCGCCCAGCGTTGCGCGCAGCGTCAGGTACTGGCCGGGCTCGAAGGCAAAGCTGCCGTCGGCCGGCGCGTCGAAGCGGACGACCACCGCGTCCTCGGTGTCGCGCTCGACCGAGGCTACGCGCAGGGGATGGAAGTGAAGGGCCATGATGTCTGGATGCCTGAGCGCTCGCCGCGGCGCGCGAAGGGGGTGGGTTCAGAGTGGCTTGAAGTATTCGAACGGCTCGCCGCAGTCGACGCAACGCCAGGTGGACTTGCACGGCGTGGAGCCGAAGCGCGAGAGCTGCTCGGTCTGCGCGCCACGGCAGCGCGGGCAGCGCAGGCGCGGCACCACGCGGATGGCCTGCTCGGCACTGCATTGCGGCGGCACGATGCCGTACTGCTGCAGCTTGTCCCGGCCCTCGGGCGTGATCCAGTCGGTCGTCCACGCCGGCACGCGCTGCAGCGTGACCGTCACCGGCCCGAACTCGGCCAGCGCGGCGCGCACGTCGTCGGCGATCAACTCGGTGGCCGGGCAGCCGCTGTAGGTGGGCGTGAGCACCACCTCCAGGCCGGCGTCGGTCTCGCGCAGGTCGCGCACGATGCCCAGCTCCATCAGGCTGACGGCCGGGATCTCGGGGTCGGGCACGGCCGCCAGCCGTGCCCGCGCGGCCGCGAGGTTCACCACACGCCCCCGGGGTAGGCGCGCTGCAGGTGCTGCATCGTCGCCAGCAGGTGGCCCATGTGCTCGCTGTGGATGCCCAGGTGGCCCTGCGGCTGCATCGCGCTGTCGCGCGGCAGTGCGAGCGTGGCCTCGGCCATCAGCGTGGCCCAGCGCGCGCGCCAGTCGGCTTCCAGCTCACGCCAGGCCGGGCCCACGCCCTCGACGCCCGCGGCCGCGAACAGCTCGTTGACGTAGGGCCACAGCACGGCCAGTGCGGCCTGCATGCGCGCCTGCGACTCCTCGGTGCCATCGCCCAGGCGCACCACCCAGTCGCTGCTGTGCTGGCGGTGGTAGCGCACCTCCTTCAGCGACTTGGCGGCGATGCCGGCCAGCTCGGCGTCGGCGCTGCCCTGCAGGCGCTCGTAGAGCAGCTCCAGCCAGAGTGCCACCGCGGCATTGCGCAGCTTGGTGAATGCAAAGTCCCGTCCGCCGCTGCCATCGCTCGGGCTCGCCGCGGCATTCGGCAGCTCGACGAGCACCACGTTGCGGTAGTCGCGCTCCAGGCGCAGGAAGGCGAGCTGGTCTTCATCCCGGCCGGCGCCTTCGAGCTGGCCGGCGTAGGTCAGCAGCGCGCGGGCCTGGCCCAGCAGGTCCAGCGCCATGTTGGACAGGGCCAGGTCTTCCTCCAGCACCGGGGCATGGCCGCACCACTCGCCCAGGCGCTGGGCGTGGATCAGGCAGGTGTCCGCCAGTTGCAGGACGTAGGTGAGCTTGGCGTCCATCACATGTGGTTCAGTTGTTCCGGCAGTTCGTAGAACGTCGGATGGCGGTAGACCTTGTCGTCGGCCGGCTCGAACAGGCTGCCCTTCTCGACCGGGTCGCTGGCGACGATCTGCTCGGAGCGCACGACCCAGATGCTCGTGCCTTCCTGGCGGCGGGTGTAGACGTCACGGGCCATCTGGATGGCCATGGCCGCGTCGGCGGCATGCAGGCTGCCGCAGTGCTTGTGGTCCAGGCCCGCCTTGCTGCGGACGAACACTTCCCACAGCGGCCATTCGTTCTTGGTGTTGCTCATGGTGTGATTCCTCAGGCGGCCTGCGCCTTGACGGCCTGCTTCTTCGCGTGGGCCAGCGCGGCCTCACGCACCCAGGCGCCGTCGTCCCAGGCCTTGTTGCGCGCCGCCAGGCGCTCGCGGTTGCAGGGGCCTTCGCCGCCCACGACGCGCCAGAACTCGGCCCAGTCGATGGCGCCGAAGTCGTAGCTCTGGCGTTCCTCGTTCCACTTCAGGTCGGGGTCGGGCACGGTCACGCCGAGGATCTCGGCCTGCGGGATGGTGGCGTCGACGAACTTCTGGCGCAGCTGGTCGTTGGTGACGCGCTTGATGCCCCAGCGGATGCTCTGCTCGGAGTTCGGCGAGTCCTTGTCGGCCGGGCCGAACATCATCAGCGCGGGCCACCACCAGCGGTTCACCGCGTCCTGCACCATGGCCTTCTGCGCGTCGGTGCCCTGCTGCATCATCACCAGCAGGCTCTCGTAGCCCTGGCGCTGGTGGAAGCTCTCCTCGCGGCAGACGCGGATCATGGCCCGCGCATAGGGCGCGTAGGAGCAGCGGCACAGCGGCACCTGGTTCATGATGGCCGCGCCGTCCACGAGCCAGCCGATGACGCCGATGTCGGCCCAGGTCAGCGTGGGGTAGTTGAAGATCGAGCTGTACTTGGCCTTGCCGCTCAGCAGCGCGGCGGTCATCTCGTCGCGGCTGGTGCCCAGGGTCTCGGCGGCGGCATAGAGGTAGAGGCCGTGGCCGCCCTCGTCCTGCACCTTGGCCAGCAGAATGGCCTTGCGCTTGAGCGTGGGCGCGCGCGTGATCCAGTTGCCCTCGGGCAGCATGCCGACGATCTCGCTGTGCGCATGCTGGCTGATCTGGCGCACCAGGGTCTTGCGGTAGTGCTCGGGCATCCAGTCCTTGGCCTCGATGAAGTCTCCCGCATCGATGCGGGCTTCAAAGGCCTCCTCGCGGGCCAGTTCCTCGGCGCTCTTGACGACCTTGGGCTTGGCCTCGCGGGCCATCAGATCCATTGCCTGGGTGTACATCACAGACTCCTTGTTGAATTGCCCAGCGGCCAGCGCAGGTCCGGCTTTGCCGGGCCGCCGGTGGCGCCCCCTCGAAGGGGGCGCGCGAAGCGCGTAGGGGGTGGTCTCATTGCTTGCGTTGGTCCACCACGCGGCGGGCTTTGCCCACCAGCGTGCGTTCGATGGATTCCGGGGGCTCGACGTTGATGCGCGCCGACACGCCAATCAGGTTCTTGATGCGTTCGGCCAGCCGCCTGCCGATGCCGTCATCGGTGGCGCCGAGCGCCAGTTCGCAGCGGATCAGCAACTCATCCAAGTGCCCGTCGCGCGTGACGACGAGCTGGTACTGCCCGCCGAGGCCCGGCTCCTGCAGCACCAGCTCCTCCACCTGGGTGGGGAAGAGATTGACGCCGCGGATGATCAGCATGTCGTCGCTGCGGCCGACGATCTTGCCGATGCGCCGCATGCTGCGCGAGGTGGGCGGCAGCAGCCGGGTCAGGTCGCGGGTGCGGTAGCGGATGACGGGCATCGCCTCTTTGCTGAGCGACGTGAACACCAGCTCGCCCTCGCTGCCGTCGGGCAGCACCTCGCCGGTCTCGGGGTCGATAATCTCGGGGTAGAAGTGGTCTTCCCAGATCACCGGGCCGTCCTTGCTTTCGACGCACTCGCTGGCCACGCCCGGGCCCATCACTTCGGAAAGGCCGTAGATGTCCACCGCATCGATGCCCGCGCCGGCCTCGATCTCGCGGCGCATCGCCTCGGTCCAGGGCTCGGCGCCGAAGATGCCGATCTTCAGCGAGGACTCGCGCGCATCCAGCCCCTGGCGACGGAACTCCTCGATCAGCACCTGCATATAGCTGGGCGTGACCATGATGATGTCGGGCTGGAAGTCGGTGATCAGCTGCACCTGCTTCTCGGTCTGGCCGCCGCTCATCGGGATGACGGTGCAGCCCAGCCGCTCGGCGCCGTAGTGCGCGCCCAGGCCGCCGGTGAAGAGGCCGTAGCCATAGGCCACATGCACCAGGTCACCCGCACGGCCGCCCGCGGCGCGGATGGAGCGCGCCACCAGATTCGCCCAGGTGTCGATGTCCTTCAGCGTGTAGCCCACAACCGTGGGCTTGCCGGTGGTGCCGGACGAGGCATGGATGCGGGCCATCTTCTCGCGCGGCACCGCGAACAGGCCGAAGGGGTAGTTGGCCCGCAGGTCCTGCTTGGTCGTGAACGGGAACATGGCCAGGTCGGCGAGCGTCTTCAGGTCCGAGGGGTGCACGCCCTTCGCGTCGAACGCGGCCTTGTAGTGCGGCACATGCTCGTAGGCATGCTGCAGGCTCCAGCGCAGGCGCTCCAACTGCAGCGCCTGCAGCTCGTCGCGGCTGGCGGTCTCGATGGGCTCCAGCTCGCCCGGGACAGGCGTCTTGACCGTCATGCTTCGAACACCTTTCTGTCGCCCAACCGGTAGGACCGGCCGCGGAACATCGCAATCAGTTCGCCGCGCTGGTTGGTGACCGTGATGTCATAGAGCCCGGTGCGACCGCCCAGCGAGGCTTCCTCGGCGCGGGCGGTCAGCAGGTCACCCAGCTTCGCACTCCTGAGGATATCGATATCGAAGCCCGAGGCCACGGTCAATGCATTGCGGCTGTTGCAGGCGAAGGCGAAGGCCGAATCCGCCAGCGTCGCGATCAGGCCGCCGTGGCAGACCGCGAAGCCGTTGAGCATGTCGACCCGCACGGTCATCGTCAGCACCGCGTGGCCGGGCCCGATCTCGACGACCTGCATGCCCAGCATCCGGCTCGCCGCATCGTCGACGAACATGACCTCGCGGACCTTGTCCGCCGTGCTCTGAGCATCCATCGTCAGCGATCCTTGAACCGGGGTGCGCGCTTGTCCATGAAGGCCGCGACGCCTTCCTGGTAGTCATGCGCAAAACCGAGCTGGCGCTGCAGCGCCGCTTCGCGCTGGAGGGCGGCATCGAAGTCCAGCTTCAGCGCCTCGTCGAGCGCGCGCCGCGTCTCGACCAGGGCGCGGGTCGGCAGGCCGGCCAGCTTGTGCGCCACCGCCATCGCGGCGTCCAGCAGTTCGGCGTCGGGCACCACGCGGCTGATCAACCCCAGCCGCTCCGCGTCGACCGCCTTGAGCTTGTCGCCGAGCAGGGCCAGCTCCAGCGCCTTGGCACGGCCCACGAGACGCGGCAGCAGCCAGGTACCGCCGCAGTCCGGCACCAGGCCGATCTTGCCGAAGGCCTGGATGAAGCTGGCGCCTTCCGCCGCCAGCACGAGGTCGCAGCCCAGCGCCAGATTGGCACCCGCGCCGGCGGCCACACCGTTGACCGCCGCCACCACCGGCACCGGCATGCTGCGCAAACGCAGCGCCAGCGGGATGTAGTGGTGCTCCAGCATCAGCCCGATGTCCTTGGGCGACCCGTCTGGCGCGACGAGTGGATCGGCCAGGTCCTGGCCGGCGCTGAAGGCCCGGCCCGCGCCGGTGATCAGCACCGCCCGCACCTGCTCGTCTGCGGCGGCGGCTTCCAGCGCCGCGCGCAGTTGGCCGAGCAGGTCGGACGTCAGCGCGTTCAATGCCTGGGGGCGGTTCAGGCGCAGCAAAAGCACCTGGCCTTGCGGCTCGATCTGGATCAGTTGCTCGGGCATCAAATTCCTCTACCGACCGGTCGGTTAATCGTAGAGCTGCCCTGGATCTGGAACAAGTGAGATACGGGAAACCCCTAGGTCGCCACGATCTCCACCGCATCGGCCAGTGCCGCCACCAGGGCCGGCCGGGGCGGCGCGAACCCCGGCGCGTTGCAGGCGGCGGCGCCCGCTGCCAAGGCCCAGCGCAAATGCTGCTCAGCGGGCGCGCCGATGTCGCGCATCAGGCTGTCGAGCAGGCCTGCCAAGGCCGCATCACCGGCGCCGACCGTATCGACCACCTCCACCTGCGGCGGCCGGCCGCTGCACTCATCAACCCCGTGGAACAGCGTCGCGCCCTCGGCCCCACGGGTCAGCAGCAGCCAGGCCGAGGGGTTCCACGCCGCGATCTGGGCCAGGCCCGAGTGGTAATCCGGCAGCCGGAACAGGCCGCGCAGGTCGTCGTCGGAGACCTTGATGACATCGGCCAGCCGGCACATCTGCTCCAGCGTGTCGTCATAGCTGGCATCCATGGGCGGCGAACGGAAATTGGGGTCGTAGCTGATCATGCGTCCCTCGGCCTTGAGCGCCTGGGCCAAGGCCAGCAGCCGCCCGGCCAGAGGCTGGCGCACCATGCCCAGGCTGCCGAAATGGGCCCAGCGCAGCGCCCGCGTCCAGCCCATCGGCAGGCCCTCGGGCCTGAAGTGCAGATCGGCGCTGTCCTGGCCGATGAAGAAGTACTGCGGTGGGTCCAGCTCATGCACGACGGCGAGCAGCGGCGGCCGCGGCAACTGCTGGATGAAGCGCATGTCGAGGTTGGCCTCCTGGCTGGCGCGCCAGATCTCGGCGCCAAAAATGTCGGCGCTGATCGCACCGCCGAAGGCACTCAGCTGCCCCAGTGTCGACATCGCCGCCGCCACATTCCACGGTGAGCCTCCGCAGGCACTGCGCCAACGGCCAGGCCCGGTGCGGATCAGGTCTGTCAGGGCCTCGCCGAAAGCGACGAAGCGTGGCAGGTCGGGGTGAAGCATCTGCAGCATTTCTTTCGATTCAAGCGCCCAGGGTCCAGCACCGCAAGCCCCCCGAGGGCTTTTGGCCACTGACACAATGCCGGCATGCCTGCCCGCGTCATTCCCCTGCACGATGCCCGTACGCTGCAGCCGGCGCTTCCGGTTGCCGCTGGGCGGTCCTGGCCACCTGGCCAGGCCGGCAGTGTCGCCGACGCTTTGGGCCGCCCCCTGCGTGATCTGCGCATCTCGGTCACCGATCGTTGCAACTTCCGCTGCGGCTACTGCATGCCCAAGCAGGTGTTCGGCAAACACCACGAATTTCTGCCTCACGCCGAGCTCCTCAACTTTGAGGAAATCACGCGGCTCGCCGGCGTCTTTGTCGGCCTGGGTGTCGAGAAGCTGCGCATCACCGGCGGCGAGCCGCTGCTGCGCCGTCACCTCGAGACGCTGATCGAGATGCTGGCGCCACTGCGCACGCCCGCTGGCCGCCCGCTGGACCTGACGCTGACCACCAATGGCTCGATGCTGGCCCGCAAGGCCGCAGCGCTGAAGGCCGCCGGGCTGCAGCGCCTGACGGTCAGCCTGGACGGGCTGAACGACGCCGTCTTCCAGCGCATGAACGATGTCGGCTTCCCGGTGGCCGAGGTGCTGGAGGGCATCCGCGCCGCCCAGGCCGTGGGCCTGGGGCCGATCAAGGTCAACATGGTTGTGCAGCGAGGTGTCAATGACGACCAGATCCTGCCGATGGCGCGCCACTTCCGCGGCAGCGGCGTCGTGCTGCGCTTCATCGAGTTCATGGACGTTGGCGCCACCAACGGCTGGCGCATGGAACAGGTGCTGCCCAGCGCCGAGGTGATGCGCCGCATCGCCGCCGAGTTCCCGCTTGTGCCACTGTCGAGTTCGGCGCCGGGCGAGACCGCCGAGCGCTGGGCCTATGCCGATGGTTCCGGAGAGGTGGGCTTCATCTCGTCGGTCACCCAGGCCTTCTGCGGCGACTGCAACCGGGCACGTCTGTCCACCGAAGGGCAGCTCTACACCTGCCTGTTTGCGACACGCGGGCATGATCTGCGCGGGCTGCTGCGCGGTGCCGCGCCGGTCGACGACGGCCAGCTGTCGGCGGCGGTTGCCGCGGTCTGGGCTGGCCGCACCGACCGCTACTCGCAGTTGCGCGGCCGCGGCGCTCCGACACCCGACGGCCCCCGCCGGGTCGAGATGCATTACATCGGCGGATGACGCTGCCCCACGCCCTCGTGCTCGCCGGCGGCCGCGGCAGCCGGATGGGCGGCGTGGACAAAGGCCTGGTGCCGCTGGACGGCCGCCCGCTGGCCGCGCACGTGATCGAGCGGCTCGCGCCGCAGTCGTCCTGCGTGCTCATCAGCGCCAACCGCAACCTCGACGCCTATGCCGCCTTCGGCTGTAGCGTGTTGACCGACCCACCTGGCCTGGAGTTCGCCGGCCCGCTGGCGGGCATGCTGGCCGGGCTGCACGCGATTCCCGAGGACGCCTGGTTGCTGACCGCGCCCTGCGACTGCCCCGACCTGCCGGCCGACCTCGGGCCGCGCCTGCTGGCCGCAGCCCGGCCGCATGGCCTCGCGTTTGCCCGTGCCGCACGCGAGCATCCGGCCCATGCGCTGCTGCATGCCCGCCTGCGCGAGCCGCTCGCCGCTCATCTGCGGTCGGGCGGCCGCGCGCTGCTTGGCTGGATGTGCGCGCAGCCGCATGGCATTGCGCAGTTCGATGACGAGGCGGCCTTCGCCAACCTGAACACGCTCGACGAGCTGGAGCGGCCGCGTGATTGACGACCTCTGCATCCGCACCCTGCTCGAGCCCGACCTGCTCGGCTACAAGGCCCTGCGCGACGCCATGCTGTCGAGCCATCCCGAGGCCTTCACCTCCGACGCCGAAAGCGAGGCCGCGCGGGACTTGGCCAGTTACCGCAGCCGCCTGACCGGCGGCGCGGCCGGTGCCACGCTGTTCACGCTGGTGGCCCTGGATGCTGCACGCATCGTCGGCGCCCTCACCTGCGAGCGCGAGCCGCGGCGCAAGGTGAATCACCTCGCCCACCTGATCGGCATGATGGTGGCGGACACCCACCGCGGCCGCGGCATCGGCCGCGCGCTGCTGGCGGCGGCGATCACGCGGCTGCGCGCCACGCCGGGCCTGGCCCAGGTCACGCTGAGCGTGACGGCCGGCAACCAAGCCGCCATCGGCCTCTACGAAAGCCAGGGTTTCGAGCGCTATGGCCGGCTGACCGATGCCATCCGCCTGCCGGACGGCCGCCGTCTGGACAAGGAGCTGATGCGGCTCGTGCTGTTCGATCAGGCCCCGCCGCTGCCGGCCGCGGCGCTGGGCCGCGGTTGAGCGGGCCTACGGTTGGGTCAGCTCGAACTGCACGACCAGCGCGTCCTGCACGGCCAGCAGCCCACCGAGCACGGTGAAGGGCACGATGCCGAAATCGCTTTGCCTGAGCACGGCCTCGCCGCGCGCATGCCGGCCGTCCACCGCCACCACCAGCCACTGCCGCCGGGTCAGGCCATGCCAGCTGATCTCGGCCTCCACCGCGCGCCGATCGCCCTCACCCACCTGCTGCAGCGTGCGCACCACCACCTCCGGATGCGCCTCAGCATCTAGGGCCTTCATCAGGTTGGCTCGGGTGCCGGCACGGGCCTGATCGTCCAGCAGGCTCGCGAAGGCGGGGCCGAGTCGCTCGCGAATCTCGGGCGGGTCGATGGTCAGTTCGTCCAGCCGAAAGCGCAGCACCGGGCCGCCGGCCGCCCAGTCGACGCGCAGGTCGCCCGCGAGCAGCACATGGTTATGGCCGAACCGCGCGGCGCTGCCGCCCCGAAACACCAGCACACGCAGTTCGTTGCCGACCTCGGCCGGAGCTTGCGGGCTCGGCGCAACGGCGGCGGACCGGGGCGCCGGCGATGCGGCTTGCAGGGTTGCTTGCTGGGTGGCTTGCGGCGGCGCGCTGCTGCAGGCGGCCAGCACCAGCAGGCCCGTCAGCGCCGTGCGCCGTCTAGTCGCTCGCAGATTCAATTGGGCATTCCGAAGGAGTTTTGCAAGCCGGCCCTCCACGCGACGCGCCGAGCTGCACTAGCATAGGCCCATCCTCCTCATCGGAGCCCTTGCATGGCCAGCCTGTTCCGCCCCGCCCTCGACCTGATGGCGCAATACGCCGCCTACCACCGCGATCGACGCAATATCGCGACCCACTTCATTGGCATCCCGCTGATCGTCTTCGCGATCAGCGCGCTGCTGGCGCGCGTCGAGTTCACGCTGGCGGCCCAACCGATGAACCTGGCCATCCTGGCCTGGGCGCTGTCGGCGCTCTGGTATCTCACACGCGGCAACCTGGTGCTCGGTGTCGCCACCACCATCGCCAACGGCCTGCTCACGGCGCTGGCGCTGCCTGCCGCGCAGGGCTCGACGACGGGTTGGCTGGTCATCGGCGTCGGCAGTTTTGTCGTGGGCTGGGTGTTCCAGTTCGTCGGCCATTACTACGAAGGCCGCAAGCCGGCCTTTGTGGACGACCTGGTCGGCCTGCTGGTCGGCCCGATGTTCGTCGTCGGCGAAGCGATGTTCACGCTCGGCTGGGGCCGCTCCCTGCTGGCCGAGATCGAGCGGCGCGTCGGCCCGACCCATCTGCGCGATCTCGCCCACCCTTGAAGCCCTGAACCGATGCCCGGCGTTCTGGTGATGGGCGCCGGCTCGGTCGGCTGCTTTATCGGCGGCCTGACCCAACTGGCCGGCGTGCCCGTACATTTCGTGGGCCGCCCACGCGTGCTGGCCGGCCTGCGCAGGCAGGGCCTGCGGCTCACCGACCAAGACGGCGGAGACCGCCGCATCCCGGCGCTCGAGCTGCGCCTGCACGAGGAGCCGCCGGCCGAACTCAAGCCCGACCTGGTGCTGCTGTGCGTGAAGTCCGGCGCCACCGCCGAGGCCGCCACGGCCCTGGGCCTGACGCTGCCGCCGGGCACACCGGTCGTCAGCCTGCAGAACGGCATCGGCAATGCCAGCCTGGGCCGCGCCACGGCGCCGCAGCTGCGCTGGCACGCCGGCATGGTGCCGTTCAACATCGCGGAACTGAGCGCCGGCCACTACCACCGCGGCACTGGCGGCGCGCTGGCGGCCGAGGCCGCTGCCGGAGACACCGCGCTGTCGGCCTGGCAGAAGGCGCTGGCGCATCTCGGCCTGCCTCTGGAGCTGCACGACGACCTCGCCCCGGTGCAGTGGGGAAAGCTGCTGCTGAATCTGAACAACCCGGTCAATGCGCTGAGCGGCCTACCGCTGCGCGACGAGCTGCTGCAGCGTGGCTACCGGCGCGTGCTGGCCGCACTTCAGCACGAGGCGCTGGACCTGCTGGACGCCGCCCGCCAGCCGGTCGCCCAGCTCACGCCACTGCCACCGCGCCGCCTGCTCACAATGCTGCGCATGCCCGACATCGTGTTCCGGCTGGCCGCCGCGCGCATGCTGCGCATCGATGCCAAGGCCCGCTCCAGCATGGCCGACGACCTGGCGCAGGGTCGCACCACCGAGATCGACGCCCTGTGCGGCGAGGTCGTGCGCCTGGCCCAGCGCCTCAAGCGCGGCGCGCCGCTGAACGCCAGCATGCAGGCCCTCATCGAGGCCTGGCCCTCGCGCCGCCAGCCCTACTCGCCCTCCGAACTGCTGCAGGTCCTGCAGCTGGACTGAAGCAAGCCCGCGCGCGCCACCCTGGGCCAGCGGCATGACCCGACACCGCAAGGAAAGCGTAAGCGACACTCTGCGCGAGCCTGCCGGCATCGGCGCAAGGGCTCGGGACAATCGCCGGTTAACCAAGGAACTCGCACCATGCTCGAACTGCTCTCCAACCCGCAAGCCTGGATCGCCTTGGCGACGCTGACCGCACTGGAGCTGGTGCTGGGCATCGACAACATCATCTTCATCAGCATTCTGGTGGACAAGCTGCCCAAGGCGCGTCAGGAGCTCGCACGTCGCCTGGGCCTGTTCGCCGCGATGTTTATGCGCATCGGCCTGCTGATGATGCTGGCCTGGATCGTCGGCATGGTGGAACCGCTGTTCACGCTGCCGGTGCTCGACAAGCCCATCTCGGGCCGCGACCTGATCCTGATCGGCGGCGGCCTGTTCCTGATCTGGAAGAGCACGGCCGAGATCCACGGTTCGCTGGAGGGCGAAGATGAAGCCCACGGCCCCAAGGCCGTCAAGGCCGCCTTCG
Source organism: Burkholderiales bacterium (assembly GCA_003963075.1). Taxonomy (GTDB): domain Bacteria; phylum Pseudomonadota; class Gammaproteobacteria; order Burkholderiales; family Burkholderiaceae_C; genus Pelomonas. The sequence continues at coordinate 62,976 of RXJV01000016.1, forward strand.
GTGCGGTCATCCTGCAGATCATGGTGATCGACCTGGTGTTCTCGCTCGACTCCATCATCACGGCCGTCGGCATGGTGGACGACGTGCGCATCATGATCGCTGCCGTGATCGCCTCGGTGGGCCTGATGATGCTGTTCGCCGGCCCGATCGGGCGCTTCGTGTCGGCCCACCCGACGATCAAGATGCTGGCCTTGAGCTTCCTCGTCGTGGTCGGCGTCGTGCTGGTCGCCGAGGGCTTCGGCCACCATGTGCCCAAGGGCTATATCTACTTCGCGATGGCCTTCTCTCTCGGCGTCGAGATGATGAACATCAAGATGCGCAAGAAGGCCGACTCGACGGTCAAGCTGCGCCAGCAGATCCCCGGCGGCGACGACTGAGCGCGCATGCCGGGGCCGATCCATCGCCCACCGACCGACTTCCGATGCAGATTTCCCTGCGACCCGTCACGCGCGAGAACTTCGACGATGTCGTCGACCTGAAGCTGCTTGACCATCAACAAGACTTCCTCGCGAGCAACGCCTACTCGATTGCGGAGGCCAGCCTCAACCCCGCCCTGCGCACCCATGCAATCTATGGCGATGAGCGGGTGATTGGCTTCGTCCTGTACAGCCGGCCCGAGGAGACCGACGCACAGCCCGGATCATTCGGCATTTGGCGGTTGATGATCGGTGCCGAATTCCAGGGCCGTGGCTATGGCAGACAGGCCCTGGAGCTCGTGCTGCGCGAGATCTGCGCCGATGAAACCGCCCGTGCGATCCACATCTGCTACCTGCCGGACAACGAGGCGGCCAGGCGCTTCTACGCAAGTCTGGGCTTTCGGGAGCTCGGCATCGAACCGGAATCCGGCGAGATGGACGCCGCCGTCAGCCCCGCGGACATCCGGTGGACGCACCGCACCGGCGCCTGAACTGCGACGAAAGCCTGCCGCGTCGTTCAGTGAATGATGCGGCCCCGCGCTGCCTCACGCGCGCCGTCACGCTGAGCGATCACTGGGCTTGACCGCAGCGCGGCCGGGCCGGGTCAGTGCCCGTGGCCATGCGAAGGGGCGTGCCCGCAGCCAGGGCCGTGCACATGGCCGGCGTCGTGCGCCTTGACCGGGATGGCCAGGGGCTTGCGCGAGGGCGCCGAGGCGGCCTCATGCGTGTGGCCAGGGTCGTGGTGCCCATGGCCGTGGTGGTGCCCGTGGTGGTGGCCATGGCCTGCGGCCTCGCCAAACGCCCCGCCCTCAGGCTCGAACGCCGCCTGGGCCTCGGTGATGATCAGATGGTCCCGGCGCAGCGTCTCGGCCAGATCCGGATCGGGCTCGAGCTGCAGCAGGTCCGGCTGCAGTTCCAGCGGCACATGCCGGCTGCCGAGATGGTAGGCCGCACGCAGCAGGTCGAAAGGGCTGCCGTGCTCAGCGCAGTGGCGCACCTGGAGCACGGGCTGGGCGGCGGCAGCCACACGCAGCAGCGTGCCGTCTTCGGCCACCAACACGTCGCCACCGCGCAGCGGCGAATCGCTAGGCAGCACGACGCTGATCTCGCGGCCGGTTGAATCGGTGGCCGAGAAGTGGCCCCTGCTGCGCGTCCCCCAGTCGAGTTCGAGGACCGCAGCTCGTTTGACGAGCACGGCGGCGAGGCCGGCACCGCCGGCAATGCGTTTGGAAGCTTGAATCATGCCGGGAGTGTGCCCGAGCCGGGCTGAAAGGGCGCGGGCAGCGGTCACCAGCTGAGAGGCCCCCGGGGACGCGGCAACAAACGCGGATGCGGCGCCACGAGAATGGGGCCGCTCCATCTCTCTCGCAACCGGCAGCATGGTCGGCGGCCGCAGCCGGCGCCGGTGTTACAAAGAATCCTGCTGCATCAATCCATGACCGCAGGCAACGCAATCTGCGCCGGCATTGCTCAGCACGCGGCTGAACGCATGACCGCGGGCCGCCCCGGTGCACACACCCCTTTGCTGGACCCCATGCAACTCGAAACCCTGACGATCTCTCTCCAGGACCACATCGCCACCGTGCGCCTGAACCGGCCCGACAAGGCCAACGCGATGAACGCGACGATGTGGCAGGACATCCGCCTGGCGTTTGACTGGATCGACGGCCAGGCCGAGGCGCGGGTGGCGGTGCTGGAGGGCGAAGGCCGGCACTTCACCGCCGGCATCGACCTCTCGATGATGATGGGCATCGCGCCGCAGATCCAGGACGCCTGCGACGGCCGCATGCGCGAGCGGCTGCGCCGCCTCATCCTCGACATGCAGGACACCCTCACCAGCCTGGAGCGCTGCCGCAAGCCGGTGCTCGCGGCCATCCACGGCGCCTGCGTGGGCGGCGGCATCGACCTGATCTGCGCCGCCGACATGCGCCACTGCAGCGCCGACGCCTACTTCGCGATCAAGGAAATCGACATCGGCATGGTGGCCGATGTGGGCACGCTGCAGCGCCTGCCCAAGCTGATCGGCAGCCAGGGCCTGGTGCGCGAGCTGGCCTACACCGGCCGGCGCGTCGACGCCGCCGAGGCGCGCGAGCTCGGCCTCGTCAACCGCGTGTTCGACAGCCGGGAGGCGCTGCAGGCCGGCGTGCGGGACATCGCCGCCAGCATCGCTGCCAAGTCGCCGCTGTCCATCCGTGGCACCAAGGAGCAGCTCAACTACGCGCGCGACCACTCGGTGGCCGATGGGCTGAACTACATCGCCACCTGGAATGCCGCGATGCTGATGAGCGAGGACCTCACCAAGGCCATGATGGCCGGCAAGGGCGCGGCGCCCCAGTTCCGGGACTGAGCAACCGTCTTGAAAGTCAAGCTTGGTGCAGCGACTGATCCCAACTCGACCCGTTCTTGGCGATGGCGTTGAGCATGGTCAGCAGCTT
>RXJV01000151.1 GCA_003963075.1 Burkholderiales bacterium
CTTCCAGGCCGAAGTCAAGCAGATCCTGCACCTCGTCACCCACAGCCTGTACTCCAACAAGGAGATCTTCCTGCGCGAGCTGGTGTCCAACGCCAGCGATGCCTGCGACAAGCTGCGCTTCGAGGCGCTGGACAACGCCGCGCTGTTCGAGGACCAGCCCAACCTCGAGGTGCGCATCCGTTTCGACGAGGAGGCCAAGACGCTGACCATCAGCGACAACGGCATCGGCATGAGCGCCGAAGAAGCCGCCGCGCACCTCGGCACCATCGCCAAGAGCGGCACGCGCGAGTTCATGGCCAAGCTCGAGGGCGACCAGAAGAAGGACGCGCAGCTGATCGGCCAGTTCGGCGTGGGCTTCTACTCGGGCTTCATCGTCGCCGACCGCATCACCGTCGAGACCCGCCGCGCCGGGCTGCCGGCCGACCAGGCCGTGCGCTGGAGCAGCGAAGGCACCGGCGAATACGACCTGGAAACCATCACCAAGGCGGGCCGCGGCACCGACGTGATCCTGCACCTGCGCGAGGGCGAGGAGGAGTTCCTGAAGACCTGGCGGGTGAAGTCGGTCGTCAGCAAGTACAGCGACCACATCTCCCTGCCCATCCTGATGCGCAAGGAGACCTGGGACGCCGAAGCCGCCAAGCAGGTCGTCACCGACGAGTGGGAGCCGGTCAACAAGGCCTCGGCGCTGTGGACGCGCAGCAAGAGCGACATCACGGCCGAGCAGTACGAGGAGTTCTACAAGCAGATCTCCTACGACACCGAGGCGCCGCTGGCCTACACGCACAACCGCGTCGAGGGCCGCAGCGAGTACACCCAGCTGCTCTACATCCCGAAGAAGGCGCCGTTCGACCTGTGGAACCGCGACAAGCGCGGCGGCGTGAAGCTCTACGTCAAGCGCGTCTTCATCATGGACGATGCCGAGGCGCTGATGCCGGTCTACCTGCGTTTCGTGAAGGGCGTGATCGACTCGGCCGACCTGCCGCTGAACGTCAGCCGCGAGCTGCTGCAGGAAAGCCGCGATGTGAAGGCGATCCGCGAGGGCTCGACCAAGCGGGTGCTCGGCATGCTGGAGAGCCTGGCCAACAGCGAAGACGCCGCCGAGAAGCAGAAGTACGCCGACTTCTGGAAGGACTTCGGTCAGGTGCTCAAGGAAGGCATCGGCGAGGACCACCAGAACCAGGAGCGCCTGGCCAAGCTGTTCCGCTTCGCGTCCACGCACGCCGACGAGGGCGTGAGCCTGGCGGACTACGTCGGCCGCATGAAGGAGGGCCAGGAGGCCATCTACTACATCACCGCAGACTCGCTCGCCGCGGCCAAGTCCAGCCCGCAGCTGGAGATCTTCCGCAAGAAGGGCATCGAGGTGCTGCTGCTGGTGGACCGGGTCGACGAGTGGATGCTGAGCCACCTCTACGAGTTCGACGGCAAGGCGCTGCAGTCCGTCGCCAAGGGTTCGGTTGACCTGGGCAAGCTGCAGGACGAGGACGAGAAGAAGAAGGCCGAAGAGGTCGCCGAGGCGCTGAAGCCGCTGGTCGACAAGCTCAAGGACGCGCTGAAGGACCGCGCCAAGGACGTCCGCGTGACGACCCGCCTGGTCGACTCGCCGGCCTGCATCGTCGTGGAGGAGGGCGACGTGTCCGGCCACCTGGCCCGCCTGCTCAAGCAGGCCGGCCAGCAGGCGCCGGAGAGCAAGCCGACGCTTGAGATCAACCCCGAGCATGCCCTGGTCAAGCGCCTGGACGGCAGCGCGCACTTCGACGACCTGGCCCAGGTGCTGTTCGACCAGGCCGTGCTGGCCGAAGGCGGCCACCTCGAAGACCCGGCCGCCTACGTGCGCCGCGTCAACGCGCTGCTGGTCGCTTGACGACCACGACGCTGCAGCTCAAGGCCAAGCCCGGATCGTCCCGGTCCGCGCTGGTCCAGGAGCCCGACGGGACCTGGACCGCGTGGCTGAAGTCACCGCCGGTTGACGGCAAGGCCAATGCCGAGCTGATCGCCCTGGTGGCCAAGCATTTCGGCGTTGCCAAGTCGGCGGTCGACATCCACAGCGGCGGCGGATCGCGGTTCAAGCGCGTGCGGGTTGAAACCTAGCCGGCGCCGGCTCCGCGCGATGCGATCGCTGCCGCCGTGTGGCGGGCCGTGAAATTGTGACGTGAATGCGACACCCCCCGCTGTCCCGGGCTTCCGTCGACCGATCGGTCGGCGTAACCTAGGGTTTTCACCGAGTTTCGCGCTGTTTCATGGTTTTCAGTGAGTCTTGCGAACCCGTCGCCGCCGTGCCGGCCGCCATGGTGACCCGCCGCCTGCTGTTGCGTCCGCCCAGGGACAGCGATCTCGACGCGCTGCTGGCTTTGCATGCCGACCCGGCCGTCAACCGGTTCTGCGCGGCCGCGACGCCACAGGGACTTCCGGCCGTCAAAGCGCAGCTTCAGGGCTGGATCGACCACTGGCAGGTGCACGGCTTCGGCCACTGGGCGATCGCGGAGCGCGACCACCCCGAGCGGCTGATCGGCTTCGGTGGCCTGATGCATCGCAGCGTTGCCGGCCATGCTGGCCTCTTCCTCTACTACCGGATCTCGCCCCAGGCCTGGGGCCGTGGCCTGGCCTCCGAGATGGCCCTGCATGCGTTTGAGCAGGCATTCGGGCAATACCGGCAAGAGAGCGTCGTTGCGGCGGTGCTGCCCAACAATGCACCCACGCGCAAGACGCTGGAGGGCCTGGGATTGCGGCTCAAGGGCACCTTGTCCGACGGCCCCGGCAACGCCGCGGCCCTGCTGTACGAGCTGGACGCCGACCGCTGGGCCAGCCTGCCGCGAGCCGAGCCGGAAGTGGTGGCCTTCGCGGCCTGATCAGCGCGACGGAAAACGCCGCAAGCCCGCCAGTTCCAGCACGCGCAGGCCGCCGTACTCGATGCGGATCAGCCCTGCGGTGCTCAAGCGGTGCAGGGCCTGGTTCACCCGCTGGCGGGACAGGCCCACCAGATAGCCCAGCTCCTGCTGCGTGATGCGCAGCCAACTGCCCACACCCGGGTAGAGCTGGGGGTGGAAGAGCGCGGCCAGGTTGCGGGCCACGCGTACATCGGGGTCCTGGATGCGGTCGGTTTCGCGCGCGGCGATGAACTGCCCGAGCCTCTCGTTGAGCTGGTTCAGCACGAAGCGGTTGAAGGCGATGCTGCCGTCCAGCAGCGCATGGAAGCTGTCGATGGGCAGGCCGGCCACCACACTCGGTCGCAGGGCCTGCACGTTGTAGCGGTAGCTCTCGCGCTTTATCAGGGTGCCCTCGCCGAACCAGCCGCCCGGCGGGATGCCGGTGAAGGTGACGGCCTGGCCGAGCGAGTCGTCGTTGTTCATCTTCAGCAGCCCATCGACCACGCCGAACCAGAAGGTCGCCGGCCGGCCGATGCGGCACAGGCGCTCGCCCGGCTCTGCGTCGCCCACCTCCAGCGCGGCCACGGCCTGGGCGCGCAGCGGGCCGTCCAGCAGGCGCAGCCAGGGGATCGCGTCCAGCTCGGCGGGCGAGGGCTTGCGAGCGCGCTGGCGCAGCGGCGGGGCAGCGAGGGGGGCGGCCATCGTGTGCGGGAAAGTCTGGGCCGTGAAGACCCGTAAATTGTCGTCGTACCGACAGATGGGCGTCAAAGTCCTCGCAAGAATGGGCGCACAGACGGGGGCTTCAGCCTCCGCGACGGAGACAGCTTGGTGGACACCTTCCCTCGGCTCCTGCTCGACCACGCCGCCCGCCGGCCGGGCGCCCCCGCGCTGCGCGAGAAGGCCTTCGGCCTGTGGCAGACGCTCACCTGGGCCGGCCTCGCCGACCTGGTGCAAGACCTGGCCCTGGGCCTCGCCGCTGCGGGCCTGCGGCGCGGCGAGCACCTGGTTGTCGTCGGCGAGAACCGCCCGCGGCTGTACGCCAGCATGCTGGCGGCCCAGGCCCTCGGCGCCATCCCCGTGCCGCTGTACCAGGATGCCGTCGCCGCGGAATTCGTCTTCCCGCTGAACAATGCCGAGGTGGCCTTCGCCGTGGTGGAGGACCAGGAGCAGGTCGACAAGCTGCTGGAGCTGCGCGAGCAGGTGCCGCAGCTGCAGCGGATCTGGTTCGATGACCCCCGGGGCCTGCGCCACTACGACGAGCCGGGCCTGGCCGCGCTGGACACGCTCATCGATCAGGGCCGCGCCGGCCGGGCCGAGCGGCCGGGCTTCTTCGCCGCCGAGGTGGCGGCCGGGCAGCCGGGCGATGTGGCGGCGCTGTTCTTCACGTCGGGCACGACCGGCAACCCCAAGGGCGTGATCCACACGCACGCGACGCTGATCGACCGCGCCCGCGCCGGCCAGCGCTTCGACAAACTGACGCCCGACGAGGAGGTGCTGGCCTACCTGCCGCCGGCCTGGATCGGGCAGAACATCTTCAGCTTCTCGCAGTGGCTGGCGGTGGGCTATGTGGTGAACTGCCCCGAGTCGGCCAGCACGGTCAGCATCGACCTGAAGGAGATCGGCCCGACCTATTACTTCGCCCCGCCGCGCGTCTTCGAGGGCCTGCTGACGACGGTGATGATCCGCATGGAAGACGCCGCCGCCCCCAAGCGCTGGCTGTTCGACCGCTGCATGCGCCTGGCCCGCCGCGTAGGCACCCGGCTGATGGACGGCCAGCCGGTGGGCGTATGGGACCGGCTGGCCTACGCGCTGGGCGACATGCTCATCTACGGCCCGCTGCGCAACACGCTGGGCTTCAGCCGGGTGCGCGTGGCCTACACCGCGGGCGAGGCCATCGGGCCGGACCTCTTCAGCTTCTACCGCGCCATCGGCATCAACCTCAAGCAGCTCTATGGCTCCACCGAGACGGCCGTGTTCGTCTGCCTGCAGCCCGACCATGAGGCCCGAGCGGACACGGTGGGCGTGCCGATCGAGGGCGTGGAGATCAAGCTCAGCGCCAGCGGCGAATTGCTGGTGCGCTCGCCCGGCCTGCTCAAGGGCTACTACAAGAACGAGGCCGCCACGCGCGAGGCGCTGACCGACGACGGCTGGTTCCACACGGGGGATGCCGGCTTCCTGACCGCGGGCGGGCATCTGAAGATCATCGACCGCGCCAAGGACGTGGGCCGGCTTCATGTCCCGGGGGGCGGCCCGCACGACGGCGCGATGTTTGCGCCCAAGTACGTCGAGAACAAGCTGAAGTTCTTCCCGCACATCAAGGAGGCTGTCTGCTTCGGCGACAAGCGCGAGAAGGTCTGCGCCTTCATCAACATCGACTTCGAGGCGGTGGGCAACTGGGCCGAGCGGCGCAACCTGCCCTACGGCGGCTACACCGACCTGGCCGGCCGGGCCGAGGTTTATGAGCTCATCCTCGACTGCGTCGAGAAGGTCAATGCCGACCTGGCCCAGGACGAACTGCTGGCCGGCAGCCAGGTCAGCCGCTTCCTGATCCTGCACAAGGAGCTGGACGCCGACGACGGCGAACTCACCCGCACCCGCAAGGTCCGCCGCGGCGCGATTGCCGAGAAGTACGGCGTGCTGATCGACGCGCTGTACGCGGGCCAGGTGAGCCAGCACATCGAGACGCAGGTGAAGTTCGAGGACGGCCGCACCTCGATGATCGCGGCCGACCTGCGCATCGTCGAGGCGCGCACCTTCCCGGCCGTGAAAGGGCAGGCCGCATGAGCGCACCCAAGCAGATCGGCGGCGTCATCCTCGAGGTGAAGAACATCTCGCTGGCCTTCGGCGGCGTGAAGGCGCTGACCGACATCAGCTTCGACGTCCGCGAGCACGAGATCCGCGCCATCATCGGCCCCAACGGCGCGGGCAAGAGCTCGATGCTCAACTGCATCAACGGCGTCTACCAGCCGCAGCAGGGCTCGGTCACGCTACGCGGCCAGACCTACCGCGGCATGAGCCCGCGCCAGGTGGCCGAGATGGGCGTGGCCCGCACCTTCCAGAACCTCGCGCTGTTCAAGGGCATGAGCGTGCTGGACAACCTGATGACCGGCCGCAACCTGCGCATGAAGCGCGGCCTGTTCTGGCAGGCCCTGCACCTCGGCCCCGCGCGCCGCGAGGAGACCGAGCAGCGCGCGGCGGTGGAACGCATCATCGACTTCCTGGAGATCCAGGCCTACCGCAAGACCCCCGTCGGAAGGCTGCCCTATGGCCTGCAAAAGCGCGTGGACCTGGGCCGGGCGCTGGCCATGGAGCCGAGTCTGCTGCTGCTGGACGAACCCATGGCCGGCATGAACGTGGAGGAGAAGCAGGACATGTGCCGCTTCATCCTCGACGTCAACGACGAGTTCGGCACCACCATCGTGCTCATCGAACACGACATGGGCGTGGTGATGGACATCTCCGACCGGGTCGTCGTGCTGGACTACGGCAAGAAGATCGGCGACGGCGCGCCGGACGAGGTGCGGCGCAACCCCGAGGTCATCCGCGCCTACCTGGGCGGCGAGGCGCCGGCACCGTTCCCCGCGGCGACCACCCCAGCCGAGGAGGTGGCCTGATGGGCCCTTTCATCGAAACCCTGATCGGCGGCCTGATGGCCGGCATGCTGTATTCGCTGATTGCGCTGGGCTTTGTGCTCATCTTCAAGGCCAGCGGTGTCTTCAACTTCGCGCAGGGCGCGATGGTGCTGTTTGCGGCGCTCGCGATGGCGCGCTTCGCCGAGTGGATCCAAAAGGCCACGGGCCTGGACGGGAAGATCCTCGTCAACCTGCTGGCCTTTGCCGGCGCGCTCGTGGTGATGGTGGCGGTGGCGTGGCTGGTGGAGCGGTTGGCGCTGTCCAGGCTGGTCAACCAGGAAGGCGTGACGCTCTTGATGGCGACGCTGGGCATCGCCTACCTGCTGGAAGGCGCGGGCCAGATGATCTTTGGCAACGACATCTACAAGATCGACATCGGCCTGCCCAAGGACCCGATGTTCCTGTTCGAGCAGACCTTCGAGGGCGGCCTGCTGGTCAGCAAGGAAGACCTCTACGCGGCGCTGATCGCCGCGGCCTTGGTGGCCGGCCTGAGCCTGTTCTTCCAGAAGACCGCCACCGGCCGCGCACTGCGCGCCGTGGCCGACGACCACCAGGCCGCGCAGAGCATCGGCATCCCGCTGTCGCGCATCTGGGTCATCGTCTGGAGCGTGGCCGGCTTCGTCGCGCTGGTGGCCGGCATGATCTGGGGCAGCAAGCTGGGCGTGCAGTTCTCGCTGTCGCTGGTGGCGCTCAAAGCCTTGCCGGTCGTCATCCTGGGTGGGCTGACCAGCGTGCCGGGCGCCATCGTCGGCGGGCTGCTGATTGGGGTGGGGGAGAAGCTGTCGGAGGCTTACCTGGGGCCGATGATGGGTGGCGGCATCGAGTATTGGTTTGGCTATGTGCTGGTGTTGGTCGTGTTGCTGGTCAGGCCGCAGGGCCTGTTCGGCGAGAAGATCATTGACAGGGTGTGAGTCGCCACATGCCGTGCACGTTGTGCCCCTCAATCACCGACACCGGTGCAGCAGTGCCCGTCTGGTTTTTGGCACTGATGCTTGCCCTGGGTGGTTGCACCTTGGGCCCGGATACCTACTTGGTGCGCAAGGTGACCCAGGTGTTGGTCGACGGCGTTGCGGCACCGAACGCCAGCTCACTGGACAAGTCGGAGACACCTGCGTACACCGTGGGCCCGCTGCGGGCGCGCTTCCTGGTCTCTGGTCAGATCCAAGCTTCCGCACAAGTGAACTTGGCAGGTGTGCTTCCCGTGGTCGAACGTTCACCGATGCGCAATAGCCGTCTGCAGCCATTGCGGGTCTCGGCGGAATTGGCGCCTGCTGCGCAGCAACCCTTCGCGCAAGTTGAGATCGACGGGCGTTTGATCGACCGCAACGGCAAGTTCATCGCGCCGTCCAAAGTTGCTTTGGGGCCGTTTCCTTGTGCTCCAGGCGTTCGAGTTGAGACAGCGACCTTAACGTCAACGGCGTCTGCTCTGCGCGTTGACCGGCGAATCTGCGTTCAATTGGAGTTCGACGACGACACGGACATATTCGAAGCGCTGCGACTTCGGTTTGGAACCGTGCGTGCCTTGGCAGCCGACAACGCGGACGCCTCAAATGCCACGGCGGCTCGCCAGATCGAGCTGCTCATCAACCCCCAAGAAGTCGTGTCCATCGGTCACTAGCCCGAAGGAACCCTCGAAGATGCTCTACCGCGAAAACGGCCAATTCAAGACGACCTACCCGGCGGACAGCCAGATCCTGCCGATCCGGCAGGACCGCGTCTTCATGGCGCTGTTGCTGGCCGCGGCCTTCATCGCCGTGCCACTGCTGTCCAGCGAGTACCTGCTGCGGGCGGTCTTCATCCCCTTCCTCATCCTCAGCCTGGCGGCCCTGGGCCTGAACGTGCTGGTGGGCTATTGCGGCCAGATCTCGCTGGGCTCGGGCGCCTTCATGGCCGTCGGCGCCTATGTGGCCTACAACTGCCAGGCGCGGGTGGACGGCATGCCGCTGATCGTGTCGCTGCTGGCGGGGGGCTTCGGGGCCATGCTGCTCGGGGTGGCCTTTGGGCTGCCGTCGCTGCGCATCAAGGGGCTCTACCTGGCGGTGGCCACGCTGGCCGCGCAGTTCTTCGTGGACTGGGCCTGCCTGCGGCTGAAGTGGGTCACCAATGAGTCGTCCTCGGGCTCGGTCAGCGTCGCGGGGCTGAAGGTCTTGGGCCTGCCGGTGGAGTCGCCGGCGGCACGCTACCTGTTGTGCCTGGGGCTGGTGGTGCTGTTTGCGCTGGCGACGAAGAACCTGGTGCGCGGCCACATCGGGCGCAGCTGGATGGCGATGCGCGACATGGACGTGGCCGCCAGCGTGATCGGCATCCGGCCGATGCAGGCCAAGCTCAGCGCGTTTGCGGTCAGCAGCTTCATCATCGGCGTGGCCGGGGCGCTGTGGGGCTTTGTGCACCTGGGCTCGTGGGAGCCGGCCGCCTTCGGCATCAACCGCAGCTTCGACCTGCTGTTCATGATCATCATCGGCGGCCTCGGCTCCATCTCGGGCGCCTTCTTCGGCGCGGCCTTCATCGTCGTGCTGCCGCTGCTGCTGGACAAGCTGCCGCATTGGACCGGCCTGCCCATCGACACCGCCACCGCGGCCCACCTGGCGCTGATGATCTTCGGCGCCTTGATCGTGTTCTTCCTGATCAAGGAGCCGCATGGCCTGGCGCGGCTCTGGGCGACCGCCAAGGAAAAGCTCAGGCTCTGGCCCTTCCCTCATTGACACCCACAACGACGACAGGAGACAGCCCATGAAGACCCTCATCACCGGTGCGGCCCTGGCCGCGCTCCAGCTCGCAACGCCTGCGGCCCAGGCGGCCGATGCCAAGGAGCAGTTCTTCCCGCTGCTGGTCTACCGCACCGGCGCCTACTCGCCCAACGGCACCCCCTGGGCCAACGGCAAGCAGGACTACATCAAGCTCATCAACGCCCGCGACGGCGGCATCAACGGCGTGAAGCTCACGTACGAGGAGTGCGAGACCGGCTACGCCACCGACAAGGGCGTGGAGTGCTACGAGCGCCTCAAGGGCAAGAGCGCGACGCTCTTCGACCCCCAGGCCACCGGCATCACCTTCGCGCTGACCGACAAGGTCCTCAACGACAAGATCCCCCTCATCACCCTGGGCTACGGCCTCTCGGCCGCGGCCGATGGTGGCGTGTTCGCGTGGAACTTCCCGCTGATGGGCAGCTACTGGACGGCCGCCGACATCCTCATCCAGCACCTGGGCAAGAAGGAGGGTGGGCTGGACAAGCTCAAGGGCAAGAAGATCGCGCTCGTCTACCACGACAGCCCCTTCGGCAAGGAGCCCATCCCGATGCTGGACGAGCGCCAGAAGATGCACGGCTTCGAGCTGATCAAGATCCCGGTGACGGCGCCCGGCGTGGAGCAGAAGTCGGCCTGGCTGGAGGTGCGCAAGCAGCGGCCCGACTATGTGCTGCTGTGGGGCTGGGGCGTGATGAACTCCACCGCCCTGAAGGAGGCCCAGGCGACCGGCTACCCGCGCGAGAAGATGTACGGCGTGTGGTGGGCCGGCGCCGAGCCCGACGTGAAGGATGTGGGCGAGGGCGCCAAGGGCTACAACGCGCTCAACCTCAACACCTCGGGCACCTCGCCCAAGGTCATCCAGGACATCCTGAAGTTCGTGCACGACAAGGGCCAGGGCACGGGGCCGAAGGACGAGGTCGGCTCGGTGCTCTATACCCGCGGCGTCGTCATCCAGGCGCTGGCCGTCGAGGCGGTGCGGCGCGCGCAGGAGCGCTTCGGCAAGGGCAAGGTGATGACGGGCGAGCAGGTGCGCTGGGGCCTGGAGAACCTGGCGCTGGACGACAAGAAGTTGGCTGCTCTTGGCTTGACGGGCGTGATCCGGCCGATCAGCACCTCGTGCTTCGATCATCAAGGCTCGACCTGGGCGCGCATTCACACCTGGGACGGCAAGGCCTGGGGCTTCAGTTCGGACTGGTATCAGGCGGACGAGCAGATCATCAAGCCGATGGTGAAGGCGGCGGCGGACAAATACGCCGGGGAAAAGAAGCTGACGCGGCGGACGCCGGCTGAGTGCCAAAGCTGAGGGTTCGCTGTGGCTCGCTGCTCTTGGTTGATGGCTACGCCCATGCCGGGATTTCGTCCCGGCGGCCGACCTACTTTCTTGCGCGCGCAAGAAAGTAGGCAAAGAAAGCGCCCCTGTTCCGTCGCCCCTTCGCT
>RXJV01000141.1 GCA_003963075.1 Burkholderiales bacterium
GCGCAAGCTGCTGACCATGCTCAACGCCATCGCCAAGAACGGGTCGAGTTGGGATCAGTCGCTGCACCAAGCTTGACTTTCAAGACGGTTGCTCAGGCCGCCAGCCCCCCTGCCCCATGAGCATGCCGCCGCCAGCCGGCGCCGCAGGCTGAACAGGCCGGGTTCGGCTGCGGCGTGGCGGCCTGCGCCGCATCCACGGCGCGATGCAGCGTTCGGTCCGCTGGTGTGCGAGCTGGATGAGGCCGGCCGCCTGCTCACCGACTCGTCCAGCCAGCCCAAGGGGCGGGTTCATGTCAGCGCGCCGGCCTCCGTCGCGCGCGAAATCCTGGCGCCCGCCCTGCCCGGCTTTTTGGCGCGCTATCCGGGCATCAGCCTGCGCGTGCTGGCGACGGACCGCATCGTCGACCTGCCCGAGCGCGGGCTGGACTGCGCCGTCCGGGCGTCCGAGCCCACCGACGACGGCCGCACGGTCAAATCCCTGGTGCGCATGCCCCAGTTCTTTGCCGCCAGCCCCTGCCTGCTGGCTCGCCATGGCATGCCCAGGACGCTCGCAGACATCGCCGCGCTGCCCTTCATCAACTACAACGGCAAGCGCGACGAGTCACGCCTGCAGGTGCAGGCCATTGCCGGAAATGAAACCCACCAGTTCGATGTCGACGCGCCGATTTCGGTCGATGACGGTGCCGCCTATGTGGCGCTTGCCTGTGCCGGGCTGGGCGTCGTCCAGTCGCCGCTGTGCGACCTGCGTCATCACCTGGTCAGTGGCCGGCTGCGCCTGCTGCTGCCGGAATGTCGGGGCCCGGCCCTGACCTTTCACATGGTCTACGCCGAAGGCAAGCAGTTCCTGCCGCGCGTTCGCGCCTTCGTCGATTGGGTGCATGAACTGCTCATGCATGAGCAACATCATCAGCCGCAGGCCTGACACATCCGCAGGGCTCAGGGCAGACCCACGGCAACTTCGCTGAACTGCCTGCCGGGCCAGATGGCGATGCGCCGCGCATCGCGCAGATCATGAACGTGTTCTGCAGCCGCGTGTGGTTCGGCGCCGCCGTCAGCGACGACGGCGCCCGCAGCGACAGCCTCGTGCGCCGGTCGCTTGACCCCAGAGGCTGCATGCCGGCCGGCTTGCAGCCGTGCATGTGTCGGTGCGTGCGTCGGTGTGATCGGGCGTCGCGACACCGATACTCGGCCACATGCCCTCTTCCAGCACCGATCCCGACGGCCCGCGCTGCAGGTCGGTGTCGCCATGGCGCTTGGACCTCCCCGGTGAGGCTTGCAGCTTCGACAGCCCGGCCGGCCGGCTTGGCGTTTTCACAGCGGGTGAAGGCCCGCCGCTGCTGCTGATCCACAGCGTCAATGCGGCGGCTTGCGCCGCGGAGATGCGGCCGCTGTACGAGCACTACCGGCACAGTCGTACGGTGTTTGCGATGGACCTGCCCGGCTTCGGCAGCTCGGACCGCAGCGACCGCGACTACACGCCAAGGCTGTTGACCGACGCGGTGCGCGCGGTGGTGGACCGCATCGGGCAGCGCTGCGGGCCTGGGCCGGTGGACGCGCTGGCCCTGTCGCTGTCCTGCGAGGTCCTGGCTCGCGCGGCGACCGAGGCGCCGGAGCGGTTTCGCAGCTTGGCGTTGGTGAGCCCCACCGGCTTCAACGGCTTGCGCGCCTGGCGCGGCGCGCCGGGCAGCACGCGGCGGGTGCCGGGCCTGCACGCGCTGCTGCGCGGCCCGGGAGCCGGCTGGGGCGGCGCGCTATTCCGCGGCCTGACGCAGCCCGGCGTGGTCCGCTACTTCCTGCGCCGCACCTGGGGCGCCGATCACATCGATGAAACGCTGTGGGCCGATGCCGTCGCGACCGCCCGGCAGCCCGGCGCCGAGCACGCGCCGCTGCATTTCCTGTCCGCCGGGCTGTTCAGCGCCGACATCCACACGGTCTACGAGCAGCTCGCATTACCGGTGTGGATGTCGCACGGCGTGCGCGGCGACTTCACGGACTACCGCGGCAAGGTGCTGGTCGAGCGGCGGCCCAACTGGCGGTTCACCGTATTCCCGACCGGGGCCATGCCCTACTTCGAGCAGGCGGCCGAGTTCACCGCGGCCTACGACGCGTTTCTGTCGGGCGTGGCCAGCGGTTGATCTCGTCCGTCAGGCCAGGGTCACCCGCGCGAATTTGCGCTTGCCGACCTGCAGCACATGCTCGCCGGCGTCGAGCTTCAGGCCCTTGTCGGACAGCACCTCGCCCGAACGGCGCACGCCGCCCTGCTCGATCATGCGCAGGCCTTCACTCGTGGAGGCGACCAGGCCGGCCGCTTTCAGCACCTGGGCCAGGCCCATCGGCGCGCCGCTGAGCTGCACCTCGGGGATGTCGTCAGGGATGCCGCCCCTGGCGCGGTTGTTGAAGTCGGCCTCGGCCGCATCGGCCGCCGCGGCGCTGTGGAAGCGCGCGGTGATCTCCTTGGCCAGCGCCACCTTGGCGTCCTTGGGGTTGCGCCCCGCCTCCACCTCCGCCTTGAGCTGGGCGATGTCGGCGATGGACTTGAAGGACAGCAGCTCGTACCACTTCCACATCTGCACATCGCTGATCGACAGGATCTTGGCGAACATGGTGTTGGCTGGTTCTGCGATGCCGATGTAGTTGTTCTTGGACTTGGACATCTTCTCGACGCCGTCCAGGCCCTCGAGCAGCGGCATGGTCAGGATGCACTGCGGCTCCTGGCCATACTCCTGCTGCAGATGGCGCCCCATCAGCAGGTTGAACTTCTGGTCGGTGCCGCCGAGCTCCAGGTCGGCCTTCAGCGCCACCGAGTCATAGCCCTGCATCAGCGGGTAGAGGAATTCGTGCACCGAAATCGGTGTCTGGCTCTGGAAGCGCTTGGTGAAGTCGTCGCGCTCCAGCATCCGGGCCACGGTGTACTTGGCGGCCAGCTGGATCATGCCGGCCGCGCCCAGGGGCTCGCTCCATTCGGAGTTGTAGCGGATCTCGGTCCGGGACGGGTCCAGCACCAGCTTGGCCTGGGCGTAGTAGGTTTCAGCGTTGGCCTGGATCTGCTCTTGGGTCAGCGGCGGGCGGGTCGCGTTGCGGCCGGAGGGGTCGCCGATCAGCGAGGTGAAGTCGCCGATCAGGAAGATCACCTGGTGCCCCAGGTCCTGCAGCTGGCGCATCTTGTTCAGCACCACGGTGTGGCCGACATGGATGTCCGGGGCGGTCGGGTCCAGGCCCAGCTTGATGCGCAGCGGCACACCGGTGGCAGCCGAACGCGCCAGCTTTTGCGTCCACTCGGCCTCCGGCAGCAGCTCGCTGACGCCGCGGCGCGTGATGGCCAGGGCTTCGAGGACGGCGTCGGTGACGGGGTATTCGGGGGCGACGGACATGGCGCTCTCAGGCCGCCCGGGGCAGCGGGCCGGCTTTGTTAAGTGATTGATCTATCGGGGTAAACCGGCATTCCAGGTGAACAGATGCCGGTAGAATTCACCGTTCTCGTCAGAGTTGTTGTGTTCTCACAACCGACGGCGGATTTTAGGGTGCTGCGAAAGCGCACCGTTTGCGCGGAACCGGCCTGGCCGGGATTGCCTCTGCGACAACCCCGGAATGTCAAGCGTCACCGTGATCCAGCAGCGTCTCCAGCCCTTGCAAGCCCGCCTGCAGCAGGTCGAAGCTTTCGCCGCCCGTCACCCCCGCGCGCTGACCGCCTCGGTCGTTGGTTTGCTGAGCTGCTTTGCCGTCACCGCTTTCGGCATTGCGCCGCTGGCCCCCGATGCCGCAGCGCTGCCCAAGCGCACCCTGGTCGAAGCGCTGCCCAGCCCGGACATCAGTGCGCAGCTTGAGGCCTTGGCTGATCACGCCATCGGCCTGACACGTGCCGAGGCCACCCGCTCCAGCGACACCCCGGACAGCCTGCTCAAGCGCGCCGGTGCCTTCGATCCCGCCGCCGCCGCCTTTCTTCGCACCGACCCGCTGGGCCGCCGCGTGCTGCAGGGCCGTGCCGGCAAGATGGTGCACCTGACGGCCGACGCCTCCGGCCAGGTGCAGAAGATCGTCGTGCGCTTTCCGGCCGACAAGGTCGAGCAGCAGGGCACACACTTCACCCGCCTGACCATCGAGCGCAACGGCAGCCGCTTCACCGCCCGCACCGAGACCGCGCCGCTGCAGGCCCAGGTGGTGCTGGGCAGCGGCACCATCCGCACCTCGCTGTTCGCGGCCACCGACGATGCCAACATCCCCGACGCCATCGCCTCTCAGATGGCCGACATGTTCTCCGGCGACATCGACTTCCACCGCGAACTGCGCAAGGGTGACCGCTTCAGCGTCGTCTACGAGGCGCTGACCGCCGACGGCGAACCCATCACCTGGGACGGCGGCGTCGGCCGCCTGCTGGCCGGCGAGTTCACCAACAACGGCCGCACCTACAACGCCGTCTGGTTCAAGGACCAGGCCAGCGGCAAGGCCAGCTTCTACGGCTTCGACGGCCAGAGCAAGCGCCGCGCCTTCCTGGCCAGCCCGATGGAGTTCTCGCGCATCACCAGCGGTTTCGCGATGCGCTTCCACCCCATCCTGAACACCTGGCGCCAGCACAATGGCGTGGACTACGGTGCCCCCACCGGCACCGCGGTGCGTTCGGTGGGCGACGGCACGGTCGAGATGGCCGGCTGGCAGAACGGCTTCGGCAATGTCGTCAAGATCCGCCACGGCGGCGACCGCGAGACGGTCTACGCCCACCTCAGCAAGATCGACGTGAAGAAGGGCCAGCGCATCGAACAGGGCCAACGCGTCGGTGCCGTGGGCATGACCGGCTGGGCCACGGGCCCGCATCTGCATTTCGAATTCCATGCCGGCGGCCGGCTGATGGACCCGCGCAGCATCGCCCGTGCCTCCGAGGCGGTCACGCTGCCCCACTACGCCAAGGCCCAGTTCCAGCAGGTTGTCGCCAGTGTGAAGACCCAGCTCTCCGTGGCTGAAACGATGGACGGCGTCTCCGCCGCGGAATGACGCCGTGGCCGCGGGCCTGTTCATCGGGCTCATGTCGGGCACATCGCTCGACGGTGTCGACGGCGTACTCTTCGACGCCGTCCGGCTGGCCGTCACCGGCCATGTCCACACCCCGTTCGCCCCGGCACTGCGCGATGAGCTGCTCGCGCTGAACACCCCGGGCCCCAACGAGCTGCACCGCGCCGCGCTGGCCGCCAACGCGGTGGCGCGCACCTATGCCGACCTGGTCGCCCAGCTGCTCGAAGCCACCGCCACGCCGCGCGGCCAGGTTCGCGCCATCGGTGCCCACGGCCAGACCGTGCGCCACCGGCCCGGCGGCGTCGAGGGCTACACGACCCAGCTGCTGAACGGCGCGCTGCTGGCCGAGCAGGCTGGCATCGATGTCGTCTGCGACCTGCGCAGCCGCGACGTCGCGGCCGGCGGCCAGGGCGCACCGCTGGTGCCGGCCTTCCACCGGGCCGTTTTCGGCGCGGCGGGCGAGGACGTGGCCGTGCTCAACCTCGGCGGCATCGCCAACCTGAGCCTGCTGTACGCCGACGGGCGCACCGGCGGCTTCGACACCGGGCCGGCCAACTGCCTGATGGACGGCTGGATCGCCCGCCATCGTGGCGCCGCCTTCGACGCCGACGGCGCCTGGGCAGCCAGCGGCCGGGTGCACGCCGACCTGCTTTCAGCGCTGCTGGCCGAACCCTGGTTCGCACTGCCGCCGCCCAAGAGCACCGGGCGCGATCTGTTTCATCTGGACTGGCTGGACACCAAGCGGCTGCCCGGCCTAGCGCCCGAGGATGTGCAGGCCACGCTGTTGGAGCTGAGCGCGCTGACGGTGGCCCAAGCCCTGCAGCGGCAGATGCCTGCGGCGTCGCGCGTGGTCGTCTGCGGTGGCGGCGCGCGCAATGGCGCGCTGCTGCGCCGCCTCGGAGAACTGCTTGCGGGAATCTGCGTGCAGACCAGTGCCGTGCACGGTCTGCCGGTCGACCAGGTCGAGGCGGCCGCGTTCGCCTGGCTGGCCCACCGTTTCGTCGAGCGTCAGCCGGGCAACCTGCCTGCCGTCACCGGCGCCGCCGGCCCGCGGCTGCTGGGCGCGCTCTACCCTGCCTGGGTCTGACGCCTCAAGAAGCGGTTTCCGGTGGGCCTGATGCTTGGGTGCCGTTGCCGACGGCCGCCGCATCGCATCCGCCATTCCGGACCAGCCGACCGCGGGAATGGTGCGAAGTCTCGCGACCCGCGGCGCAGACCTGAATGCCCCCGAGAAGCCGACGCGCCCTGATCAAGCCTGAACCGGTCAGCCAGACCGAAGCGTCAGGCCGGCCGCAGCGCACGCGCGAGCTGCCCCATGTCGGTCAGTGTTTCGAGCCGGCTGACCAGCGCCATGACCTCTGCGCTTCGCTTTGGGCCGAGCACGGGTTTGGCGGCATTCATGAACTTGGCCTCGAGCGACGCCGCAGACATCGGACGCTTGGCGTCACCCTCAGGGACTTCCACGGTCTCACTCAGCGTCGAACCGTCCTCGAACTCCACGTCGACGCTGGCGCCACGTCCACCCGGCATCTTCGCCAACAGTGCCGCTGCGGGCGTGACGGTGGTCTTTCGTACCAGGTCCATCACATCCGGTTTGCGCCAGCGGTCCTGCTCGAATTGCGCCAGCGTCACATCCCCGTCCAGCAGGGCCATGGCGAGGCAGACTGGCAAGCTGTGGTCCGCAGTGCCACGCGTTTGCGGCCTGAACTTGTCCGCGTCGGCGACCCTCTCGATGATCCCGGGATAGGTCTCGACACGGATGGCACGAATCGCGACACCACGGCTTCGAACGCTGGCAGACAGCTTGCTGCCGGCTTCTGCAACCGCAGCGAGTTCAATCTGGATCGGGAAGCGCTTGAAAGCGACCTTGGGCAACCGGTAACTGCCCAGATCGAGGTCAACCGTGGCGCCCGTCTGGGCGGGGTTGGCTCGCGCTGCGAACCATTCGAGCGTTCCGCTTGGCCCCGTGAACCCGTTGGCCGCCAAGCGTGTAACCAGCAGAGCGTCGACAGCACCCGCTGAAAATCCCATGGCCTTCATCATGCTGATGGCCCCACTGTTCACGACGAACGACGTGAAGCCTCGCGCTGCCGACAGTCCCACGGCGTTGGCCAGTTCCTTGGGCCCGAGCCCCCAGAGGCGACCCGCGATCAACGGCGCGGCGTAAGCCATCGCACACAAAGGATGAAAGCCGCGACGCATGAAAGACACCACGTCGGTGATGCGCGCGCTGGCTTCATAGCCAATTGCGAGCGCCGTGATGAAGTCACGACCGTTGCGGCCCAGGCTCTCACACAAGGCGAGCGCGGTAGGCATCAGCTCACTGGGGTGCAAGGGCTCGGTGCCGAGGTAGGTGTCATTCAGGTCGAGCGATCGCACCAGCACACCA
Source organism: Burkholderiales bacterium (assembly GCA_003963075.1). Classification (GTDB taxonomy): domain Bacteria; phylum Pseudomonadota; class Gammaproteobacteria; order Burkholderiales; family Burkholderiaceae_C; genus Pelomonas. The sequence goes on from RXJV01000141.1 coordinate 7,394, forward strand.
TTGACGAAGGTTGCAGCGTCCACTGAAGTAGCACGTTTGTCACCGATCACCGTGGCGTTGCGCGCGCCGCCGAAAGCCGTGTCGACCGTCTTCAGCGCAATGGCCGCAGCGTCGGAACCGACGGCTGCAAGTGCGCAAGCCAGGGTGTCCAAGACCACGCGCTTGATCGCGTCAATGACCTCGACAGGCATCTGCTCGTAGCGCATGGCGAGTGCAAACATCGCCAGTTGCTGTTCGAGACTTTCGGGCGCACCGGCCGGTGCGCTCGCCGCCGCGAAGGAGCTGACGTGCAACGACGTCCCAGCGAGGGCGGCTGCCATGCCTTGGACGACAAATCGGCGATGCAAGAGCCTTGGGTGCGGAGTCATTGCGATCCGATTGCTCAGATGAAGGGCTGAGTCGACTCCGCATTTTGTTGCAGTGACGGTGTGCCGTCCAACTCGCGGCCTGGGCCCGTCATCTGAGGACACTGGTCGTCAAGAAGCAGGCTCCTAACGCCTCACACCGAGGTCTCGCCGTCTGACGCCTGAGGGCCGTGGCCCACCCGGCTGTCTTGCGGCGACAGCTGCCAGAAGATGCCGGCCGACGCGATGGTGATCAGCGCCATGCAGGCAAAGGTGGCCCGGAAGGCCGGCAGGGCCTGGGCCTCGCCATGGCCGAAGACCTCGGTGAAGGCCGCCAGCACCGCCCCGGCCGCCGCAACGCCCATGCCCATGGCCAGCATCTGCACCATCGACAGCAGGCTGTTGCCGCTGCTGGCCGCATCGGGCGTCAGGTCCTTCAGCGTCAGCGTGTTCATCGCCGTGAACTGCATCGAGTTGACCGCCCCCAGCAGCGCCAGCTGCAGCACACGCCACACCAACGGCTGCTCCGGTGCCGACAGCGCAAAGCTGACCATCGTCAGGCCGATGAGCACGGTGTTGACCACCAGCACCCGGCGGTAGCCGTAGCGGGTGATCAGCGGCGTCGTCACGCGCTTGACCGACATGCTGGCGATGGCGACGGGCAGCATCATCATGCCGGCCTGCGCCGGCGAGTAGCCCATCGTCAGCTGCAGCAGCAATGGGATCAGGAAGGGCATGCAGGAACTGCCGAGCCGCGAGAACAGATTGCCCAACAGGCCGATGCGCAACGAGCCGACCTGAAAGAGTCGGGGCGAGAACAGCGGGTCGGGCCGGCGCAGTGCGTGCAGCCAGTAGGCCGTCAGGCTGGCCAGGCCGAAGATCATCAGCACCAGCACCGCCGCCTGGCGCAGGCCCAGGCCCGACAGCCCGTCCAGCGCCAGCGAGATCGCCACCATGCCGAAGGCCAGCAGCAGATAGCCGGCGAGGTCGAAGCGCGCCACCGGCGTGGCGGGCGGCGTCGGCATATAGCGCAGCGTGGCCAGCGCGCCGACGATGCCGACCGGCACGTTGATCAGGAAGATCCAGTGCCAGGAGACCGCCTCGACCAGCCAGCCACCCAGCGTCGGGCCGATCAGCGGGCCGATCAGGCCGGGGATGGCGACGAAGCTCATCGCCTGCAGAAAGCGCTCGCGCGGAAAGGTCTTGAGCACGACCAGCCGCCCGACCGGCAGCAGCAGCGCGCCCCCCGCACCTTGCACCACGCGGGCCGCCACGAGGGCACTCAGGCTCGGCGACACCGCGCACAGCACCGAGCCGATCACGAAGAGCACGATGGCGGCGACGTAGACGCGCCTGGTGCCGAAGCGGTCGGCCACCCAGCCCGACGCCGGGATCAGCATGGCCATGGTCAGCGAATAGGCGACGACCACCGACTGCATGCGCAGCGGGCTCTCGCCCAGGCTGGCCGCCATCGCCGGCAGCGCGGTGTTGACGATGGTGGCATCCAGCGTCTGCATGAAGAAGCCGACGGCCACCAGCCACAGCAGGATGCGCAGGGCCGGGTCGTCGCGGGCGCCGGTGGTCGTCGTCATGGCTCAGAAAACAGAAAACCGCCCGAGGGCGGTTTCGTGCAACGCGGTTGCGGGGCTCAGACCGAGAAGCTGGAGCCGCAGCCGCAGGTGGTCGTCGCGTTCGGGTTCTTGATGACGAACTGGGCGCCCTGCAGGTCTTCCTTGTAGTCGATCTCGGCGCCCATCAGGTACTGCAGGCTCATCGAATCGATCAGCAGCGTCACGCCGTTCTTCTGCATCTGCGTGTCGTCGTCGTTCACGGCCTCATCGAAGGTGAAGCCGTACTGGAAGCCGGAGCAGCCGCCACCCTGCACGAACACGCGCAGCTTCAGGTCGGGGTTGCCTTCCTCGGCGACCAGATCGCGCACCTTGTCGGCGGCGCTGTCGGTGAACACCAGGGGCACGGGGATGTCGGTGGGGGTGTCAAGCACGGCGCTCATGGCAGGCTCCTGTGAATCGGTCCGGAAACGAATATCCGGATTGTCGGCGGAAAAACAAAAGGCCGCGAAGACGCGGCCTTTGAGGGGTCGAGCAGCGATCAGCGCTTGCTGAACTGCTTGCGGCGACGGGCGCCGTGCAGACCGACCTTCTTACGCTCGACTTCACGCGCGTCACGCGTGACGAAGCCGGCGCGGCTCAGTTCGGGCTTCAGGGTCGCGTCGTAGTCGATCAGCGCGCGGGTGATGCCCAGGCGCAGCGCGCCGGCCTGGCCGGACTCGCCGCCACCGTGGACGTTGACCTTGACGTCGAACGCTTCACCATTGTTCGTCAGCAGCAGGGGCTGCTTGGCGATCATGATGGAAGTGCCGCGGCCGAAGTAGCTCTCGATGGGCTTGCCGTTGACGATGATCTGGCCCGTGCCCTTCTTGATGAAGACGCGAGCGACCGACGACTTGCGGCGACCAGTGCCGTAGTTCCAATTTCCGATCATGGCCGTTCCTTAGATCTCGAGAGCCTTGGGCTGCTGGGCGGTGTGCGGGTGCGTGGGACCTGCGTAGACCTTCAGCTTCTTGACCATGGCGTAACCCAGCGGGCCCTTGGGCAGCATGCCCTTGACGGCCTTCTCCAGCGCGCGGCCGGGGTGCTTGGCTTGCATGTCCTTGAACTTCGTGGCGTAGATGCCGCCGGGGAAGCCGCTGTGACGGTAGTACACCTTGTCGGTGGCCTTGTTGCCGGTGACGCGGAGCTTGTCGGCGTTGACGATGACGATGAAATCACCGGTGTCGACGTGAGGCGTGTAGATGGCCTTGTGCTTGCCGCGCAAACGGAGTGCCACTTCGCTGGCAACACG
>RXJV01000131.1 GCA_003963075.1 Burkholderiales bacterium
GTGCATTATGTTTATTTTTCCGCCAGCGACACTGCGCCTTATGGCGGAATGTGCCACATTGGCACGACTCCGGTCAACCTGGTAACTTTGACGGGGTCGAAAACGTGCACTCTCACGATGAGAAACGACACTGTGGGCCGTTGCACGGTCAACTGGCACCGCAACGGTGCCGTCGTTGACATCAGTTGCCAAACGCCCCAGAGTTTAGCCATGCCCACCGAAACCATGAACATCGCACTGCCCGACGTGATGCGGGACTACGTGGCCCGCCGCGTCGAGTCCGGCCAGTATGGGAACACCAGCGAGTACGTGCGCGACCTGATCCGCAAGGATCAACAGGAGCAAGGTCTGGCACGTCTTCGGTCGATGCTGATGGATGGCCTGGCCAGCGGCCCGGCGGATCCGATCACTCAGTCCTTCTGGGATGAGGTCAACGCCGCGGCCGGCAGCGCTTCCGAGTGAGTCGCGTACAGGCACGGCTGCGGCCGGCAGCGCGTGAGGACGTGCTGTCTGAGGTGCGCTACTACCGCCGCGAAGCCGGCGTCGTGGTCGCTCAGCGGCTGCGTGACGTCATTCAGGCGGCGCTCGAGCAGCTGGAGCAACAGCCAAGCATCGGTTCGCCCAACCTGGGCGCCACCCTCCAGGTACAAGGCCTGCGGACCTGGCGGCTCGACGGGTTTCCGCTGTCCATCTGGTACTTCCCGCGCGGCGATCACCTCGACGTCGTGCGCCTGGTCGGGCATCGGCAGGATGCATACGCCGTCCAGTTGCTCCTGGAATCCGATCCTTGAGTCTCGACCAGCCGCCCAAGAAAAAGCGCGGCCGCCCGCCGGCGCCAGCGCCAGATCCACTGGTTCAGGCCTTCCTGGATGCGGTGTGGGTCGAGGACGGGCTCAGTGGCAACACGCAGGCCGCCTACAGGCGGGACCTGCAGGGCCTCGTCAAGTTTCTCGGCGGCCGCACGCTGGACAGCTGCACCGAGGTCGATCTGCTCAGCTACGGTGTCGAGCGATTCGAGGCGTCCAAGCCGAGCAGCGCGAACCGGCGGCTGTCGACGTTCAAGCGCTACTTCCGCTGGGCGATCCGCGAGGGCCGCATGACTTCGGATCCAACGCTGAAGCTCATCAGCGCCAAGCAGCCCATGCGGAACCCGAAGCTGCTCAGCGAGCACCAGGTGGAGGGGCTGCTGATGGCCCCGGATGTTTCCAAACCCCTGGGCATGCGCGACCGCGCCATCCTGGAGTTGATGTACGCGAGCGGACTGCGCGCGACCGAGCTGGTGACGCTCAAGAGTGCCCATGTCTCGCTTAAGGACGGCGTGGTTCACGTCACTGGCAAGGGCGCGAAGTCGCGCGTCGTTCCGTTCGGCCAGGTGGCCGGCGAGTGGATTCACCGCTATCTCGCTCGAGCGCGTCACGAGATCCTTGATGGCCAGTCCTGCGACGAGTTGTTCGTGACCAGGCGGGGTGGGCCTATGACCCGTCAGATGCTGTGGGCCATGATCAAGCATCATGGAAAGGCTGCAGGCATCGACCTGTTGCCGTCGCCTCACACGCTTCGGCACTCGTTCGCGACGCACCTGCTAGATCACGGCGCCGACTTGCGGGCCGTGCAGTTGCTGCTCGGGCACGCAGACTTGTCAACGACGCAGATCTACACCCATGTGGCGCGTGCGCGCCTCAAGGCGCTGGTCGCTGCGCATCATCCGCGCGGCTGAGCGCCGTGGTCGATTGGTCTATCGCAAGGGCATCCATCTGTTGACGCGCCGCGGCCGCCTGGACGTGCGCACGTGGGGGGCGCGCGGCTCTACCAGCTCCACACCCTGTGCGCCTGCCTTCCACTTCGCCCTGATCCTTGCCTTGGCAAGGGAGCCGGTGGGCTCGCCGGGTGTGTAGAAGCGATCATTGGCACATCCATCGGACGACGCCTTCATCAGCTCCGCCACCTGGGCGCGCAGCTCACGGTTCTGCTCCGTCAGCGCGGTGACCAGCGCGCGCAGCTGGGCCTCCAAGTTGGCGTGGTCGGCGTCAATCTGCGACTGGCCCCAGCGGGATGACCAATACAGCGCGAGCACTGCGCATCTAGGCACGGGCACGGTTTGATCCAGCCAGAGACGAAACGTCCGCGCTGGCACGCCGAGGACCTCCAACGCACGGGGCTCGCCGACGTCGTCGACGAGCCGTCGAAACGCCTCGATGCCCCACATCTGGCTGGGCGCGTCTCTCACCATTGATGCCTCCCTGGCACGCACAAGCTGTCAGTCCAGTTTGCATGTGCGCTGGTGCAGCCATTTCCCGATGTCGAGCCCTCTGTCCGTCTACAGTTGCCGGTCTCCTCACCATCCCTGACCATGACCCACGACGATGAGAACCGGCGCTGGCTGCAAGGCGAGCTGGACTCCACGCTGAGCAAGATCGAAGACCTGAACGGCCAGGTCGAGGCGCTCGCAGTGGCTGCGCAGGACCTGGAGCTGCGCGAGCATCGCCTGCAGCTCAGTCTCGAAGCCTCATGCCACCCGCGCACCCTCTACAACGACAGGAAGCCGGCGGACATCGCGATCGAGCTCGGCCAGGTGCGCGCGGGCATCGACGAGTTGGCGCGCTTTCAACGTGACGTGGCCAGGAACCTGAGGCTCACCAAAGACCGACAGCGAAGCCTGCAGCAGGATCTGGATCGACTGGCATGACCACCATCTACCTGGCCCACAGCATCCACACCGGCGTGGAGTTCGAGTACCGCTATGCAGCAGCGGTCGACCAGGCCTTGGTCGACTCGCTGCCGTTCACCTATGGCATTTCCAGCGTCAGCGCCGATGGCGAGCAACGAGGCGTTCTGGCCACGGTCATCGTGAAGAGCGACCTGGGTCAATCGCGTGACGAGGTCCACGCCATGTACACCGGCGTCGAGGCCGGTTTCCCGGACCTCGCAGCCTTGCCGCACGCGCCGCTCACGCTGCGTTGCACCAGGAGCAAGTTGCCGCCCGGCACCGTGTTCAGCGAGGAATTCCTCGTGCAGATGCTTCGTGATGTCTACGCAGTCAACGGTGTAGGTGGGAGCGCCTGAGCGCGGGAAATCACCAGCGGTTCATGCCGTGATTCGTCGCAGCGCGGATCGCCTCGCGGACCTCGGTCGCCACAGGCGCGTTATCGAGTACGAACAAGCTGTTCGACACCGCTCGCGCGACGTCGACGCCGAAGGCTTCGGTCAGCTGCACCGCTAGGCTGTCGGAATCGCGGCCGACGTACAACAGCACGGCTTCGCGCAACCGGAGCTGCCCGAGCATGGCGTGGACGGAGGCCTGTCGCGCGTCACGCAGATCTGCGCTCAGGGCCGCGATCAATCGGTCCTGCTGTTGAATTCGTTCGGTCAAGGTCTGGACCACTACGGTCGTGTCGCTTGTGCTCATCGCTGGTTTCCTATCGCTGGCCATCCGCATGGGCAGGACGCCCACACGTCCTCGTTGCTACTTCTGCACCCAGACACCGCCGGTCCGCAGCGGAGACTGGCTCACCACAGCCTTCGTACAGGTCCACTTGCTGCCGAACTTCGTTTCGACTGTCGAGCCGATCGGATAGGCACCCGATACGCCATCGACGGCAGCCGGCCCCTGCAGGAGGCACAGCCCGTCCAGCGCTGGATAGCCCCAGGACACGGGCGCCGGTGAGATCGCCAACGCCGCCGCGGACAGGGTGGCGGCGACAGCCACCAGTGCGAGCCTTCCGTGATCGCGCATGGTTCAGTCTTCCTCGACCAGCGTGCCGAGCGCCGGATTCGGTGGCGGCACCGGCAGGACGAAGCGCTCCGGTTGGGCCAGCACGACGGCCGACAGCTTGCCGGCGCGAGCGCCGCCCTTCTTGACGACGGAGAAGGTGTGGATGTTCTTGTTGTCCAGCCCGGGCACATGCCACCCGGCCTTCAACACTTCACGCTGCTCGGCCAGGCCGAGACGTGCGGCGTCTTCCTCTTCTGACTGGCCGCAGGCCTTGGCGTACTGCCGGAAGATCAAGGGGGAGACCAGGGCCATGCCCTGCGGGACGAAGTGCACGGGTGAGCCCGACACGTTGTACTTGATCTCGCCTGAGGAGAGGCCCTGTTGCAGCCATTGCATGAAAGCGATGGCCACAGGAGACGGTTCCTTGACGTCTTCCTGTCCTGGCAGCCGCGGCGCGGCCGGCGGCATGACGATGGGCGCGACGGATCGCGCAGCTACAGGTACACGCTCCACCCGCTGGCGTCGCCTCGCCTCACTCGCGGCGCCGTCCGTTTCGGGGAGGAACGCACCCGCCACCTCCTCGGCATCGTCGAGATCGGGCAGTGAGCCGAGGATTGCACCGTCCTCGTCGACGTCGAGCTCGTCAGCTGCGGAAACCGTGGACACGCGGCTCGTCGCCGGCGGCGTGGGCGCGTCAGCGCCACGTGGACGGGCAGGTGGCTTGGCTGTGCCGCCGCCCATGAAGCTGGGCGCGCGTACCTTCGGCGCATCCGATGGTTGGCCCCGAGATGGCGCAGCTTCAGGCTTGCCGCGAACAGTTGGCGCAGTGTCGAACTGCCCTACTCCACCAGCATCGGCGGCCCCAACTGGCGCAGCCTGGGCCGCAGGCTCCGCCCCTGCAGCTGGCGCAGCTTCAGCCTTTCCGGGGGCTGCAGCAGCTTTCGATGCCGTCTCCGTGCCACCACGTTTGGTCAGCACCTGGATCTCGCCCTTCATGTTCGGCGGATAGCGGTCCGGGTGATCCCAGAGCTTGCTGAGCGGGAACCGCAGCATTGACAGCGAGTGGCTGTACCCTGCCCCATCCTTCCCCATCACCTGCACATGCCAGATGGCCTGGCCAGTGGCTGGGTTCGCCTCGAGCGCACCGTACTCCTGCCAGGTGTCGAACAGCCGATCATTGCGCTCGTCGCCGGGAATGGCTTCCTCGGGAGAGTTCGCCCGCACGTGCTCACGGACCTGATCGGCGAGCCGCTTGGCGACGAACCACACGGAGCCGTTGTAGACCCAGCCCACGGCGCCATCGCGGTTGAGCGGCAGCTCGCCGCCGCGGGCCAGCATCGACTTGAGCGCGCCCATCAGGACCTCAATGAGCGGCCGGCGGAGCGCGGTATCGAAGCGAGCGCGCGACCCATGCATCAGCGCCTTGCGCGTGGACGCCTGGTCGGCCTTGCGGATGATCATGGCCAGGCCGCTGTCGCGGTCCTCGCCATTGAGGTACTTCACCAGGCTGTCCAGCGCCGCCGGATGGCAGGCCAGGAAGCTGCGTGCCGACTGGGGTGCTATGCGCTGCAGCAGCTGCGTCCCCACCTTGGCGTGCGCGCCGTAGTCGCGCTCGGCAGTCGGGGCGAAGCCGACAAGGTACTCGGCGGCATGGCATTCGACCAATGAGCCAGCGACCGGAGCCCAGGGCAGCACGTCCTGCTTCAACTGTCCGCGCCAGGTCACCCGCAAGTCGGTCAGCGGCTTGCCAATGTCGTGCAGCAGCGCGGCGAAGAACACGGCGTAAGTCCAGTGATCTCGCCAGGCGTCGAGATCTTCGGCCGTGGCCCCCTGCGGCAGCAGGCAGCCGTTGCGCCAGGTCAGCGCTGCCAGCAGCATCTCCAAGGTGTGCGACAGCAGTCCGCCGGCGTGTGCATGGTGATGCGACTCCGACGCCGGCATGAGCTGGACGAACTCGGCGTAGCGTCCGATCGCTGGGAGCAGGTCCTGTTCCCAGACGGACTGGGCCAGGCGGCTCTGACGCAGCATGTGCTGCATGGACGGCGCCGCCTGGACGGCGTCGAGCAGCTGCTCGGCTGTCGCGACCTTGAGCCAACCCGGCTCGCTGCCCTGCAGGTGCGTCAGCGGTTTGCCGGCCGCCGGCTGGATGGGCGCTGTCGCGGGGACCAGCGCCAGGCTCGGCGCGGCCGCGACGTGGTGCGCAGGTCTGCCCCAGCTCTGGCGAACCAAGGCGATGGCGACCCCGGCGAAGGCCAGGGTCAGCAACAGCAGCAGGAAGGTGAGCATCTCCAAAGCGTCCTCAATGCGAGCCGGACGAAGCGGTCTGGCGCAACTCCGCGTGTACCTCGCGGCGACCTTCGATTCAATCGAAAACCCTCCGGCACGTCGCGGAGGGTTTCGTGTTGCGACGCCGCCAGGATTTTGCTAGCGGCAGGAATTCGGCGATACCGCGCTTACAAGGTTACATATTGATACGCAAAAACGCCCTGAGATTGCACAACTGCGCCAACCTAAAACGACACGCCGCCCCAATACTCGCCCTGCCCTGTCCTGCATATTCATACCGACCGGCAGTTGAAACTCGTTGCGCCACAATCATTTGCGAGCAGTGCAACAGTACTGACATATTGATATTGGCGTGATCGTGCATCGGTCAACCTGCGTCGCCAGCTGTGACAGCCAGAGCCCTTGCACCAACGCCCTTGCTGCGCCACGCCGCAGCAGCAGCCCGTTTCGCGGCGCCGACGCCCCTGTGGAGGCGCCGCCCTTTGCGCCAGCGCCACACCCCTGGTGGCGCTGGCGCATAACCAGTTCGTCTTGCCGTTACCGGTAGGCCATTTGCCCGACCGACCGAAATTTGAGGGAGGTCGGGCGCCCTTTGGATCGGGCCATTACCCACTGACCCTGTAGGCTATTACCCACTACCGTTTCCCTACCTTTAGGGAGCCGTTTCCCGCCATTCTCAAACCCCGCGCTTACAACTCGTAAAGCGCCAGCAATAGGAGCGCGCGCGAGTAGCAGAAACAGTGCGTCGCATCAACAAGAAACCCTCCGGCACGTGCCGGAGGGTTTCGGGGCGACAAGTTCTCGCCTTCCTTCAAAACTGGGAATAAGTCACGGACCCAACGCCAGGCAAGAGCCGGCACGTCCATGACGGTTTCAGCAGGAGCGAGGTCATGCACTGGATTCCCCCGAACAAGCCGGCACCCCGGCGGCCCTCCACGGCACCGCGCGGCGGCCTCTTGCCGCGCTTCGCGACGCCCGCCCGCAAGGCCCACGGCCTGACGCTGCTGCAGGCCACCGTTGCCGTCGCATCCGCGATCTCGTTGACGGGCACTGCCGCGGCCGCTGACACACTGGTCGACGGCAGCCAGATCCTGGCGCGATACACGACCGTGCCCGCTGCGCCAGAGGCCAGCCGGGGCCAGCCGCTCGCCGTGATCGCCACGGTCCACTTTCCCCGGGCCACCGTGAGCACGGTCGGCGATGCGCTGCAACACCTGCTCGCGCGCACCGGCTACACGCTGGTCCCCGCCGAACAGCTCGACCCGGTGGCCGCCCAGCTGCTAAACCTCAGCTTGCCCGAGTCGCAGCGCGCCCTCGGCCCCTACCGCGTCGACGCGATGGTTCGCGTACTGCTGGGCGATGGGTGGACCCTGCAGATCGACCCGCTGCTGCGCCGCATCGCGTTCGCCCCGGCCAGCGTCGCCAGCGCCCCTACCGCTTCAGCCGCAGCCGCAGACACGCTGGCGGCATCGACCCAACAGGTGCAGCCATGAGCGCCGTCCTCACCCCTCCCGACCAGAAACCTGCCGGCAGCGCCGACGCAGCGCCTGAGGCCTCCGCCCAAGACAGCCGCCACCCGCTCCATGCCGTCGAGCCCGGCGAGGCGCCACCGACCGCGCCGCGGCCGCGCGCGATGCCACCCGCCAGTGCCGCCGGCCGCAACACGCGCAAGTACGCCATCCTGGCTGCACTGGCAGCCGTCCTCTGCCTCGCTGCCCTGGTGGCCCACAAGCTGCGCCAGATCGACACCACGGGGCTGAAGGACCCGGTGGCCTCGCACAGCGGGCCTGCGGTGAACCAGCCAGCAGACCCGTCCGGGAACGCACGCCCCACGACGCAGGCTGAGCCTGCAGCGGTCCAGGTCGCCGCGGCTGCGACAACGGATGCGGCCGCATCATCTGCCGCGGTGTCCTCCGGCACGGCCGCATCGGCGTCGGCGACCGCCGCCGGCCTCACGGCCGTGCCCACGCCGTCCCTCGCGGCGCTCGCCGACGCCCAAGCCTCCCAGGTCGGGATCAATGCCAACCTCACCTCCGGGCTGGCCCAGCTCCAGCACGACCTGGCCGACCTGAAGGCACGGGTCGATGGCCTGGCCACCGATCACGCAGCGAAGGCTGCTGCGACCCCGGCAACTACGGCGCGCGTGGCGCGCGCACGGCCTAAGCCGGTTGCGGCACCAGCCTCTGCGCCGGTCCCAACCGGCACCGTCCTGGCCGTGGATCTGTGGGACGGTCAGCCCTCGGTTGTCGTCGGCACCGGCGTTCCCGCCGACAAGCGCGTGCTGTTCCTGCGTGAGGGCGACAGCAAGAACGGCGTCACGGTGAAGGCGGCCAACCCGGCAGCTCAAAGCGCGCTGTTCGATGTGAACGGCCGCGAGGCCTTGCTCCGGGCGGACGGCCGCAACGAGTAGGCGGCACCCATGCGTCAGCTCCAGCGCCGCGCGTCCCTGGCCACTTCCACCTGCCCAGCGCCCGCCATGACACAGCGTTCTCAGCCTCCCGCGCCCCGCCCGGGCAGCCGCTCACGTGCCGACAGCGCGGGCATCGGCATGTCGTTGGTCCAGCAGGCCAAGAAGGATGCCGCGCCGGCGCCGCGGCCGTTGCGCGACGTTTTCCGCACGCTCTGCGTCGCGGCACTTGGCGCCCTGACCACGGACACCCGCGCCGCGAAGCAGCTGCCCACGGTGCAGGACAAGGCCGAAACGCACGCCGGCCAGACCGACCTGCCCGCCGGCCCCCCGACTCGTGACACAGACCGGAGGCGCTCATGAAGGTCAACACTCGATTCCTGTTCGTCACGCTCATCGCGCTCATCGGCGTTGGCGGCCTGTTCTTCGCCGAACTGGCCCACGCGGTTGAACCGCAGCAGACCACCATGGCCCAGACCTCGACGGGCCAGGCTGGCGCGTTGACCAGCGATGGCCAGGGGCTGGTGCTGCAGAGCCAGGACCGCATCCTGGCGCGCATCTGGGGCCTGACGGATGACGAGATGCAGCGCGCCCAGCTGCTGCTGCGCGGGCCGCGCGCGGCCTTTTCGGTGGCCAACCTCACGCCCATCGAAGCCCTGGGCATCCATGCCCGCAATGCGGCCGAGCGCAAGCGCTACGCCGAGCTGTTCGCCAAAGCGCACCACCAGGACACGGAGCGCGTGTTGGCGTGGGCGGTGGCCTTCGAGGACGCCATGCGCCGCCTGTATCCGAACGAGCCCGTCATCAGCTTCGACGGGCTGCCCAAGGTCGCCGCCACACCTGCCGCAGCCGAGGCCAACCACCTGCCCAACGGCAGCTACGTGCCGGTGCCGGGCAACGTCGTCCAGCCGCCCAAGTCCGTCAAGCGCGGCCCCTGAGATCCAGCCTGTGACCGCCATGCATGCCGCACAAAGCCCCTCTCTCCGCCGCCGCGCCTTCCTGGCGCGCGGCGCGGGCCTCATGCTCGGCGCGACGTGGGCCGGTCACGCCGGCGCAGCGGCTATTGCGACGCCGATCCCACCCGGATATGTCCGCGTCGCGGCTGCCGCCGACATCCCGGCGGCCGTGCTGTTCAGCGTCGCATGCCAGGAGAGCGTGCTGCGCTTCGGCAACAAGTCGCTGCCCTACCCCTGGACCCTCTGCGTCCGGGGCGAGCCCATGCGCTTCAACACCCAAGATGCCGCGGTCGAGAAGCTGCAGGCGTGTCTGCGCGAGGGCATCACCAACGTGGACTGCGGACTCCTGCAGGTCAACTGGGCGTGGAATGCTGAGCGCCTCGGCTCACCGCGCCGAGCGCTCGATGCCTACGCCAACATGGGCGTCGGTGCCGTGCTGCTGCGCGAGCACTACGAAGCCACCAAGGGTGACTGGTTCGAGGCCGTTGGCCGCTACCACCACCCCAGCGACAGAACGCGCTCGGTGCCCTACGCCGCTGCGGTGTTCCAACGTCTCGCACGTCTGCCCCAGGCAGGCGCTGCCCCGCGCCTGCGTCGGATCGTCGAGGAGGGCCGCAATGCCTGATAGCACGACGCAACGTACCGCGCCCAGCAGTGGGTGCCTCAGTTTGGGTGACCGCCCGGCGTTCGTTGCCGGACGCGCTCCTGGCTGCAACACCCTCGGCGCGCCTGGCACCTCCCATCGGGCAGCAGCAGTTTTTAGGTGGATGCGGCGGGCGGTCACCGCTTTTCTTCTCGCAATCATGGGGGGCGGAACTGGGCTGGGCTTGATCGCGCAGGCACAGACTGGTCCCGTTCCCCCCATGACCTCCGGCGGCCTGGTCGTCGTGCATGACGCAGGTCCTGGCGTGCCCACCGGCGCGCTGATGTCGTTCGGCATAGCCGATGACGCATCGCCAGAGGTCTCGCCGCTGATCCAGTTCCCGGTTCGCTCGCCGGGCCTGCGGCCCGGCACGCTGCGCGGCAACCCCGCCTGGCCGTACCCGCAGTGGATGGTGCATCCGCTGTTCCTGGTGGGCGATGACACGAGGTCCACCAGCTGGCTCAAGGCCAACCGGGAGCGCCTGGCCGCCATGGGCGCCACCGGCATCGTCGTGCGCGCGAACACCGGCAGCGATTTCCTGCGCATCCGCGCCCTCAGCGGCGGCCTGCCCATGGCGCCGGCGCCGGCTGTCTGGCTGGGCGAGCAGCTGATGGCCCTCGGCGCCTCCGTCGTACCGCTGTTGATCCTGCCGGACGGCCGCATCACTCAAGCGGTCCCGGTGCCCATTTCGGTCCCCAGCGTGAAAGGACGGCCATGAGCAACACCAACGTCCTGGAGGCCAAGCTGCGGCCGCCCATCGAGCTGTGGAGTGCCTACGTCGCCTTCGGATGCGCCCTGGTGGCCATCGTGGCACCCTGGGCTCTCATGATGCCCTGGCAGCTCGGCTGGATCACGGGCCTGATCGCCGGCGGCTTCGGCGTCATGCGCGCCCGCCAGGCCTTCGAGGTCCTGCGCTACCAGCACGGACTGAAGCACTGCAAGATCACCCGGATCGCACCGCACAAGATCCCGGTCGCCAAAGAGGATCACTACCTCGGTGAAGGCTTCGCCTGGGGCCAACTGCACACCCAGCGCCGCGTCGACGCCAGCCGTCCCGACGCCCAGCCGTTCATCACGCCGTCCGAGCGCGAGATGGCCCTGCGCAAGGCCGGCGCCAAGCTCGGCAGCTGGGCCGAGCAGCGTCTGCAGGACCGCAAGCCTGTGGTCTCCAAGATCGCGGTCGCAGCCAAGTACGTCGTCGAGGCGCCGTACTGGTGGAATCCGCTGCAACAGCAGGTGGACCTCGGCGGCACGCCCATCCTTCACGGCGTGGGCTTCGATGAAGTCCCAGTCAAGCTGCGCCAGTCCGAACGCAACGGTCACATGATCGTCAAGGGCACCACCCGCGTCGGCAAGACGCGCATGCTGGAGCTCAACGCCACCCAGGACATTCACGCCGGCCATGTCACGGTCGTTGTGGACCCGAAGGGGGACGCGGATCTGATGCTCCGGATGTACGCCGAGGCGGCCCGCGCCGGGCGCCTGGACCAGTTCTACATCTTCCACCTCGGCTACCCCGAGATCTCCGCCCGCTACAACGGCATCGGCAACTTCTCCCGCATCACCGAGGTCGCCAGCCGCGCCACCAACGCCCTGCCCTCCGCCGGCAACTCGGCCGCGTTCAAGGAGTTCAGCTGGCGCTTCAGCAATCTGGTCGCCCAGGCCCAGGTCGCGCTCGGCCGCGTGCCCACGTACGAGACGCTGCTCAGCGACATCACGAGCATCGACGCGCTGTTCGTCGACTACGCCCAGCTGGCCCTCACGAGGGCCGAGGCCGCCGGCCAGGTCAAGGGTTGGAAAGACAAGGTCGATGGTCTGGCCGACCGCATCTCGAGCGACAAGAAGTTCCCGGTGCCGCGCGCCCTGGCCGACCGATCGCCCGGCCTGGTCGCGCTGGTGCTGTACATCAAGGAAGCCCGTCTGGTGGAGCCGGTACTCAACGGCTTGGCCACCGCCGTCTCCTACGAGAAGTCCTTCTTCGAGAAGATCATCGCGTCCCTGGGGCCGTTCCTGGAGAAGCTGACCACCGGCGCCGTCGGCAAGCTGATCAGCCCGGACTACTTCGACGAGTCCGACCCGCGGCCCATCTTCGACTGGATGACCATCATCCGCCAGGGCGGCATCGTCTATGCCGGCCTGGATGCCTTGTCCGACTCCGTGGTGGCGGGCGCCGTGGGCAACTCCATGCTCGCGGACCTCGTCTCGGTAGGCGGCAAGCTCTACAAGAACGGCATCGACCCGCACCGTCCGGACGGCAAGGTGATCCTGCCGACCATCTGCTGCCACTTCGACGAGGTGAACGAGATCTGCGGCCCCGAGTTCGTGCCGATGGTCAACAAGCTCGGCGGCGCGGGCTTTCGCATCACGGCCTACACGCAGTCCATCGCCGACTTCGAGGCCAAGACCGGCTCGACCGCCAAGGCCAACCAGATCCTGGACAACTTCAACCACGTGGTCATGTTCCGGGTGCGGTCGACCAACACCGCCAACCTGATCGCCGAACAAATGCCCCAGGTCGACGTGCAGACGCTGACCGTGGTCTCTGGTGTCACCGACACGGCGGCCGATGGCAGCGGCACCGACTTCCTGTCCCGCAACGAGGATCGGGTGGGCTCCACCAAGGTACCGCTCATCACCGCCGCCGACATCCTGCAGCTGCCCAAGGGCCAGGCCTTCGCGCTGCTGGAGGGCAACCGGCTCTTCAAGATCCGTGTGCCCTTACCGGACAGCCGCGATGACCCCTTCATTCCGCCGTCCCTGATGCAGGTCGCCGAGCAGATGAAGTCCCGCTACCGCACCTCCGAAACCTGGTGGAAGGAAAGCGACTGGCTGGGTGACCACCCGCTCGGCGCGGCCGCCGCGGCAACGGGCTTGATCTCGCAGGACCTCAGCAGCTGGGCTCCGGGCGCCAAGGATGGCACGCGGACCGCCGAGGCCGATGCAGCGGCTGCGGCCGAGGCGCCCGCCACGCCGGCGTCCGACGACGCTTTCGCAGCTGCCCGCGAGCTGGCCTTCGAGGAGGATGACCAATGAAGCCGGCCGGGACCGTCAAGCCGCGCGCCGTCAGCGAGCGCGGGCCCGTCGTGCTGGTCATGGAGCTGGTCTTCGGCCTGCTGTTCATGACGATGGCCAGCTGGGGCATCGGCGTCCTCATCGAGATCATCGGCTGCTACACGCTCTGGGAGGACCAGGGCGAGCACCACATCCAGTCGCTGGTAAAGGAAGACCTGGGCTACATCTCCGCCGCGCCGCGCTCTGTGCTGATCGACGACACCACGGGGTTTGCCAAGACCATCGTTGAAGCGGTCACCTATCCCTACGAGCGCCTCGGCGCGATCCGCTTCTACCGCAACCAGCTCAAGGCCGAAGGGCGCCAGGTGCAGGGCGGCCTCAGCAAGGGCATGAATGCCGCCGCGTCGTCGCTGATGGGCGAACTCTCCCGGTACATCCTGATCTCGATGTTCGTGCTGCAGGACGTGCTGCTGCGCATGTCCATCGCGCTCTTCGCGCTCCCGGCCTTCCTGCTCGCCTGCGTGCTGGGCGCCGTCGACGGCCTCATGCGGCGCGACCTGCGCCGCTGGGGTGGCGGACGGGAAAGCTCCTTCGTCTACCACCACGCCAAGAAGTTCGCCATCTGGGCGCTCACCGGCGGCTTCGTCTTCTACCTGTCCTGGCCGTTCGGCCACTTCAACCCGGCCTACATGGTGCTGATCTTCACCGTGCTGGTGGCCTACACGCTGTCGACCGCACTGAGCGCCTTCAAGAAGTACGTCTGACCCAACAAGGAGCTGCCATGCCCCACATCACTTCCACCACTGCGAGCCCCCTGAACTCCACCCGCAGGACCTGGGCGTTGCGCGCTCTGGCCCTCACCGTGTTGGTCTCCGCCGCGGTCATGGCCATGAAGCCCGCCGCAGCCGACGAGGACTCGGAGCGCGAGCAGCTGGCCCGCATCAGCTACGAGCTGCAGCGCCTGCAGTCCATGGTCGACGAGGCCAGCCGCCGCGCGCCTACGGGCCAACGCATCAGCTTCCGCTACGAGTGGCTCAAGCGCGACCTGGCGCTGGTTCAGCGCGGCGTGGACGATCACCTCGATGCGCCCCGCCAGCCCCGCGCCATTCCCCCGCTGCGCGGCGAGTACCGCCAGTAAGCCAAGCGACCGGCCACAACGTCCAGCTCAGCCATGAACGCGATCACCAACGCCTTCACCGCCGGCTCCGGGCACTCGGCTGCCGTCATGGCCGCCCTGCTCGCGCTCCTGGTCGGCGCCGTGTTCATCTCGCTGGTCGGCCACGTCCTGCTGGGCCTTTGGGAGAACCACCAGGCCGGCCGGATCGACAGCCGCGAGGCGTTCAGCCACGCGCTGCGCATCACGGTGCTGGCGACCTTCCTGCTGGTGTTGTTGGTCTCGAACTGAGCCAGGAAACCATGAATCTGCTCACCCCCATCAATCGACCAGGCCGCCGCAGCGCGCCCTGGACCCAGCGCCCTCCCTGACGGCGGCGTCGGGACGGACCGCTGAACCCGCGCAGGTTCCCGGCCGCCACCCGACAGGGCCTGTTCGCCCGCCGTTCCCCGACGACCCCTCAATGCGGATGCCGGTGCCACGCGGCGCGCCGCACGGATGTCCTTTTGCCTCAATTTCTGGAGTGACCTCATGTTCAAGCAACTCTTCGTCTCCCTGCGCCACCGCCTCGCGCTGCTGGCCGACAAGGGCCGTTCCTTCAAGACGACGCTGGTGATCGGCGCGCTGTCCCTGATGGCGCATCCGGCCTTCGCCGACCTCCCCACCGCCATCCAGCCGCAAGGCGTGCAGGCCGGCGACATGCCCGGCCTGTGGCGCGCCCTGCTGAAGGCCGGCGTCGCCGTCATCGTGCTCGGCATCGGCGCCGTCGCCTTCTACAAGATTCCCATGGGCGCCCTCAAGAAGTGGGAGGAATACCGCGACGGCCGCGCCGAGATCGCCGAGGTGAAGGAGTACTTCATCTGGGGTTCGATCGTCCTGGTGGCCATCGTCGCCATCCTGACGACCGCCGCCAGCATCCTCTGACGCCACGCCCGGTTCGCCTGCCATGAGCAAGACGCGCAAGGATCAACAGGCCGCATCTGCAGAGGCGTCGGGCGCTCACGCGCCGACGCACGACCTGCAGGCTGAGCGTGCACCGATGACCGACCGCGTCAACGTCGAGCCGCCCATCATGAACGGCATGACCGCCAGCGAGGCCAAGATCGTCGGCTCGCTGGCATTGGTCGCCAACCTCATCGTGGGCGGCATCGCGGCCTTCGCGATCGGCATCTGGCAGGTGCTGCTGGGCTTCGTCGTCGTCGGCACGCTGGCCGTCGTCTGGCGCACTTCCATCTGGCTCGCCTCCACCAAGCGGGGCAAGCCGGATGGCTTCCACATCCAGCGCATGCGGCTCTGGGCCGCGCGCAAGGGCTTCGGCAGCGCCCAGTTCATCTCCCACGACAGCGCGTGGGAGCTGGGCCGGCCAATGCCCGGCCGCAAGCGCTGATACCTCACCCCAAGCACCTACGGAACACCATGGGCAAGTACATCGACGCCGTGCGCAACCGTGACGGCCGCATCACCGACCTGAGACGCTCGCTCCTCGTCATCGGCGCCGTGTCCATCGTGGGCATGTTCCTCCTTCAGAGGGTGCCACACCACATTGCCGTCAACGTCTCGCCGTCGATGCGTGCCGGCGAAGTGATCAACGTCAAGGACGGCGTGGCGCCCGTCCCGTCCCCCAACGTCTACGCCTTCGGCTTCTACGTCTGGCAGCAGGTGAATCGCTGGTCCACCGATGGCCGCAAGGACTACGGCCAGCAGATCTTCGCCTTCCAGCACTACCTCACGCCGGCGTGCCAGGAGCAGCTCAAGGCGGACATGAAGGAGCGTTCCGACGCCGGCGAGCTGAGCACCCGGACGCGTTCACTCAACGAAGTGCCCGGCCACACCTACGAGGACTGGCGCGTGACGCTGCAAAGCGACGACGCCTGGACCGTCAAGCTCGACATGGAGCTGCGGGAGTCCATGGGCGCCATGCCCGTCAAGACCGCCGTGATTCGCTACCCGCTGCGCGTGGTCCGCTTCGACGTCGACCGCGAGAAGAACCCCTTCGGCCTGGCCATCGACTGCTTCGGCGCCAACCGGCCCGAACGCCTGCAGGCCGCTGATCTGGCCAAGGGCGATGGCGGCAAGTCGGCAGCGACCAGCGCCACGCCGGGCCAACCAACGCCCACCCCGGCCACGCTGCCCGGACCGACCGGCCAATGACGCCAGCTGGCCAACCAGGAGCTACCAAATGATCCCTGCCCCGACCCTCCTGAGCCGCCTGGCCGCCGTCTGCGCCGCACTGCTGCTCAGCCCGCTCGCCGCCTCGGCCCAGGTGGAGGTGAAGCCCGTGAAGGCGGCCGCCGCACCCGCAGCCGGCGCGCCAAAGGCCCAGCTCGACATGGCGCCGCTGGATCTCGGAGAAACCGACGACCAGCCGGCCCAACGTGCCCGCCCGCAAGCCACGGCAACGTCAGCCGTTGCCACGGTGAATTCAAGCCCGGCACGCAGCGCAGCCCGCGTCGCGAGCCCGGCCGTGAGCGACACCAAAGGCATGGCGCCGGCGTCCGAGGCCATTGAGCGCGTCATCTTTGATCGCAAGCCGGTGCGCGTCGCGCTGCCCGTCAACCGCGAACGGCTCGTGACCTTCAACCAGCCGGTGGCGCTCAACGCGCCGGAGGACATCGCCAGCTACGCCCGGATCAACATCGTCGGCAAGACGATGTACGTGACCGCCCTGATGCCCTTCGGCTCGGTCCGCGTCTTCGTCGAGCAGCTCGACGGCGAGCAGCTGCAGATCCCGCTCGACCTTGTGGCCGACCGCAGCACCGCCGCGGCATCGAGCGAGATCCAGATCTTCGGACGCGCCGAAACCCAACCAAAAAGCGTTGCCTCGGCGGCTGCTGGCGCCGGCGACAAGTCAAGCGATGCACGCGCTGCGCGCGACGACGCCGACGAAGTCTCCATCGACGCCGTGATGCTCACCCGCTACGCGGCACGTCGCCTCTATGCGCCGTGGCGCCTCACCGGTGGCGACCCGGCAATCCACCAGGTTCCGCTGGAGCTGAAGTCCATTCCGGACCTCTACCGCGGCGCGCGCGTGCAGACCACACCCATCGGCGCCTGGCGGGCCGGATCGCTCTGGGTCACGGCCGTGCGCATGACCAACCTGGAGTCATCCCCCCTGGAGATTCGCCTGGAGGACATCCGCGGCAACTGGATCACGTCGACGGCACACAGCGGCGTCCTGGGCCGCGCCGGATCGGAGACGGACACCACGGCCCTCTACCTCGTCTGTGACCGGCCCTTCGAGGCCTGCCGCTGATCCCGGAGCACGTCATGGCACTCCCACGCAACAAACTCGTCCCGGTACTGGCCGTCATTGGCCTGGTCATCGTCGGCTTCATCATCTGGAAGCAGGTCCGTGGCGGGCCGGTCAAGGCCGGCCCTGAAATGACGGCCATCCCGGACCCGGGGCGCCCGGATTCCAAGGCCTTGCCCGCCGACGCCGACAGTCCTGCAGAGACGATGCGCACCGTCGTCGCAGCGAACACCGAACTGCGCCGCCAGGTCCAGAGCCAGATGGACGAGAACGCACGGCTGCGCAGCGCCATGAAGGGCAACCGGGGCGACCTCGATTCCGTCGTTCGCGAGCAGGTGCGCGCCGAGCTGGAGAAGGCGCGCCCGGCCGCCACCGAGGCGGCTGCCAGCGCGCCAGCGCGGTCCATCGATCCGGTGGACGCCGCCGGCGCGGCTGCCACCGACCCGCCACGTCGCAAGAACGTGCTGGACAAGCTTGGTGACACCTTCAGCCAGGCCACCGACAGTGCCGGCCAGCTCGTGGACCAGCTCAAGGGCCGCCAAGGCGTGCTGCAGGGCAGCGATACCGCCTCGGAAAGCCAGGCGCGCAATGCCCAGGCCGGCCGGCCTCGGCCGGAGGGCGTGCCGGGTGGTCTCGGCTACGAAGACGGTGCCGAGCCGCGCAGCGTGACCTACAAGGTGTTCGCGCCGATGGGCTATGCCGAGAGCAAGGAACGCGGCCCGAACGGTCAGACCGGCACCCTCGTGCGGGCCCGCCTGGGCGCCGCACCTGTGGCCCCTCAGACGGCTGCCGTGACGCAGCAGCCGGACGTGCTGGCCAGCCAACGTGCCGAACCGCCGCTCGTCCCGTTCTACACGATTCCCCAGAACGCCACCCTCACCCGGGTCACGACCATGACCTCGCTCATCGGTCGCGTGCCGATCGATGGCAAGGTGACCGACCCGATGCAGTTCAAGCTGCTCATCGGCCGCGAGAACCTGGCTGCGAGCGGCATGTTCGTGCCTGACGAGATCTCCGGCATCGTCGTGTCGGGCATCGCGATCGGCGACATGGCCATGTCGTGCTCGGAAGGCCACATCTACTCGCTGACCTTCGTGTTCGAGGACGGCACCATCCGCACTGTCAACGCCGACAGCAAGGGGGGCTCCGGTGGCTCATCAGGTGGCGCGGGCATGTCGATGGGTGGAGGAGCGGGGGCGTCGGGGGGAAGCGTCAACAGTGGCGCCGCCGGCGGCCGCAGGCCCCTCGGCTACATCTCCGACCTCTGGGGCAATCCTTGCATCGCAGGGCGCTTCGTCACCAATGCGCCGTCCTACCTGACGGACATCGTCGGCCTGCGCTCCCTGGGCGTCGCCTCCCGTGCCTACGCCGCTGCGCAGACCTCGACGACGACCAACGGCGTCACTGGCAGCGACACCACCTCCGTCACCGGCAGCCGCGGCGCCTACGTGATGGGCCAGGCCGCCGCCGGCGCGACCGACGAAGTGACCAACTGGCTGCTGCAGCGGCTGAAGAACAGCTTCGATGCCGTCGTCACACCGGCCGGCCAGAAGGTCGTGGTGCACATCGACCAGGAAATAGCGATCGACAAGGCGCCCAACGGCCGCCGACTGGATCACCGCCGCCTCTCCTCACAAGCCGCCCGCGAGAAGGGCACTGGAGCACCCTATGGCCTCGACTGAACGTTTCACCCTGGCCGCATGCCTTGCCGCCGCTGCGCTGCTGTCGGCCTGCAGCGTGACCGGCCCGCGCAGCTCCCCTCTGCCGCAAGACGGCAAGACCATCACCGAGGTCTACAAGGAGCACACCCGCTCCGAGGGTGCCGGTGCCGGCGCGGCCGAGCCGCGCGAGCGCCTGCAGGAGCGCGACACCAGCACCCGGCGGGCGCCCGAATCGCAAGGTTCGCAGGGCGATGTCGCTGGTGGCCTGCGGCCGACTGCGTACGCCAGCCAGATCCAGCCCATGCAACAGCGCTTCCAGCGTCTGCCGAACCCCGACCTGGTCATGTACGTCCACCCGCACCTGGCCAAGGGCCGCTACCCGGTGCCCGGCTACCTCACGGTCTTCCCGATGTACGAGACCGTCGAGTACGCGCTGCCGGGTGAGGTCGCCCCCACGCGCGGCGTTATGGCCGACGTGCCGCCGATGCGCAACGCGCTAGGCGTCGAGTTCGACGTCGCGGCCGAGCCGCCGCCGGCCCAGAAGCCGGCAGCGGCCGCGCGGCCCGTGGCGCGCGCTGGCGGTGATCGCGACGTGGCCGCGGCGCGCTGAAGCCGCACCGCACTGGATCGACTCCCGGACAAGCGCATGAACTTCCTCGAAAAGCTGTTCCCGAAGCCCCGCCTGGTGCCCGCCGGCGGCGCTCCGGACCCCGCAGTGAAGGCGCCTGCAGCACGAGGCGCTGGCGGGCCCTCCAAGCCGGCGCCGAAGCCTGCCCCCAAGGCCAAGGCCGCCGAGCCGCTGACGGTCGCGCAGCGCCGGCGCATGGCCTCCCGGCCGCCGTCGTTCACGCAGCTGCTGCCGTGGACCAAGTACGACCCGGACCGCAGCGTGTTCGAGCTGATCGACGGCGAGTCCCTCGGTATGGTCTTCGAGCTGGCTCCCGTGGCCACGGAGGCGCGGCCTGACGAGTTCCTGCGCAACCAGGCCTACCGGATCCAGGAAGCCCTGCAGGCGATTCCCGAGACGGAGGCCGGCAGCCCCTGGATCGTCCAGTTCTTCTGTAACGACGACCGCAACATCGGCGGCCTGATCGACGAGTTCAAGGACTACGTTCGCAAGGCCCACGCCGACCCGGCGCGCGCCGAGGCCATCCTCAAGTCCAAGTACACGCAGGCATTTATCGCCGAGCTCGAGGATCACCTGGCCAACGTGTCCAAGCCGGGAGGCCTGTTCACAGACACCCAGGTCACCGGCCAGCCGTGGCGTGGCCAGCAGCGACGCGTGCGCGCCTGCATCTATCGCCGCTTCGTCAACGCCGTGACGGAGACCACCTCCTGCGAAGAGCAGCTGGAACAGGTGGCCATGACGCTGATGTCCACCTTCAATGAGGCCGGCATCGCCGCGAAGCGCTGCACCGGGCGCGACTTCTACGAGTGGATGCTGCCCTTCTTCAACCCGAAGGTCGACTGGGCACCCACGCTGAAGGACCTGTTCGAGCGGGCGCCCTACCCTGGCGACCGCAGCCCCACCGCCTCCGAAGACGGCGAGGATCTCGCGCCGCTGCCGTTCTGGGACCTGGCCGAGCAGCTCAACCTGTCCCAGCCGGTCTCCGACCCCGTCGCAGGCATCTGGGAGTTCGATGGCGTGCCGTACAAGGCGCTGACGCTGCAGAACCTGCGTTCGCAGCCGGGCATCGGTCACTTCACGGCTGAGCGCAAACAGGGCGACGAGTGCTTCGCACGATTCGACCGCCTGCCCGAGGGGTCGATGCTCTCCATCACCGTCGTGGTGGAGCGCCAGGAGCGCATCGAGCGCCACATCGAGGGCATCCGCGACGCCTCGCGCGCCCAGACCGCCGTCGCCCAGGAAACCCACACGGAGTGCGAGCGGGTGCTGTCGCGCCTGGCGCACGGCGACAAGCTCTATCCGATGGTGATGACGCTGTACCTCACGGGAGCCACCCGGGAGGAACTCAACGCGTCCATCTCGGCCGTCAACGCCCAGCTCGTGCCATCGGGCCTCAAGTTCATCGACGCTCGGCATGACCTGGTGCCGCTGGATGCCTTCATCCGCGGCCTGCCGATGTGCTTCGACCATGTGTTCGACACGCAGTACATGCGGCGCTCGCGCCTGGTCTTCGCGTCGCATGTCGCTGCCCTGCTGCCGCTGTACGGTCGCGCCCGCGGCACTGGCCGACCGGGCTTCTGGTTCTGGAATCGTGGCGGCGAGCCGATGCTGGTCGACCCGTTGAACAAGCGCGACCGGAAAAAGAACGCCCACATGCTGGTGCTGGGCCCGACGGGCGCCGGCAAGTCGGCAACGCTCAACTACCTATGCATGCTGGTGATGGCGATCTACCAGCCGCGCCTGGTGATTGCCGATGCGGGCAAGAGCTTCGACCTCCTGCAGCAATTCTTCGCCGAGATGGGTCTGAGCACGCACTCCGTGCAGCTCAACCAGGACGCCGACGTCAGCCTGCCGCCCTTCGTGCATGCCATGAAGCTCCTGGACGACCAGGACGTGATGACCTCGTATTGGGCGATGGAGAAGAGCAAGACCGGGCATGCGGTCGCAGCCGAAGGCAACGCCGGCGGCGAGACCTACGCCACCCTCGCGCCCGACCTGAAGGCCGAGGAGCCCGAGCAACCTGCAGAGGTGCCGGAAGCGGAGGAGGAAGCCGACCCCACCGACAAGCGCGACCTGCTGGGCGAGATGCTGATCTCCGCCACCATGATGATCACCGGCGGTGAGACCCGCGAGGTCGAGCGCTTCACGCGCGCCGACCGCTACATGGTCAGCGTGGCCATCATCCGTGCGGCCCTCGCGGCGCGGGATGAGAGGCGCAGTCAGGTCGT
This sequence comes from Burkholderiales bacterium, assembly GCA_003963075.1. Lineage (GTDB taxonomy): Bacteria > Pseudomonadota > Gammaproteobacteria > Burkholderiales > Burkholderiaceae_C > Pelomonas. The sequence goes on from RXJV01000131.1 coordinate 21,898, forward strand.
GGTCCACGACGTGGCCATCCAGCTCATGAACATGGCGCGCGATCCCTCGCTGTCGCAGACCCGCCAGGCGCGCGCCGAGGAAATGGGCCAGTCCATGATGGTCTTCACCCAGGCGCTGCGCGGCAAGCTCTTCAACCGGCCCGGCAGCGATTGGCCCGACGTCGACGTCACCGTCGTCGAAATGGGCACGCTGACCATGGATGGCTACAACGACGCGCTCGCGCTCGCCTACACCAGCCTCATCGATGGCGTGCAGGCCCGCGGCGAGCGCTTCCAGGCGCAGGACCGGCCCATCATCTTCCTCACCGACGAGGGCCACCTGATCTCGACGAACGAGCTGCTCGGCCCCAAGGTGGCCAAGGGCACGAAGATGTGGCGCAAGCTGAACATCTGGTTCTGGCTGGCCACGCAGAACATGATGGACTTCCCCGACTCCATGAGCCGGGTGCTGTCCATGTGCGAGTGGTGGATGCTGCTCACGATGGACAAGAGCGAGATCGAGCAGGTCGCGCGCTTCCGGTCGCTCACGCCCGAGCAGCGCCAGCTCATCGAGTCCGCCACGAAGGAGCCGCCCAAGTACACCGAGGGCGTCCTGATCTCCGCCATCGGCCAGTGGCTCTTCCGGAACGTGCCGCCGGCGCTGCCGATCGCATTGGCCATGACCGAAGGCCATGAGAAGGCAGCCCGTCGCCGCATGATGGAGAAGCACGGTTGCAGCGAGGTCGATGCTGCCAAGCTCATCGCCAGGCAGCTGGCAGGGAGGCGCGAATGATGTTCCGCGCCCCCCTTCCCCTGATCGTCGCGGCAGTCCTTGCGGCGGGCCCGGCCCACGCGCAGCAGCCGATTCAGAAGGTCGAGGTCTTCGTCAACTCGGCGATGGTCCTGACCAATGCCCAGGGAGCCACCGTCTACCGCCTGGATGGCCTCCAGCAGCTGCAGGACGAGCTGTCCCAGGGCTTGCCCAGCGACCCCAACAAGGCGGCCCAGATCGCGCAGCAGCGCATGCGCGCCATGGGCGCCGGCCTGCAGGAGCGGGCCAGCAACGCGGCCACAGGCATCGGCCTGGCCACGCAGTACGGCGTCGACCGCATGCCGGCCGTCGTCGTCAACGGGCAGGCCATCGTCTACGGCGTCACCGACGTCGCCGAAGCGGTCCGCCTCTTCCTCAAGTCGGCCCAGGCCCAGGACAACGGGAGGCGTCCATGACGAAGATGCTGATCCAACGGCTGCACGCCTGGTGTGCAGGCCTGGCCAACAGCGCCTGCCTGGCGATCGCGCTCACGGTGGCGGCCTGCGCCCTGCTGCCGACGCCGGCGGTCGCGCAGACCAACACGGCGGCGATCCTGACGGACACCGTCTCCGCACTGCCGGCCTGCATCAAGTGGAAGCCCACAGGCGTGTGCTTCTGGATCAAATGCCGCTTCATCAAGTGCAGCGTCGTTTCGTCGTTCCGCATCCAGCACTACGTGCCCGACGCGATCGTGTCGACGTACCACGATCCGGTCAACCACCCCTGGGGTGACGTCGGCCGCGTCGTGGCGACGGCCAGCTCCAGCCTCGGCAGCGCGTTCCTGGCCACGCCGCTGGACAGCGCCGGCTCGTCGACCAAGTCGGCCGAGATCTACAACTCCCGCGACGCCGACGTGATCGGCAATCCGGTGGGACTGCTGGCGAACGTGCTGGCCGGCCAGTCGTTCTCCTTCCCGAACTCGGTGCGGTATCCCAGCGTGAACGAGCTGTCGAACTATCCCGGCACCGTCAGCTCGATCCTCTCGTCCTGGTCGTCCGTGCCGTCGCAGTTCGCCCAGTCCGTCCAGTCCGCCAAGCTGGTGGCCGACCTGCCCAACCTGGCGGGCAAGGTGAACCAGGTGGCGACGATCGCCAACCGCATGCGCAGCGTGTCCAACCTGGGCGCCAACCTCGGGCAGATCGGCCGGCTGCCGAACATGAACATCGCCCAGCTGGGCAACTTCGTCAACGCCATCGGCGCCAGTGGGTTCACCTCGAGCGCCATCTTCTGCCCCGGGTCGGCCAGCGTCTTCGGCCTGTACTTCCAGTCGGAGATCGACAGCTACTTCTGGCGCGGCCTGATCCCCACCGAGATGCTCTACCCGGCGTCCTGGGTGCCTGGCATGGCCGAGACCAGTGACGGCTTCCCGCAGACCTGGGGTGGCATCTACCCGCGCAACAACGACCTGCACCAGGTGCAGGGCGTCAAGGCCTCGGCGGTGCTGGCCAACCGCGTCCTGAGCATCGTCAGCCAGTCCTCCCAGCCGCACATCTACACGAAGCTGGAAGGCGACTACTCGGGCTTTCGGATGTTCGAGACGGGCGGCTCGCCGGTCTGGCAGCGCCTTTACCCGAATGCTGAGCCGCGCTGCGGCACCTTCGGCGCCAACGACTCGCTCTGGCTGACCTCCTGGGGCGACGGCAACACGTCGAGCGGCGAGGGCTACGTGTGGAACGTCTGGCGTCGCTACGAGTGCTGCCAGAAGGCCGGCCAGATCTTCCTCAGTTCCGTCCACTGGTGATGGTGATGACCATGCTGCACAACCGCTTCCGCCTGACCGTCCTTGCCACAGCCGCGATCACGCTGGCCAGCGTGGCTGGCCCCGCTGCCGCGCAGCTGCGGCCGCACACCGGCTCCGGCCTGTACTACCGGCTGGGTGGCGGGGATCCGGCCGCCCGCTCCAACAACAGCAACCAGATCTCCGCGCGACTTGGATTGAACAGCGCACTGCGGCTGAACTACTCGTGCGGGAAGTTCGACCTGGGGCTGAGCTGGGGCAACCTGATGAACAGCTTTTCCCAGATCGGCTCACAGGTCACCAATGCCGTGAAGGCCGGCATCTCCGCGCTGCCGCTGTACATCCTGCAGCGCGCTCAGCCCGGTCTCTACCAACTCTTCCAGACCTACTCGGCCAAGGCGGACGTCATGATCGGCGCCGCCCTCAAGAGTTGCGAGGAAATGGAAGCGCAGATCAAAGCGGGGGGCGACCCGTACAACGACTGGCTGCAGGCAGCCAAGGGCGTCGACTGGAAGATGAACATGACGGCGGCCAACACCGACATCGTGGACGTCAAGAAGTCGATCAACACGAACGGCGGCAGCAGCGGTGTCCCTTGGGTCGGTGGCAACTACGCCGGAGGCAGTGGCCAGGCGCCAGTCCGCGTCGTCAAGGACATCGTGGCGGCTGGGTACAACGCGACGCTGAACACCACCGTCACCGCGCCCGACACGATCGACTACTCGCAGCCCAACAGTCCCGTGGCGCTGCAGCAGTTGGTGCGCAACTTCAAGCGCGCGGCCGACGCCGCCCAGTACGCCACCGACGTCATGGGCGAGGTGGAGGTGGCCACCTGCGACGGCGCCGCCTGCCCGGCCAAGAGCACATCCACTGGCATGGGCCTGGCGCCCAAGTTCGAGGGCGAGGTCCCGCCGCTGCGCCAGGCGATGAACAACCTGCTCGCGGCCCCGGTGCCGGATGCCACCAACCTGGACCTGGTGAGCGCCCCGGGCGTCACCGTCAGCCGCGAAGTCGTCGAAGCGCTGAAGGAACTGCCACCGACCGAGCGCGCAATCGCGACGGAGCGCCTGGTGCGCGAGATTGCTGTCGCCAAGACCATCGACAAAGCACTTGCCATCCGCAACACGATGTTGACGGGCATGACCGAGCCCAACATCTATGCGTCGGTGGGCGTGAAGGAGGCGCAGGCCAAGCTGGCGATCCTGAACCGGCTCATCGAGGACTTCCTGTTTGAAGGCAGGGTCCGCAAGGAAATGGTCTCCGCCACGGCCCTGGCGCTCGTCGAAGGCGCGCGTGGCGTCAAGGCGAACTCGGTCACGGTGCAACCAGGCCGCGCCGGCGACACCCGGACCGTCAACGACGGCGGCATCAAGCCATGACGCAGCGAGTTCAGGCCATGGCACTCACTCCCATGTCTCCGCCGCCCACGCCTGGCGAAGGTGCCACCGAGGCGCCATCGGCGCCGCGGCGCAGCCTCTGGCTTCGCACGCTGATCTGGGCGCTCCTGCTGATGGCGTCGATCGCCGCCGTGGTATTCGCCGGGCTGTTCGTGCTGCCCCATGCGGCTGACGTGCAGCGGCTCCCCAACCAGCTCCACTGGCTGAAGCCGCTCTGCGTCGTGCTCTACGCCGTGGCGTTCCTCCTGGTCTGGACGCGTGGCGTGGAGTTCCTCGACTGGCTCGCAGCGCGCCGTGGCTTCAAGCCGCTGCCGGCCCGGGTCTCCCGCGCAGCCCGCAACTGCCTGGCTGCCCTCTTCGCCCTGATGGAGCTGACCGTGCTGCTGCACTGGCTCAGCGAGGGGGCCCGCTGAGGGCCCGCACGTTCAACCGAAGGCTCAGGACACACCATGGGACTCGACTCCTACCTGGAGATCTTCACGACGATGTTCGGCTGGTCGATCGCGAACACCATCGTGTCGATGCTGTTCGGCACCGGCCTCGTCTGGCTGCCCTTCCTGTTCATGTTCTTCTCGACCTGGGTGGAGGCCTTCGAGAAGGGCTTGGATGAGGGCGCCGTGACCTGGATGGTCCGCAAGCTGGAGGTGCAGTTCTACACGGGCCTGTTCGTCTTCCTGACCTGCTTCGCGGCCTCTCCGCTGACGGACCTCTCGCGTGTCAGCCTGTACTTCACGCCGCCGGCGACTGCGCTCAATCCCAGCCCGCAGACCGCGACGGGCGCCAGCACGGGCACCACCTACGACACCGCCTTCAGTGGCACGCCGCAGGCAGCCGCGGTGCCGGCCTACTGGTACACGGTCATGTCGCTGTCCTCGGGCATGAACTCAGCCGTGCGCGCCGGCGTGAACGGCGGCATGAAGGACCTGCGCATGATCCAGGACGTGGCCAACATCGCCACGATCTCCAACCTGGCGCTGCGCGACGAGATCCAGGGCTTCTACAACGAGTGCTTCATTCCCGCGCGCAGCCGCTATCTGCGCACCAACCCCAAGTCCGTCGAGTCCCAGGCCGCGATCGCGACCTATGGCGACAACGACGTCGATTGGATGGGCAGCCATGCATTCCGTGACGATCCGGCGCTCTACCCGAGCATGCACTCGGAGCGCCGACTGGTGGATTTCCCGTTTGACCCCAACGGGGCCGACGCCGACTGGGACACCAGCGAGCCGGCGCCTCAGGGCAGCCGGCCGACCTGCGCGGACTGGTGGGCGGACCCGAACGTCGGCCTGCGGTTCAAGATGTCCGAGGAGATCGGGAAGTGGGGCCAGCTCAAGCAGAACATCGCGTCCGTCCTCACGGGCATGAGCAACGATGAGACCCAGGACAAACTCGCCCAGCTCGCCCTGACCAAGACGCGGCCGAACTACATCAGCCCCGAGGCCACGATGGGCGATGAGCGCAGCACGTGGGCCAAGATTGCCCACGCGCCTCAGGAGGTGCTCGGCGCGACAGGTGCCGCCATCGAGGCCTTCGTGGCGGGCGCGGTGATGATGCCGCTCATCACGCTGATGACCATGATGCAGCCGCTGATCCTGATGGTCATCTACATGTTCCTGCCGCTGGTCGTGTGGTTCAGCGGCTACGACCTGCGCGTCCTGGTCTACGGCGCTGTCGGCATCTTCACCGTCAAGTTCTGGTCGGTGATGTGGTTCCTCGCCCGCTGGATGGACGACCACCTGATCGAAGCGATGTTCCCGGACCGGAACCTCTTCTTCGACTTCTTCGTCAACGCCGGGGACAACAACTACAAGCGAATGATGCTGAACGTGGCGCTGTTCCTGCTCTACATCGGCATGCCTGCCGTGTGGACGGGAATGATGGCGTGGGTGGGGCACCGCGCCGCAGGCGGCATGGCTGGGTTGATGGACTCGGCTGTCGGCTTCGCCAAGTCTGCTGGCAAGAAGGGTGTCAGCGTCGCCAGCACTGCAATCTCAAAGGGGCGCCGCTGATGGACCTAACGCAATTCGACGTGAGGCTGCCCGGTCTCCATGCCCGTCAGTTGGCCAAGGCGATCACGGTAGACCGGCTCTGTGGCGTAGACGTCGTCCGGGTGCCGTCCGACCGTCACCTCGTCATCGTCGTCGGCATCGTTGGGGATCAGTGAGATGAACACCGCAACGATCTTCCAGGCGATGCCAATCAATGCGAGTGCGAGGAAGAAGCTCGCTGAGAGAAGGCGGAACGTGAACTTGACCATGGTGCTCTCCGGTAGGGGCTGCGCGGCTGGTGTGCGCC
>RXJV01000056.1 GCA_003963075.1 Burkholderiales bacterium
ACCCGCCTCGGCGCTCTGCGATGCTTGGCGGTTCATCAGAGGGTTACCGGAAAGGCGACCGCCTGAAAGCATGCAGGGCGGTCTTGTGACCGGCCTTGTGTGTTGGAGGACTTTAGATTTGAGACTTGACCCCGAACCGGGCACGGATCGACTCCGTGCGGACCTGGGGTACTTCGGTCTGGTGGCCGTGAACTGGTCGGTCAACCCCTCACTGACTGCCAAGCCAACGTTGAACTTAGGATTTGAAACCGCCCATCGTTGGCCGACGGGAAAAGTACCTTCATCTCGTCACTGGCATGCGCAAACAAGCTGATGGCAAACGCGATGCAGAGCTTCGTGTAGGACTCTTCTGTCTCGCTGTAAACGCCTTGGCCCCGGTTCTGCTCCCCCATTCTGTAGAAGGCGAGCGGTAGACCGTGCACTTGACTTGAGAACAAGCGGTATAGCCAGCGGAATACCTTGAGTTCGACACCAGCTCGCGCCGCAATCTCTTCGAGGGGGAGGTGATAGGCGGAGTGGCCATTAATTAGCTTATTTTGACTCTTCTGCGATAGGCCAACAAAGAACGCATTCGCACGAAGGCGGTCTTTCAGCTCTTCGGCTTGTGCTTGGAAGCCAGTGATTTCGCCTGCTTCGCCTGGCATATCTTGAAAGAGGCTGATTCGACTTGTGCAGTCATGTAGATTGAATAGGTTCCACCGGCAGTTCCATTCGTCGGCAGAGACCTCTTCGGCGCAGAGATAGAAGAAGGCAAGCCGAACCTCAAGAATTGAACGCACAAGCCCCGCGCATGATGAGTAGTCCCACTGCTCAAGCGACTTTGGTACCAGCGGGCTACGAGGTAGGAGCGTGAGGAGGCTGACGCCGCGAGTGCATAAGGATGTGAAGAGCACTGATGCATAGTAGTGCGCGCCGGTTGGCGCCGGAATTCCAGCGCACGCTTGGGATACTGCGATGCAATGCCGCACGACGTCGTCGAGCGCTTTGATGTGGTCTTCGTATTTCAGCAACGGCGGAGGCGGAGTGTTCTTCAAGATGCCTAGCCAACTAACAGACGCCAAAATTGCATGTTGCGAACGGTGCTTCCGCTTTGGCTAGTATTTCGCCGGTCGATCGATTGACCAGCCAGATTGCCCTTAAACTTGCCCACAAACCCCAGTACTGATTGAGCCATTCGTTAGGGTCGTCAAGTGAGGCTGTTGACGAGGTTGATTCATCAATTTTGTAGGGTTCCACAACGCTGACGATTGCAAAGGCAACAAGCAACGGCTTTGTTCGCAACGCCTTGTCGCGTGTCATTGGAGCAGAAATGGAGATTGGATCAATCTGTTCTTTGATGCCGATCCCGACGCTTGCACCCGAGTGGCTTGTAATTCGAAACTTGACCCCCATGCGGGTGACGCCCATTTGAGATCCCAAGTCTTTCGCGCGGTAATAAGTCTCAAGCCATCGGGCATGCCCCTCACGAAAATAGCGATTTTCAAAGGCGATCTGTGCAGTCATTGTTTCTGCGTCCGCATCGTATTTGATTTTTATCGCATCTGGCGCCATGAATTCTGATATTTCAAATGCCAGTAGGTCGGACGGTGTAATGGTTCCCAGGAATGGCGAACTGGTCCAGCGATTTAAGCGCACCTCGTATTCGTCGGTCTTCTCGAATTCCTCCTTTTTCGTTGGCGGCTTCAGTTTTTTTATTACATCAAATATGCTGTGCCCGCGAAAGTTCGCCGGAAGCCTTTCGGCGGTAATGTCGATAGGCGTCGTTGCATAGGCAGTGCCTCCTATATTTTCCTTGGTGAGGGCGTTGCTAGCCTTTCCCGGCTTGCTGGGTTCGGATGCGTGCGCTAATGTGGCACACGCCAGAAGCGTTGCGATCAATATTGACGGCTTCATGCTTTCTCCCTTGATTGTTGGTGAGGCTATTTGCTAATTGGTAACTGAGTACTCAAATTTCACGTCTACTCACGTCTACTCAGGGTCAGGTCTTTAATATAAATCCCTAGATGTAAAGATCGAGGTTGATGCCTCGCCTGCCCTAAGCGTCCCGACCGTTATTTCTTGTCCACCACCACGATCTCCCCTTCCGGCTTGCCGACCCCACGAATCTCCGGCCGGTACATATCCTCCGCAAACGTCGCCGGCACCACGTAGCGCCCCGGCGTCACCACGCGCACAAGGTAGAACATGTCCAGCGGTGACCCCAGCTGCGCGCGAATTCGCGAATTCGCGAATTCGGGGTCAGGTCTCAAATTTAAACCCCACTTCTACCGTTGATCAGCTAGCTCACCCTCAGAGCGCTTCGCTTTAGATTAGACCTTCACTTCTTATCCACCACCGTTATCTCCCCCTCCGCCTTCCCAACCCCCCGCACCTCCGCCCGATACATATCCTCCGCAAACGTCGCCGGCACCACGTAGCGGCCGGGCGTCACGACGCGCACGAGGTAGAACATGTCCAGCGGTGAGCCCAGCTGCGCGGCGGCGACGAAGCGGTCGTCTCGGTACTCGGTGTGGACGATGCGCTCGTTGGCGTTCGCCTGGGCGATGTTGACCCCGTCCACCGTGAACTCGCCTGCCTTGGGGCCCTGGCTGAGGTTGAGGTTCTCGATCTCGAAGCCGGCTGGGATGCGGTCCACCACCAGGCCGTCCTTGATCTGCTGCGAGGCCTTCACGCGCAGGCGCACGATGAACATCTCGCCGGTGGTGAACTGCCTCGCCGTCACCGGCCTGCCGTCGGTCGTGAACATCGCGCGGTCCACCGAGATGCGGTCGTTGCTCGGCGGCGGGGCCTTGGTGGGGTAGCCCTGGGCCGTGATGTCGACGAACAGGGCCGCGCTGCCCTCGTTCTTCAAGACGATGCCGGACTTGAGCTGCGCGAGCTCGAAGCTCTGCTGGCCGACGCCGTTGCCGGCCCAAGGCTCAGCCTTGGCGCCCACGGTGACGGCGGTCTTCCAGCTGTCGTCCTTGGCGGCACCGGCGGACTGCACGGCGAGGAACAGGGCCAGGCGCTCCTGCGTGGAGTAGTAGTTGCGGCGGCCAAAGTCCTCGGCCAGGTCGAACAGCAGGTTCTCGCGCTTGTCGTGCTGCACCTTGTGGCGCAGCAGCAGGGCGTAGGCCAGGGCGCGGTCGCGCACGCGGGAGCCGTAGTCGCCCAGCCACTGGCCCCAGTAGCCATCGTCGACCTGGTAGCCGTAGCCGCGGGCCACCGCGTCGTCCAGCGCGGCCTTGGCGCGGGCCTCGTCGCCCATCAGCTTCAAGGCGAGGCTCAGGTGCACTAGCGGCAGCGGTGACAGCGCGTTGGCGCGGTACTGCTCGTGCAGGGTGCGCAGCGTGGCCAGCGGCGCCTTCTGCTCGCGGGCCAGGATGTAGCCGGAGTGCGCAGCCTCCGCGAAGCGCTGGTGGGCGATGCGCATCAGCTCGGCGTCGCGGTAGTCGGCCAGGCGGCCCTTGTCGTCGCGCTTGGGCTCCTTGGGCGGCGTGGTCTGCTGCCCCGGCGCGCGCTGGAACTGCTCCAGCAGGTTGTCCATCGAGCGCTTGAGCTGGGCCTCAGGCACGGCGAAGCCGGCGTCGCGGGCATCCTGCAGGAAACCGGTGACGTAGGCGCTCAGCCAGGCCTCGTAGGGGCTGCTGGCGGCCCACAGGCCGTAGCCGCCCTTGGGCTGCTGCATGCCGGCGAGGCGGGCGAAGGCCGTGTCCAGCCGCTTGGCGCGCTCCTCACGCGGCACGGGCTTGAGGCCCCAGCGCTTGGCGGCCTCGTCGTCGATGAAAACCAGCGGGTAGGCGCTGGAGGTGGTCTGCTCCAGGCAGCCGTAGGGGTACATCAGCAGGCCCTTGACCTGGTCCTTGATGTCGATGGGCGGCGTGTTGGAGACGGTCAGGGCCACGCTGGCGGAGCCGGCCCAGTAGGCGTCCAGCAGGGCCTTGTCCAGCGCCTGCGTGGCGCCGGGCTCCAGGCGCACGCGGCGGCTCTCGCGCGTGAGCGGTGTGACGGGCTGCACCTGCAGCGCGGCCTCGCGCACGAGCTGAATGCTGCCCGCGCTGACCTTGACCTCGATGGGCGCCAGCCCGTAGGCGTCCAGCGCCTCGGCCTGGAAGCGCAGGATCTGCCGCTGCTTGTCGGCCAGTTTGATCGGCTCGGCGCTGCCGGTGATCTTCACCGGGCCGGTAGACGACACCGCCACCTTGACCTCCTGCGGTGCACCGCTGAGGTTGGTCACGTCCAGCGCGATGGTGGCCTTGTCGCCCGGCGACACGAAGCGTGGCATGTTGAGCTCGGCCACCAGCGGCGCGGCGACGACCGTCTCGGCCTGGGCGGCGGCATAGCTGTCGGCGCTGCTGACGACGGCCATCACGCGCAGCGTGCCGTTGAAGTCGGGCAGCTTGAGGTTGATGGTGGCTTCGCCCTTGGCGTCCAGCGCGACGGGGCCGCTGAACAGGTCCACCAGCAGCACCTTGCGCGGCATGCTTTGTGAATCGCGCTTGCCCGCATCGCCGCCGAAGCGCTGCTTGGCGGTGTTGCCCTCCATCTTCTCGATGAGGCGGCCGTAGAGGTCCAGCAGGTCGGCATCAAAGCGGTGCTTGCCGAAGAAGAAGTCCTGCGGGTCGGGCGTCTTGAAGTTGGTGATGTTCAGGATGCCCACGTCCACCGCGCTGACGGTGACGATGGCGGCCTTGCCGGCGAGCTGCGGCACCTTGACGCCCACGGTCAGCGGCGTGGACGGCACGGCCTTGGCCGGCGCGGTCAGCGTGATCTTGGGCTTGCGGTCCTCGCGGTTGAGCGGCAGGTGCACCAGGCCCAGCGCGCGCGCCGGGGTCACGCGGTCGCCCTGGCTGCCGGGGCGGAAGGCGGCGACGGTGATGTAGAGGTCGTGCCGCGCCCAGGCGGGGTCGCTGGAGACGGGGATCTCCAGGTCGGTGCCCGAGGCCTTCACGCTCAGGCGCTGGGTCCACAGCACGCGGTCGCCCTCCACCGTGACGATGGCCTCGCCGTCGTGCGGCGGCTTGATCGCGAGCTTGGCCACGTCGCCCGGCTTGAAGGGCGCGCCCTGCAGCTTGAGCTGCACGCGGTCCGGCCGGTTGCCCACGTCGTCGGCGTCCTGCGCACCGTAGCCGGCGTAGAAGGCATAGCGCGTGGTGAGCTTGGACTCGGGGTCGGTGACCTCCAGCCGGTAGCGGCCCCAGCGCACGGGCAGGGCGATCTTGGTGCGCTGTGGCAGCGCCAGCGTGCGGGCCTCCACGAGCTCTTCGCTGACGTTGTAGCCCGAGTTCCAGCCGCGGCCGTCGTCATAGCGCCAGTACCACTGGCGCTCCTCGTAGACGAGCTTGAGGTCCAGCGCCTTGGCGGGCTTGAACTGTCCCTTGGCATCCACCCGCACCAGCTCGAACTCGGCCAGCGCGCCCTCGGCCGCCACGTTGCGGTCGAACAGCGGGCGCAGGCCCACCAGCACCGGCGCCGGCCACCACACGCGCTCCAGCGTGCGCACCACCGGCCGGCCGCCGCTCTCCAGCAGGCTGAAGGCGGCGCGCAGCTTCATCGGCGACTTGCGCTCGCCCATCTGCGGCGTCAGCGTCAGCGCGGCGCGGCCTTGGTCGTCCAGGGTCTGTTCTTCCAGGTCCTGGCGGTTCTTGGCCTTGTCGTCGTCCAGCGTGCCGAAGATGAAGCCCGGCAGCGCCTGCGGCAGCGGGTTCAGCAGCCGCTCGCTGTAGGCGCTGGCCTGCAGCCGGTTGCCGGCGGCGGGGGCGCCGTAGAGGTAGTCGCCCTGCACCTGCACCGGCAGCGCGCCGTCGCCGCTCATCGGGCCCTCGGCGGCGGTCAGCGTGAGCTTCATGCGCTCGGGCAGGAATTCCTCGACCTTGAAGGCCCATTGCGCATCGGGCTGCTTGGCCGCGGGGTCGATGCGGGCCTGCACGCTCCAGCCGCCGGTGGGCGCATCGGCCGGCAGCGTGATGCCCTGCTGGTAGTAGCCCGTCCCGGCCTTGCCCGGCTGCACCAGCTGCTCGACGAGCTTGCTGCCGTCCGGCTTCTTCACCGTGAGCGTCACGGGCAGCGGCTTGGGCAGGGGCTTGCCGTCGGCATCGCGCGCCAGCAACGACACCTGGAAGGCCTCGCCGGGCCGGTAGAGGTCGCGGCCGGCGTAGACGAAGAGCTTGTTGTTGCGCGACGGGTGGCCGGTGGCCTCGAACTCGGTCAGGTCCAGCGCCGCGTCGCGCAGCGACAGCACCGACATCTCCTGGCCCTTGCGCGCCAGCACGGCGCGGGCCTTGTCGCTGCGGCCGGTGAACACGGCATGGCCGTCGCCATCGGTCTGCGCCTGGGCCAGTGCCTTGCCGGTGTCGTCGATGAGGCTGAGCTCGATGCCCGACTGCGCCTTGCCGCTCTTCAGCGAGGTGGCGAAGACGTCGAGCTGCGCGGTGTGGCGGCGCAGGTGCAGGCCGATGTCGGTGACGTAGTAGTGCGTGACCTGGTAGTCCCAGCCGAAGCGGCCGGGCGTGTTCATCACCGCGACGTAGATGCCGGGCTCCTGCAGCTCCTTGATGCCCTCCACCGGCAGGAAGCTGACATTGCGCCGGTTGGGCCGCGCATCGGTGCTGAAGCGGGTCAGGTAGACGCTGTCGCTCATCGCGCGCAGCTCGTCCAGCACCCAGCCGCCCACGGTGCCTTTCAGGCGGCGCTGGGTGTCGCTGTAGCCATCGTAGTAGCAGCCTTCCTCGCAGCCCTCCTCGCCGGGGCTGGCGTTGCGCTCGCGCCGGCCGCCCACCTGCTCCAGGAAGGCCGGCAGCGAGGCCGGCTTGATGCGCAGGAACTGCACGTCCACCTCGGGCGTGTTGACCGTGACGATGGGCAGGCCGCCGTTCTGGCCGGCGGGCAGCACCAGGCCGCGGCTGGCGAAGTAGTAGCTGGCCGGCATGGCCTCGCTGACGGCCTCGCAGCTCTGCGGCGTGGCCAGCTTGGCGCCGCCGCGCGAGGCGATCTCGGCCTTCAGCGCGACGCGGTAGCTGCGGTCCGGCGTGACGTAGGGCAGGTAGAGCACGCGCGGGTTGTCGGCCAGCACCCAGCGTGCGGCCAGCGGCTTGAAGCTGGCGTCCGCGGGCGGCGCTGTCTTTTTCTCATTGCTGCCGTCGTCCTTGGTCTTGGGGGCGTCGCCCTCGCTGGCGGCGAGCAGCTTGCCGAAGTCCTGCTTCGGGTCCAGCGGCTGGGTGAACACCACCGCGATGGCCGGCGAGCCGTCGAACAGGCGCGCCTTGCACTCGGTGAACGCGAAGGCCTGCTCGCTGCCGATCTCGGCGCTGCTGGGCAGGCTGGGCGCCCGGCTGTACTGCCAGCCGACATACCCCGCCACGGCCGCGCCGGCCACGACCACGGCCGCCACGGCGGCCTTCACGATGCTCGATGCCATTCCGAACCCCTCACGAAGTGCGGGCCGAGTGTAGGGAGACGACGGTCACCGGCCGGCCGGTGAAATTCCCCAAACGTGGGAGGCGGGCCCGGCCGCGGCGATTCAGCGCTGGGGTGCCTGCACGGCCGGCGGGCCGTCGAGCCAGGCGCGCTCGGGCATGCCCAGCGCCACGACGAGGCCCAGCACGGTTGCGAGCAGGGCCGCGGTGATGCGAAGGCGGGCGGGCGTGAACATGCCGCGATGGTGGGCCACGGCCTCGGCCGGCGTCACCCCTAAGTCGCAGGTGAATGCTGGCAGCGTGGTGTCAGCAGGCCGCGCGGCGCCACTGGCCCGGCGTGGCGCCGGTGGCGGCCTTGACCTGCCGGCTGAGGTGGCTGGCGTGGGCATAGCCGCAGGCGGCGGCGATGTCGGCCAGCGGCAGGGCGGTGGTGCGCAGCAGCGCGCGGGCGCGGTCCAGCCGGCGGGCGGCCACCCAGTCGTGCACGCTGCAGCCCATGGACACGCGGAACATCCGCGCGAAGTGGAACTCCGACAGCGCCGCCTCGGCGGCCAGCCGGGGCAGGCTGAGCTCGGCGCTGTCGAGGTGGGCGTCGACGAAGGCCAGCACGCGCCGGCGGGCCGCGCTGGAGAGGCCGCCGGCGCTGCGCTCGGCCCGCTCACGCTGGCGCGGCCGAGCGGCCTGCAGCACGAGGTGGTCCAGCGCGGCCTGGCTGAGGCTGTCGATGCGCAGGCGCTCGGTCGGGTCCGCCCAGGCCCGCGCGGCCACGGCCTGGGCCCAGCGGGCGAGCGTGGCGTCTTCGCCAAAGATGCGCTGCTCCAGCGTGACGGCGCGGGGCTCGGCGTCCAGCAGGCGCACGACGCGGTCGGCCCAGGCCGCGCTGGACAGGTAGAGGTGCACGAAGCGCAGCGGCCCGGCCACGTTCCAGCGCGACTCGTGCTCGGCCGGCAGGATGCAGTGGCAGCCGGGGTGGCCGGTCTCGCGCGGCGTTTCGATCAGGTGGGTGTCGTGCCCGCCCTGCAGATAGACCGACAGCGTGTGGTGGCCGGGGCGCTGGTAGTCCATCCGCCCGCCCTGGTTGCACCACTGCACCAGGCGCAGCCCGTCGGCCAACGCCAGCTCGCGCTCGCGGCGGGCGTTGGAGCGCCCCAGCACGTCGAACACGGGCTGGTCAGCGGTGGTGGGCGCGGTGAGGTCGGCCATGGCGGGATGCTAGGCCGACTTGCCCGGTGAGGTCCGGCACGGCGCCGACGATGCGCAGGAATGTGCAATCGCCCGGCCGGCCCCCGCGCCACGATGGCGGCATGAATGCTGTGCTGTACCTGCTGGTGGTGCTCATCTGGGGCACCACGTGGATCGCCCTCAAATGGCAGCTCGGGGCGGTGCCCATCGCGCTGTCCATCGCCTACCGCTTCGGGCTGGCGGCGCTGGTGCTGTTCGGCTGGCTGCTGTGGCGGCGCCAGCTGGTGCTGCCGCGCGGCCGGGCGCTGGGCTGGGTGCTGGCGCAGGGGCTGTGCCTGTTCTGCCTGAACTTCGTCTGCTTCCTGAACGCCAGCCGCACCGTGGCCAGCGGGCTTGTCGCCGTGGTGTTCTCCAGCGCGGCGCTGTGGAATGCGCTGCTTGCGCGGCTGGTGCACGGCCGCGCCATCGCACCCCAGGTGCTGGCCGGTGGCGCGCTGGGGCTGACCGGCCTGGTGCTGCTGTTCTGGCCAGAGATCAGCGGCGGGCATGCGACGGCGGCCGGCCTGGCCTGGGCGCTGGGTGGCACGCTGTGTTTCTCGACCGGCAACCTGCTGTCGGCCGCGCTGCAGAAGGAGGGCCTGAAGCCGGTGCAGACCAATGCCTGGGGCATGGCGGTGGGCACGGCGCTGCTGCTGGGCTGGGCGGCGGTGTCGGGCCTGCCCTGGGTGTTTGACCCCAGCGCCCGCTACGTGGGCGCGCTGGTCTACCTGGCCATCCCGGGTTCGGTCATCGGCTTCACGGCCTACCTGACGCTGGTGGGGCGGCTGGGCCCGGAGCGGGCCGCCTACAGCACGGTACTGTTCCCGGTGGTGGCGCTGAACGTATCGGCCTGGGCCGAGGGCTACCGCTGGACGGCGCCGGCGCTGGTGGGCCTGCTGCTCGTGATGGCGGGCAATGTGCTGGTGTTCAGGAAGCGGCCTTTGGCTTCCGCTCCAGCAGCACCATCGCCTCGCCCACCAGCCCGCGCCTGAAGGCCAGCACGCAGACGATGAAGATCAGCCCGGTGACGAGGCTGACCGATTCGCCCAGGCCGTTGAACCAGGCGATGCCGGTCAGCTCGGCCAGCGCGTTGCCGAAGTCGCCGATCTTGTTCTCCAGCGCGATGATGACCAGCGCGCCCACCATCGGCCCGACCAGCGTGCCCATGCCGCCCACCAGGGTCATCAGGATGACCAGGCCGGAGGTGGTCCAGATCGCGTCGGTCAGCGTCGCAAAGCCCAGCACCAGGGTCTTGGTGGCGCCGGCCAGGCCGGCCAGCGCGGCCGAGAGCACGAAGGCCAGCAGCTTGAAGTGCCCCGTGTCGTAGCCGAGGGACGTGGCGCGGGCCTCGTTCTCGCGGATGGAGGTCAGCACCTGGCCGAAGGGCGAGTGGACGATGCGGTAGATCAACCAGAAGGCCGCAATGAACAGGCCCAGCACGACGTAGAACAGCGTCAAGTCCTGTGTCAGGTCCAGCCCGAGGAAGCTGCCGCGCGGCACGCTTTGCAGGCCGTCTTCCCCGCCGGTGAACGGCGCCTGCAGGAAGAAGAAGTACAGCATCTGGGCCAGGGCCAGCGTGATCATCGAGAAATAGATGCCCGAGCGCCGGATGGCCAGCAGGCCGAACACCAGGCCGACGACGGCGGCGCCTCCGGCACCGAGCAGCAGCCCGACCGGCGTGGGCAGGCCCCAGACCTTGAGCGCATGGCCGCAGACGTAGCCGGCCGTGCCCAGGAAGGCCGCGTGCCCGAAGGACAGCAGCCCGGTGAAGCCCACCAGCAGGTTGAAGGCGCAGGCGAACAGCGCGTAGCACAGCACCTTCATCACGAACACCGGGTAGGCACCCAGCAGCGGCAGCAGGCCGATGCCCACGAACAGGGCGAAATAGCCCAAGAGCTTCTTATTCACGAGCAAACCTTCCGAACATGCACGTCGACCGGCGAAGCCAGGTCGACCCTTCCAGCGACTGCCGTGGAACTGGCTTTGCCAGGCCACAGGCAGTGCCCCCTTGAGGGGGCGCGCGAAGCGCGCAGGGGGTGGGTCATTTCTCTTTACCGAAGAGGCCGGCGGGGCGGACGAGCAGCACGATGGCCATGACGACGAACACCACCGTGTTGGACGCCTCGGGGTAGAACACCTTGGTCAGGCCCTCGACGATGCCCAGCCCCAGGCCGGTGAGGATGGAGCCCAGGATGGAGCCCATGCCGCCGATGACCACCACCGCGAACACGACGATGATCAGGTTGCTGCCCATCAGCGCCGACACCTGGAGGATCGGTGCGGCCAGCACGCCCGCGAACGCCGCCAGCGCCACGCCGCCGGCATAGGTCAGCGTGACCATGCGCGGCACATTGATGCCGAAGGCCTGCACGAGCTTGGGGTTCTCGGTGCCGGCGCGCAGGGTGGCGCCCAGCGAGGTCTTCTCGATCAGCGCCCACACCGCGAAGCACACGACGAGGGACGCGACGACCACCCAGCCGCGGTAGTTGGGCAGGATCATGAAGCCGAGGTTGGTGGCGCCCGTGAGCTGGTCGGGCACCGAGTAGGGCTGGCCCGACACGCCATAGAAGCTGCGGAACACGCCCTCGATGACCAGGGTGATGCCGAAGGTCAGCAGCAGGCCGTAGAGGTGGTCCAGCTTGTAGAGCCACTGCAGCATCGTGCGTTCGATGACGATGCCGATGGCGCCCACCGCCAGCGGCGCGAGGCCGAGCATGACCCAGTAATTCAGGCCCAGGTACTCCAGCCCCATCCAGGCGAAGAAGGCCCCCATCATGTACAGCGCCCCGTGGGCGAAGTTGATGATGTTGAGCATGCCGAAGATGACC
>RXJV01000163.1 GCA_003963075.1 Burkholderiales bacterium
ACTCCGGTTTTGTTTGGACAGGGGGTTTGGCGATTCCCAGTCTCTCAAAACCACTCCGGGTGAACACCCGCAACAACCTATTGAAGCTTCACACCTAGGCGAGGGATCCCCCGCGCATGGTGGAAAATACGGGGTGTCAGCGCCTGCGTGGCGCCACCCCTTCACAACACTCTTCGACAGGACCAGCGTGGCCAAAGAAACCACCAAGACCACCATCGAAGCGGATGGTCTGCGCTACCGCTCCAAAGCTCCGGGCTCGCCGTTCGCGGCGACTTCCTCCTTCGGCGCAGCAACGATGTCTTGCTTCCTCTGCGGCAAGCATCGTCCGCGCGCGATGCTCAAGTCCAAGAAGCTGCTGGGCAAGTCGCAACCGGTCTGCTCGCCGTCCTGCAAGGAGCTGGACGCGCAGATCGCCGCCAAATGAGTTTGCCTGCGGTCCGCAGGCACGCCGGCTGACCCCCGAGCGGGTCGATTCATGTCGGGGTGGTGGCCCCGATATGAATCGAGCGGTGCCCGCCCTGTTGGGGCGGCTCGGCGGCGGCCTGGCGGTGGCTTGCGGGCGCGCCGCTGCGCACCAGCGGATCGGCAATCTCGAAAGGCCCCGGGTTTCAGCCCTGACGGAAGCAGCGGCCGCAGACCGAGCGGTAGCGCGCGTTGCCGCCGATTTCGACCTGGGCGCCCTCCATGACCTTGCGGTTGTTGGCGTCGACGCGCATGTTCATCGTCGCCTTGCGTCCGCAGTCGCAGATGGTCTTCATCTCGTCCATTTCGTCGGCCAGGGCCAGCAGCGTGGCTGAACCGGGGAAGAGTTCGCCCTGGAAGTCCGTGCGCAGGCCGTAGCAGATGGCCGGCAGGTTGCGCAGATGCGCCATTTCGTGCAGCTGCTGCACCTGGCGCTTGGACAGAAACTGCGCCTCGTCGACCAGCACGCAGGCGATGCCGGGGTCGTCGCCGATCAGGGCGCTGAAGTCGGTGTCGTCGTCGAACTGCTCCACTTCACGCTGCGGGCCCAGTCTGGACGTCACGAAGCCGCGGCCAAAGCGGTCATCGAGGCGCGCCGTGAAGATGCGGACACGGTGGCCGCGTTCCTCGTAGTTATGTGCCACCTGCAGCAAGGCGGTGGATTTGCCGGCGTTCATCGCCGCGTAACGAAAAAAAAGTTTGGCCATGGGTCGGTGAGGGCAAGGCGGTATTGTCCGCGCGGCCACCCCCTGAGCTTGGGGCAGGGAAAGCCCGCAGATTCCTACCGATGGTGACAACACACTGGGGCTAGCGAGATGGCGCTGTCATCTTCACTGTGCGTCAATGTGCGCTTCGTCCTCACCCGAACGAAGATGAGCAAAGACACCGTGACCGCGGTTCGCGAAGATGGCCTGCGTTACCAGTCCAAAGTGGGCGGATCGCCCTTCCTGGGCAGTGGCCATACCCGCTCCTGCTTCAAGTGCGGCAAGCACCGTGCGCCCAACAGCCTGCAGTCCATCCGGCTGCTGGGCCGTAACGAGGTGGTCTGCAAGCCCAATTGCAAGACCTTGCCCTAGCCGGGCGAGCAGCCGCAGTCGCTGCGGCGTTGGCGGCCCGAGCCGAGCGCCCGGGCGCCGTCGTTTTGCATGCTGGGCCTGTCGGCCTGAACGACGTCCTTGGGCCGCGGTCGCGGCGTGGAAGAATGGTTGGCCTTGTCTAGCTGCCGACCCCGATGGACCGACTCACTGCGATGCAAGCCTATGTCCGCGTCGTCGAGGCGGGCACCTTCACCAAGGCGGCTGATTCGCTCGGCCTGCCCAAGGCCACCGTCACGCGGCTGATCCAGACGCTGGAGACCCACCTGAGCACCAAGCTGCTCAACCGCACCACGCGGCGCGTGACGGTCACCCCCGACGGCGCGATCTACTACGAGCGCGCGATGCGCCTGCTTGCCGACCTGGACGAACTCGAGGGCAGCATGAGCCAGGCACGCGCCACGCCGCGTGGCCGCATCCGTGTCGACGTGCCCGGCGTTGTCGGCCGCGAGATCATCATCCCGGCCCTCGCCGACTTTTATGCCCGCTACCCCGACATTCAGATTGAACTCGGTGTCAGCGATCGGCCGGTGGACCTGATCGGCGACAACGTCGACTGCGTGATCCGTGGCGGCGAGCTCACCGACCAGAGCCTGGTGGCGCGCCGCATCGGCGAGTTCCAGTTCATCGCCTGCGCGACGCCCGAGTATCTGCACCGCCATGGCCGGCCCCTGCACCCGCTGGATCTGATGGCGGCCCCGCACCGCCGTGTCGCCTTCATGTCCCCGCGGACCGGCAAGCTGCTGCCCGACGTCTACCGACGCGATGGCGACACCGTCGAGGTGCAGGGCAACCACCAGCTCGCGGTCAACGACGCCAGCGCCTACCTGGCCGCCGGCCTGGCACATCTGGGCGTGGTGCAGTTGACCTGCAGCATGGCGGCACCACTCATCAAGCGCGGCGCTGTCACGCGCGTGCTCGAAGACTGGCAGGCCGAGTCCCTGCCGCTGTATGTGGTCTACCCACCGAACCGCCACCTCAGCCACAAGGTGCGCGTCTTCGTCGATTGGGTTGTTGAACTGCTCAGCCGCGAGGCCGCGGCCGGCGTGCAGCTGCGCTGCGCGGCCTGAGGCTGCGGCCGGGCTAGCCGCTGCGGGCGTTCAGGTCGGGTCGGGTGCGGCCCCGTCCAGACGCGGGCCAGCGAAGTCATCGGCCGCCGGGGCAGGCACATTCAGTGCGAGCAACAAGCCCGCCACCAGCGCCACCACAGCCGTGGCGGCGGTGAGCAGCGACAAAAGAGGTCGGGTGTTCATCGTCGTTCCTGTGGGCCGCTCGATGTGCGGGCCCATGGCCGAGACTGTAGGCAAGCGCTGCCCCGCGAAAAAGCCGGCTGCCCCGAATGGCGCGTTGCCGCTGCAGGAACAATCCTGGCGCTGGCCGCGCGTCAATCGGGCGTGGCCTTGGCGGGCCGCCCCCGCCCCCGCGCCTCCAGCCAGGCCTTGGCGGTCGAGAAGTGGCCGCAGCCGATGAAGGGCCGCGGCGGCTTCAGCGCCGACAGTGGCGAAGGGTGGTTGGCCTTCAGCACGAGGTGGCCTTGGCCGGCCGCGTCGATCAACGGGGCCTTGGCCTGGGCGTAGGCGCCCCAGAGCATGAAGACCTTGGGCGCCGGGTCCTCGGCCGCCGCGCGGATCAAGGCATCGGTCAGCACCTCCCAGCCCTGGTTGGCATGGCTGGCAGGTTGGCCGTCCTCGACGGTCAACACCGCGTTGAGCAACAGGGTGCCGCCCTCGGCCCAGCGCACCAGGCTGCCGGTGGGCGGGAAGGGCTTGCCGAGGTCGCGCTGGATCTCCTTGAAGATGTTGCGCAGGCTGGGCGGGAAGGGCACGCCCTCGGGCACGCTGAAGCTCAGGCCCTCGGCCTGGCCGGGGCCGTGGTAGGGGTCCTGGCCGAGGATGACGACACGCGTGCTGGCCAGCGGCGTGAGGCGCAGCGCACGCAGCGGCTCGGGCGGGTAGATCGTCGCGCCGGCGGCCGCGCGCGCGGCCAGAAAGGCTAGCAACCTTTGCCCGGCGGGCGAGTCCGCCCAGGCGTCCACCACGGGGCGCCAGTCGGTGTCCGGCAGGTCCAGTGGCAGCTTCATCCGAACAGCGTCGCCAGCGCGGCCCCCGGGTCGGGCGCGCGCATGAAGGCCTCGCCGACGAGGAAGGCGTGGACATCGGCATCGCGCATGCGCTGCACATCTGCTGGGCCAAGGATGCCGCTTTCGGTCACCAGCAGCCGGTCGGCCGGCACGCGGGGCAGCAGGCCGAGCGTGGTGTCCAGCGTCACGTCGAAGGTGCGCAGGTTGCGGTTGTTGATGCCCACCAGCGGCGTCTTGAGCTTCAGCGCCCGGTCCAGCTCCTCGCCGTCGTGCACCTCCACCAGCACGTCGAGGCCGATGGCGTGCGCCGCGGCTTCGAGGTCGGCCATCTGTGAGTCCGCCAGGCAGGCGGCGATCAGCAGGATGCAGTCGGCCCCCATCGCGCCGGCGTCCATGACCTGGTATTCGTCGACCATGAAGTCCTTGCGCAGCACCGGCAGCTCGCAGCTCAGCCGGGCCTGCTGCAGATAGGCGGTGGCGCCCTGGAAGAAGCGCTCGTCGGTCAGCACCGACAGGCAGGCAGCGCCGTGGCGGGCGTAGCTTTCGGCGATGGCGGCAGGCTGGAAGTCTGCGCGCAGCACGCCCTTGCTGGGGCTGGCCTTCTTGACCTCGGCGATCACGCCGGCCTGCCCGGCGGCGATCTTTGCCCGCAGCGCCCGCTCGAAACCGCGCTGCTCGCCGCGCCGGCCTTCGGCCTCGTCACGCAGCGAGGCCAGCGAGCGCCGGGCCTTGGCGGCGGCGATCTCGTCCCACTTGACCGCGACGATCTGCTTCAGGATGTCGGCCATCAGCTCGCTCCCAGGCCTTGCGTGGTCTTCACGAAGGCATCGAGCTTGGCGCGGGCGGCGCCGCTGTCCAGGGCCTCGCGGGCGCGGGCGATGCCATCGGGCAGGCTGGCCGCCACGTTGGCGGCATACAGCGTGGCGCCGGCGTTCAGCAGCACGATGTCGCGCGCCGGGCCCGCGACGCCGTCGAGCACGCCGGTCAGCATCTGGCGCGACTGCTCCGGCCCTTCCACCTTCAGGCTGCGGTTGCTGGCCATCGCGAAGCCGAAGTCCTCGGGGTGGATTTCGTACTCGCGGACCGCGCCGTCCTTGAGTTCGCCGACCAGGGTGGTGGCGCCCAGCGAGATCTCGTCCATGCCGTCCTTGCCGTAGACGACGAGGGCATGCTCCGCGCCCAGGCGCTGCAGCACGCGCACCTGGATGCCCACGAGGTCGGGGTGGAACACGCCCATCAGGATGTTGGGCGCGCCGGCCGGATTGGTCAGGGGGCCCAGGATGTTGAAGATCGTGCGCACGCCGAGCTCGCGGCGCACCGGCGCGATGTTCTTCATCGCCGGGTGATGGTTGGGCGCGAACATGAAGCCGATGCCGCACTCGGCCACGCTGGCGGCCACCTGGCGGGGCGTGAGCTGGATGTTGGCGCCCAGCGCCTCCAGCACGTCGGCGCTGCCGGTCTTGCTGCTGACGCTGCGGTTGCCGTGCTTGGCCACCTGGGCGCCGGCGGCGGCGGCGACGAACATCGAGCAGGTCGAGATGTTGAAGCTGTGCGCGCCGTCGCCGCCGGTGCCGACGACATCGACCAGATGCGGCAGCGGGCTCAGCGGCACCTTGTGGCTCAGCTCGCGCATCACCTGGGCCGCGGCGGTGATCTCGCCGATGGTTTCCTTCTTCACCCGCAGGCCGGTGATCAGCGCGGCGGCGATGACGGGCGACATCTCGCCGGCCATGATGCGGCGCATCAGCGTCAGCATCTCGTCGTGGAAGATCTCGCGGTGCTCGATGACGCGGGTCAGGGCTTCGCTATCGGAAATGGGCATGGCGGGCTTTCCGTGGAGGAACAAGAGTGTCGATCAGGCCGAGTCAGTGAGGCTGAGCTGCATGAACACCCAGTGCGGCCAGTAGGGCGGCGGCACCTCGCTCTCGGCATAGGGTTCGCAGTCGGTGAAACCGTGCTGCCGGTACAGCGCATGGGCCGAGGCCATGAAGCGCGCGCTGTCCAGCCGCAGCCGCAGATAGCCGGCCTCGCGGGCACGCTGCAGGGCGGCCGTCACCAGGGCCTGGCCGAGGCCCAGGCCGCGCGCCGGCGGGCGGACGTAGAGGCGCTTGAGCTCGCCCGCGCCCGGGGCGCTGGGCCGCAGCGCGATGCTGCCCATCAGACCTGCCGGCGTGTGCGCGAGCAGCAGGCAGCCGCGTGGCGGCGCGAATTCGTCGAGGTGTGACAGGCCGTCGGCCACCATCGCGTCCGCCGCACCCATGCGCAGGCCGTAATGCCGCTGCAGCTCGTCATTGCCCCATTCGAGATACTCGTGCCACAGATCGCGCAGATCGGCCAGGTCGCGGTCCGGGTCCAGTGGGCGCAATGTCAGATCGCTCATGGCGCAGGCTTGCAGTGGGTGCCGATTCAAGGCGCGTGCGCGCCGCCCATCGCGAGGAAGTTGCGCAGTAGCGCGTGCCCATGCTCGCTGAGGATGGACTCGGGGTGGAACTGCACGCCTTCGCAGGGCGTGGCCGTGCCGGCCAGCTCGCGGTGGCGCACGCCCATGATCTCGCCGTCCTCGCTGCGCGAGGTGATCTCCAGCACCGCCGGGCAGCTCGCCTCCTCGATGACGAGGGAGTGGTAGCGGATGACGCTGAACTCGCGCGGCAGGCCGCTGAACACGCCGCGCTGGTCGGTCGTGATGGTGCTGGCCTTGCCGTGCATCTGGCGCTGCGCGCGGATGATCTTGCTGCCCAGGGCCTGGCCCATGGCCTGGTGGCCCAGGCACACGCCCAACATCGGCTTTTTGCCTAGGAAATGCTGGATAGCGTCCACGCACACGCCCGCCTCGTTGGGCGTGCAGGGGCCGGGCGAGAACACGATGTGGTCGGGGTTCAACGCGGCCATCTCGGCCACGGTGATCTCGTCATTGCGCACGACCTTCACGTCGGCGCCCAGTTCACCGAAGTACTGGACGATGTTGAACGTGAAGCTGTCGTAGTTGTCGATCATGAGCAGCATGTCAGAACCCTTCTTCCACGAGTTCAGCGGCGCGCAGCAGGGCACGGGCTTTGGCCTCGGTCTCTTGCCATTCCAGTTCGGGCACGGAGTCCGCCACGATGCCGGCGGCCGCCTGCACGTAGAGCATGCCGTCCTTCACGATGCCGGTGCGGATCGCGATGGCCAGGTCCATGTCGCCGGCAAAGCTCAGGTAGCCGCAGGCGCCACCGTAAATGCCGCGCTGCACGGGCTCGAGTTCGTCGATGAGTTCCATCGCGCGCACCTTGGGCGCGCCGCTTAGCGTGCCGGCGGGAAAGGTGGCCTTCAGCACGTCCAGCTGGCCCACCTCGGGCCGCAGCGTGCCCTCGACGTTGGAGACGATGTGCATCACGTGCGAGTAGCGCTCCACGTCGAAGGCCTGCGTCACCTGCACGCTGCCGGTGCGGGCGATGCGGCCGATGTCGTTGCGGGCCAGGTCGATCAGCATCAGGTGCTCGGCGCGTTCCTTGGGATCGGCCTTGAGTTCGGCCTCCAGCGCCTGGTCGCGTTCGGGCGTGCTGCCACGCGGGCGGGTGCCGGCCAGCGGGCGGATCGTGACCTTGCGGGCGCCGTCGCTCGCATGCTCCTCGCGCACCAGGATCTCCGGGCTGGCGCCGACGACCTGGAAGTCGCCGAAATCGTAGAAGTACATATAGGGGCTGGGGTTGAGCGCCCGCAGCGCCCGGTACAGCGAGATCGGCTCGGCCTTGAAGGGCTTGGCCAGGCGCTGGCCGATGACGACCTGCATCAGGTCGCCGGCCGCGATGTAGTCCTTGGCGTGCTCCACGGCGGCCATCAGCTCGGCCTTGGAGAAATCGCGCTGCACCGCGTGGTGCTCGCTGCGCGTCACGCGCGGCACGCTGACCGAGTAGTGCAGCTGGTCGCGCAGCTGCGTCAGCCGCTTGGTGGCGCGGAAATAGGCCTCGGGCTGGCGCGGGTCGGCCCAGACGATGAGGTAGAGCCGGCCGGACAGGTTGTCGATGACGGCGACCTCCTCGCTGAGCAGCAGCAGGATGTCGGGCGTGCCCAGGCCGCCGTCCTTCTTCGTGGCGGTCAGGCGCTTCTCGATCGCGCGCACGGCCTCGTAGCCGAAGTAGCCGGCCAGGCCGCCGCAGAAGCGCGGCAGGCCGGCGGGGATCCTGGGCTTGATGCGCTCCTGGTAGGCGGCGATGAAGTCCAGCGGGTTGCCCTCATGCGTCTCGACGACGATGCCATCGGTGACGACCTCGCAGCGCGTGCCGGTGGCCCGCACCAGCGTGCGGCAGGGCAGGCCGATGAA
This sequence comes from Burkholderiales bacterium, assembly GCA_003963075.1. Classification (GTDB taxonomy): domain Bacteria; phylum Pseudomonadota; class Gammaproteobacteria; order Burkholderiales; family Burkholderiaceae_C; genus Pelomonas. The sequence continues at coordinate 7,937 of RXJV01000163.1, forward strand.
GGAGTAGCGCCCGAAGCGCTCGCCGCCGACGACGGACTCCAGCAGGAAGCTGTTGCGGCGCGGCCCGGCGCCGTGGCACAGCTTGAGGTAGAGGGACAGCGGGGTTTCGAGATCCGCAAAGGCCTCGCTGATCAGCGGGATGCGGTTGTAGCCTTCAGCGGCCAGGCTCTGGAATTCGAGTTCGGTGATCACGTCTCAAACCTTGAAAGAAGCAGGTCTTCAGGGCTTGGCGTGCAGCCCGGCGGAACACGGGCAAGGTGCGGAACAGCGCGTCAGTGCGCGCCAAGCGACATCAGGCGGTTGCTGACCAGCGACGCCAGGGCCAGGCTCCCCGGTCGCTCGACCCCGTGATGTACTTCCGCGTGATGAACATGATCGGGCCAGTGTATCAGCGGGGTTATCGGCTGCGCGGGCCATACTTCGGCACACGAAGACGCCGCCATCGCGGCAGAACAACGGAGCGAGACATGCGTGGATTCATCGTCGCGGCCCTGCTGGCTGCGGGCGGGCTGGTGGGGGCCGCGGCCCGGGCGGACACGGTCGAGGTTGCCAACGTCAAGTACGAGAGCGCCGTGGACCTGGCCGGCCAGAAGCTGCAACTGAATGGAGCAGGCATCCGCTACAAGTTCGTCGTCAAGGTCTACACGGCGGGCCTCTACCTGACCACCAAGGCCGGCACGACCCAGGAGGTGCTGGCGGCACCTGGCCCCAAGCGCATCCAGATCCAGATGCTGCGCGACATTGACGGCAACGAGCTGGGCAAGCTGTTCACCAAGGGCATCGAGGCCAATGTCTCGCGCGAGGAATTCGCCAAGAGCATCAATGGCGTGCTCAAGCTCAGCGAAATGTTCGCCAGCCGCAAGCAGCTCAGCATCGGCGATGCCTTCTCGGTGGACTATGTGCCGGGTGTCGGCTCCTCGGTGCTGCTGAACGGCAAGCCGCTGGGCGAGACGATCAAGGAGCCGGAGTTCTTCTCGGCGCTGCTGCGCATCTGGCTGGGCGACAAGCCGGCCGACGATGCGCTGAAGGATGCCCTGCTCGGCATCAAGCGCGAAAAGCGCCGCTGATCTCGTCCAGCCGCGCCACATGCCGCATCGCCGGCACGCTGCGGATGTCCTCGCCGTGGTTGTAGCCGTAGGTGACCAGCACCAAAGGGCAGCCGGCGCCACGGGCGGCCTCGGCGTCGTTGCGCGAGTCGCCCACCATCCAGGTGGCCGACGGGGGTGTGCCCAGCGCCTCGCAGGTCTTGAGCAGCGGCAGCGGGTCGGGCTTCTTGCGCGGGAAGTCGTCGCCGCCGAACACATGCCGGAAATAGCCGGCCAGCCCCTTGCGCTGGAGCAGCTCGCGCGCCGCTCCGGCGGGCTTGTTGGTCAGCACCGCCAGCGGCAGGCCCCGTGCGCGCAGGGCCTCCAGCCCCTCGACGACACCCGGGTAGACGGCCGCGTGCGCGCCGTTCACGGCGGCGTAGTGGGCCTGGTAGAGCGACCAGGCGTGGTCGAACAAGCCGGGTTTGGCCCCGACATGGGCGAGCGTCTGCCGCACCAGGTGCTCGCCGCCGCGGCCGATGGTGTGCTCGACGAAGCTGCGGCCCACGGCCGGCAGACCGAGGTCGGCCAGCGTGAGCCCGAGCACCGCCACGAAGTCGCCCAGGGTGTCGACCAGGGTGCCGTCGAGGTCGAGGATGACGGCCTGCGGTTCCGTCACTTGAGCACCCCGTCCGCCTTGAACATCGCCTTGATGCCGCGCACCGCCTGGCGGATGCGGCTCTCGTTCTCGATAAGCGCGAAGCGCACATGGCCATCGCCGTGGTCGCCGAAGCCGATGCCGGGCGACACGCAGACCTTGGCCTTCTCCAGCAGCTGCCGGGCGAACTCCAGTGAGCCCAGTTCCCGGTAGGCCTCGGGGATGCGCGCCCAGATATACATGCTGGCCTGGGGGCAGTCGACCGCCCACCCGGCCTCGGTCAGGCCCTTGAAGAGCACGTCGCGGCGCCGCTGGTAGCTGGCGGCGATGTCCTTCACGCATTGCTGGTCGCCCTCCAGCGCGGCGATGGCGGCGACCTGCAACGGCGTGAAGGTGCCGTAGTCGTGGTAGCTCTTGATGCGGGCCAGCGCGGCGACGAGGTCGGGGTTGCCGACCATGAAGCCGACGCGCCATCCGGCCATGTTGTAGCTCTTGCTGAGCGTGAAGAACTCCACCGCCACGTCCTTGGCGCCAGGCACCTGCATGATGGACGGGGCCACATAGCCGTCGTAGACGATGTCGGCATAGGCCAGGTCGTGCACGACCAGGATGTCGTGCTTCTTGGCCAGCGCCACCACGCGCTCGAAGAAGGCCAGGTCCACGCACTGCGCCGTCGGGTTGGACGGGAAGCCGAACACCATCATCTTGGGCTTGGGGTAGCTGCCGCGGATGGTCTTCTCCAGCTCGGCGAA
>RXJV01000090.1 GCA_003963075.1 Burkholderiales bacterium
TCGCCAGCGCGCATGTCGGAGCGCTGCAGCGACTCCTCGAACATTGCGGCAAAGGATTCCATGCCGGAAGCGGCGGTTTGGGTTTGGGACATGTTGAGTGGATCCTGATGCGCCGGATGAATTGGCGCGGCGGTGCAGGCGAGCCTGCGGGGTTAGGTTGTTGACATCGCCGGCCACGGCAGATTTGCATCTGCCATGACGACCGAACGGGCGTTCGGCGCTGGCCGGCGGGCCGGTGGCTTCTCAGGCCCGGGCCCGGCTGAGTTGCCTCAGAAGGGCCGGCGCTTTTGCCACCAATTCAACACCTGCTCCACCGAGGCTTCGATGGAGAGCGCCGAGTTGTCGAGCAGCTGCGCATCCTGCGCGGGAGCCAAAGGAGAGGCCGAGCGGTTTTTATCCCGTTCGTCCCGCGCCTCCAAATCTTCGCGCAAGCCCTCGATCGTAGTCGAATTCCCTTTGGAAATCAATTGCTTATACCGGCGCTCGGCGCGCGTCGCGGCGCTGGCGGTCAGGAAGACCTTGAGTGCGGCGTCCGGGAAGATGGCCGTGCCCATGTCGCGGCCGTCGGCGACCAGCCCGGGCAGGCGGCGGAAGTCCAGCTGGAGCTGGTGCAGCGCCTGACGCACCTCGGGGTGGACGGCGACCTGCGAGGCCAGCAAGCCCGTGGCTTCGGCGCGCAGACGCGCGCTGACGTCTTCGGGGCCAAGAAAGACCTGGCCGCCACTGAAACGCAGCTCCAGCGTCGGAACCAGGGCGGCCACAGCAGGGCCGTCGTCGAGGTCCAGTCCTGCGCGGCGGGCGGCCAAGCCCGTCACCCGGTACAGCGCGCCGGAATCCAGCACGCCAAAGCCCAGCGCCTTGCCCACCTCGTCGGCCAGCGTGCCCTTGCCGGACGCGGTCGGGCCGTCGATGGTAATGACCGGGATGTCTTCAGCGCGCGCCGTTACGACGCCGAACAGCGTCTCGAAATAGTCGGGGAAGGTCTTGGCGACGCAGTGCGGCTCCTGGATGCGCACCGGCACGGCAGCGTCGGTCACCAGCCCGTTGAACGCCGCCAGCGAGAAGCACATCGCGACGCGGTGATCGTCGTAGGTGTGGATGGACGCAGCCCGCCAGTCGCGCAGCGGCTGGACGCGGATCCAGTCCGGGCCTTCATCGACCGAGGCGCCCAGCTTGCGCAGTTCGGTGGCCATCGCGGCGATGCGGTCGGTCTCCTTGACACGCCAGCTCGCGATGTTGGTCAGCGTGGTCGGGCCGTCGGCGTAGAGCGCCATGACGGTCAGCGTCATCGCCGCGTCAGGGATGTGGTTGCAGTCGAGCGTGATGCCCTTGAGCGGCCAGGCGCCGCGCCGGACCTCCAGCCAGTTCGGGCCGGTCTGCACCACCGCACCCATGGCGGCAGCGGCCTCGGCAAAGCGCACATCGCCCTGCAGCGATTCGCTGCCGACGCCCTCGATGCGGATCGGTGCGTCAACCGCAGCGATGGCGCCCAGCCCGACGAAATAGCTCGCGGAAGACGCGTCGCCCTCGACGAAAACCTCGCCCGGCGAGACATAGCGGCTGCCCGCCGGGATCACGAAGGCGCTCCAGCCCTCGCGCTTCACGGCGATGCCGAAGCGCGCCAGCAGGGCCAGCGTGATCTCGATATAGGGCTTGGAGATCAGCTCGCCGATGACCTCGATGCGGATGTCGCGGCCGGGCGCTGGGCCGCCCCGAGCCGGGGGCACCCCCTCGGGGGGATTGGGGGCTTCAAAGCCGGCCACCAGCGGCAGCGCCAGCAGCAGGGCGGTGAGGAACTGGCTGGAGACGTCGCCTCGCACTCTCACCGGTGCGTCCAGCGCCAGCGCGGATGGGCCGCGCAGGCGCAGCGGCGGGTAGCCGGGGTTGCCCAGGTCGTCGATCGCGCAGCCGAGGCCGCGCAGCGCGTCGACCAGGTCACCGATCGGACGTTCGTGCATGCGTGGCACGCCGGACACCTCGAACTCGCCGCCCTGTGTGGCGGCGAGCACGGCAAGCGCCGCCGTCAGCGGCCGCATCGCCGTGCCGGCATTGCCCAGGAAGAGCTTGGCCTGCTTGGCCCGCAACCGGCTGCCCAGGCCATCGATGACGACGGCGTCGCCGTCGCGCCAGACGCCGCAGCCCAGGGTGCGCAGCGACTCCAGCATCACCGCGGTGTCGTCGGACGCCAGCAGGTCGCGGACAACGGTCTGACCCTCGCTGAGCGCGGCGAGCAGCAGCACGCGGTTGGAGATGCTTTTGGAGCCCGGCAGGCGCACCGTGCCGGCGGCGCTGCGCAGTGGCGGCAGGTCGAGGAAGGGAATCTTGAACATCACTTCGCCGTGGGACGGCCGGGCGGGGCAGCGGGGGTGGACATGTTCCAGGCCTCGCGGCCTTCTGCAATGGGGCGCAAGGCTGCCTCCAGGCCTGCGGCATCGCCCAGCTCGATCAGGGCCTCCAGCTGGTCCAGCATGGTGCGAAAGCGCTTGGACTGGGCCAGCACCTCGTGCTTGTTGGCCAGCAGGATGTCGCGCCAGACGGCGGGTTCGCCCGCGGCGATGCGGGTGAAATCGCGAAACCCGGGGCCCGCGAGGCTCAGGTAATCCTTCGCCGCGGGTTGCTCGGCAATTGCCTGGAAGTAGGCAAAGGCCAGCAGGTGGGGCAGGTGGCTGACGGCAGCGAATGCCGCGTCATGGTTGTGGGGGCGCATCTTCAGCACGGTGGCGCCAAGCGCCGACCAGACATCGGTGGCGCGCTGCACGAGCTGCGGGTTGGTGAAGGGCTGGGGCGTGAGGATGACCTGCCGCCCTTCATACAGCGTGGCTTCCGCATGCTGCACGCCGCCGGACTCCTTGCCCGCGATGGGGTGGCAGGGCACGAAGCTGGACGATCGATCACCGAGGGCGCGACGCGCGGATTCAATGACGTCGCATTTGGTCGAGCCCACGTCCATGAACAGCACACCCGGGTTCACCAGGTGGCGGATGGCTTTGAGCGTGCTCTCGGTGGCCGAAACCGGCACGGCGATCAGCACGATGTCCGACCCCGACACGGCCAGCAGGGCCGATTCCGCGGCGACATCGATCACGCCGAGCTTCTTGGCCCGCTCCGTCGTGGACGGCGATTTGCTGTAGCCGACGACGCGCTTGACCAGACCGGCCCTCTTCATCGCCAGCGCGAAGCTGCCGCCCATCAGGCCGCATCCGATCACGCCGAGCTGTTGGAACATGGCAGGCCCTGGTTAGTTCTTGACCGGGTAGGCGCCCAGCATCTTGAAGAAGGCACAGAGTTCGCGCAACTCGCCCAGTGCTGCGGCGACATGGGGCTGGCTGGGGTGGCCGTCCAGGTCGATGTAGAAGTAATAGTCCCATTGGCCGGTGCGGGCCGGGCGAGACTCGAGCCGTGTCATCGACACCCCATGAGTCTTCAACGGCACCAGCAGATCATGCATCGCCCCCGGGCGGTTGGGCACCGAGACCACGAGGCTGGTGCAGTCGCGGCCAGTCGCAGGCGGCGTGGCCATGGTCTGCGGCAGGCAAATGACGGCAAAGCGCGTGCGGTTGTAGGCCTCGTCCTGGACGGCATGCGCCGTGATGTGCAGGCCGAACAGCGTGGACGCGCGTTCGCTGCCGAGTGCCGCCCAGGCGGGGTTGGTGGCGGCGAGCCGCGAACCCTCGGCGTTGCTGGACACCGCGCGGCGCTCGACGTCGGGCAGATGCTTGTTCAGCCAGTTCTGGCATTGCGCCAGCGCCTGCGGGTGGGCCAGCACGGCCTCGATGCCATGCATGGACGGCTCCTTGCGCATCAGGTTGTGGCGGATCAGCAGGCTGACCTCGCCGACGACATGGCAGGGCGTGTGTAGGAAGAGGTCGAGTGAGCGCGTGACGACGCCCTCGGTCATGTTCTCGACGCCGACGACGCCGAACTGCGCGCTGCCGGACGCGGTGGCGTGGAAAACCTCGTCGAAATTGGCGCAATAGATCATGTCGGCGGCACCGCCGAAATACTCGATGGCGGCCTGCTCGCAGAAGGTGCCGACCGGGCCCAGCACGGCGACGCGCTGGGGCGATTCGAGCGCCAGGCAGGCGGACATGATCTCGCGCCAGATCGCCGACACATGCTCGGCCTTCAGCGGGCCGGGGTTGGCGGCGCGGATCTTGTCGATCACCTGGGCGACGCGGTCGGGCCGGAAAAACGGCGTGCCTTCGGCGCGCTTGATTTCGCCCACCTGTTCGGCCACGCGGGCGCGCTGGTTGAGCAATGCCAGCAGCTGGCCGTCCAGCGCATCGATCTGGTCGCGCAGGGCCAGCAGGGCAGGGGTGGAAACGGGATCAGCCATGACGGGCTTCGAAGTCCTTCAGGAAGTCGACCAGGGTGCGGACACCCTCCAAGGGCATGGCGTTGTAGATGGACGCACGCATGCCGCCGACGGACTTGTGGCCCTTGAGCTGCAGCAGGCCAGCGGCCTTGGCCGCGGCAAGGAAGGCATCGTTCAGTGATTCGTCGCGCAGGAAGAACGGGACGTTCATCCGCGAACGGCAGGCGGGCTCGACCCGGTTCTCGTAGAAGCCGGAGGCGTCGAGCGCTGAATAGAGCAGGGCGGCCTTGTCGATGTTGTGCTGTTCGATGGCCGCCAGGCCACGTTGGCCAGCGTACTCAAAGGCCTTGACCCACTGGAACACCAGCCCGGCGACATAGATCGCAAAGGTCGGTGGGGTGTTGTACATGGACTGTGCGGCCGCGACGGTGGCGTAGTTGAATGCCGAGGGGCAGATGTCGAGCGCGTGGCCGAGCAGGTCGTCGCGCACGAAGACCAGCGTCAAGCCGGCCGGACCGATGTTCTTTTGCGCGCCGCCGAAGGCCAGGCCGACACGCTCCCAGTCGATCGGACGTGACAGCAGGTGCGACGAGCAGTCCACGACCACGGGCACGCCGTTGGCCACGCGTGGCAGCTCATGGAACTCGACGCCATCGATGGTCTCGTTGGTGCATAGGTGCAGATAGGCGGCGTCGCTGCGCAAGGCCCAGTCGCGCGGGATGCTGCGGCCATCGCCTTCTGCGGCGATCTGCACGTCGGCATAGCGGCGCGCCTCGGTAGCGCTCTTGCGCGACCAGGAACCGGTCACGACGACATCCACCTTGCCGCCGCGGCTCAGGTTGAGCGGGACGATGGCGTTCTCGCCGAGACCGCCGCCCTGCATGAAGAGGATGCGGAAGTGGTTCGGCACCGCCAGCAGCTCGCGCAGATCGGCCTCGGCCCGCTCGCAGATCGAGATGAACTCCCTGCCGCGATGGCTCATCTCCATCACGCTCATGCCACTGCCCTGCCAGTCCAACATCTCGGCCGCCACCTGGCGCAGCACGGGTTCGGGCAGCGTGGCAGGGCCGGCGGAGAAGTTGAACGGTCGCGACAAGCTCATGGAGCGGGAACTACTTCTTCGCGGGCGCGGGTGCAGACGCAGCAGGCTTGGGCGCCGATGCCGGTGCCGGAACGCCGAGTTGCTTGGCCAGAGAGGCATGCAGGCCTTTGAAGCGGTCCTGCAGCGTCGGGCCGGCTTCGGCGACAACCTTGTCCAGCAGCGCCTTGTTCAGCTCGGCCTGCAGCTGGCCGAACTTCTTGCTGACCGGCGATTCAAACCAGGCCAGGATCTGCTTGAGTTCGTCCTCGTCGAAGCGCTCGTCCAGGAAGGCTGCCGTGGTCGTCGGCGCCATTTTGGCGGCCTTGTCCCGCACGTAGGCGACGTTGTCCTCGACGAACTTCTTGACGTCGGCATCCATCGCCTTGGCGGTGGCCTCGCGCTTTTCGGCAGGCACTTGCTGCAGCGCCTGGCCGGCGGCCTGCATCAACTGGCCGAGCGGCTGCTGCACCACCGTGCGGGCCAGCATTTCTGCAGCCGGCTGCTGCAACTTGACCAGCTTGTCGATCAGCGCCTTCTTGGACGGGGAGGGCTCGGCCAGTGCGGCGCCAGCGGCGAGCGAGAGGGACACCGCCAGGGCCAGGCCCAGCTTGCGAGAAATCATGTCAGTCCTTGGGAGCTTCGGGGTTGTCGCCGGCCTCGCCGGGCTCGGCGGCGCTGTCGGGATCTTGGGCTTCGTTGGCATCGTTTTCGACGATGCGCTGCAGGCCCGACAGCTTGGCGCCGTCATCCAAGGCGATCAGCGTGACGCCCTGGGTGGCGCGACCGAGCTCACGGATCTCGGCGACGCGGGTGCGCACCAGCACGCCCTTGTCGGTGATCAGCATGATCTCGTCTTCAGGCCGCACCAGCGTGGCTGCCACGACGCGGCCATTGCGCTCGCTTTGCTGGATCGCGATCATGCCCTTGGTACCCCGGCCGTGGCGGGTGTATTCGAGGATGCTGGTGCGCTTGCCGAAGCCGTTCTCGGTGGCCGTCAGCACGCTCTGCGTCTCGTCTTCGGCCACCAGCATGGCGATCAGGCGCTGGTCGGGCTCCAGCATCATGCCGCGCACGCCGCGGGCGGTGCGGCCCATCGGGCGCACATCGTCTTCGTCGAAGCGCACGGCCTTGCCACCGTCGCTGAACAGCATCACGTCGTGGTGGCCATCGGTCAGCGCCGCGCCGATCAGGTGATCGCCCTCATCCAGGTCAACGGCGATGATGCCGGCCTTGCGGGGGTTGCTGAAGTCCTTCAGCGAGGTCTTCTTCACCGTGCCCATGGCCGTGGCCATGAAGATGAAGTGATCCTCCGGGAAGCTGCGGAACTCGCCCGTCAGTGGCAGCACGACGGTGATCTTCTCGCCGGCCTGCAGCGGGAACATGTTGACGATGGGCTTGCCGCGCGACGTGCGCGAGCCCTGCGGCACCTCCCAGACCTTGAGCCAATAGACGCGGCCGCGGTCGGAGAAGCACAGGATCCAGTCGTGGGTGTTGGCGATGAAGAGCTGGTCGATCCAGTCGTCATCCTTGGTGGCCGTGGCCTGCTTGCCGCGGCCGCCGCGGCGCTGGGCGCGGTACTCGCTGAGCGCCTGGCTCTTGATGTAGCCGGTGTGCGAGAGCGTCACGACCATGTCGGTCGGCGTGATCAGATCCTCGGTGCCGAGTTCCTGCGCGTTGTGCTCGATGACGCTGCGCCGAGCACCCAGCTTGGTCTGGCCGAATTCGGTCTTCAGCTGGGTCAGCTCGTCACCGATGATGGTCGTCACGCGCGACGGCGTGGCCAGGATGTCGAGCAGATCGGCGATCTCGGCCATTACGTCCTTGTACTCGCCAACGATCTTGTCCTGCTCCAGCCCGGTCAGGCGCTGCAGGCGCATCTGCAGGATTTCTCCAGCCTGGGCCTCGGACAGCCGATAGAGGCCATCTGCTTGCATGCCGAACTGGGCCTCCAGCCCTTCAGGGCGGTAGGCCTGACTGCCGCCTTCGGCGCGGGCCAGCATCTCGCGCACCAGCGAGGAATCCCAGCTCTTGGCCATCAAGGCGGCCTTGGCGACCGGCGGCGTCGGCGAGGTCTTGATGGTCTCGATGAACTCGTCGATATTGGCCAGTGCCACCGCCAGGCCTTCGAGCACGTGGCCGCGCTCGCGGGCCTTGCGCAGCTCGAAAATGGTGCGGCGGGTCACCACCTCGCGGCGGTGCTCCAGGAACACCACGATCATGTCGCGCAAATTGCAGAGCTTGGGCTGGCCGTCGACGAGCGCGACCATGTTCATGCCAAAGCTGTCCTGCAGCTGGGTCTGCTTGTAGAGGTTGTTCAGCACCACCTCGGGGACTTCGCCGCGCTTGAGCTCGATCACCACCCGCATGCCGGACTTATCCGACTCGTCCTGGATGTGGCTGATGCCCTCGATCTTCTTTTCCTGCACCAGCTCAGCGATCCGCTCGAGCAGGGTCTTTTTGTTCACCTGGTAGGGAATCTCGTCGACGATGATTGCCTGACGGTTGCCCTTGTCGATGTCCTCGAAATGCACCTTGGCGCGCATCACCACGCGGCCGCGCCCGGTGCGGTAGCCGTCGCGCACGCCGGACAGGCCGTAGATGATGCCGGCGGTGGGGAAGTCAGGCGCCGGGATGATCTCCATCAGCTCGTCGACCGTGACCTCCGGGTTCTTCAGCGCCAGCAGGCAGGCGTCGACCACCTCGTTGAGGTTGTGCGGCGGGATATTCGTGGCCATACCCACGGCGATACCCGCAGCGCCATTCACCAGCAGATTCGGCAAACGGGTCGGCAGGACCAGCGGCTCTTTGTGGCTGCCGTCGTAGTTGGGGCCGAAATCGACAGTTTCCTTGTCGATGTCGGCCAGCATTTCATGGGCGATTTTGTCGAGACGAATCTCGGTGTATCGCATTGCCGCCGCGTTATCACCGTCAATCGAGCCAAAGTTGCCCTGGCCGTCGATCAACATGTGGCGCAGGCTGAAGGGCTGGGCCATCCGGACGATGGTGTCGTAAATCGCAGAGTCACCGTGCGGGTGGTATTTACCCATCGTCTCACCCACAGCCTGAGCACTCTTGCGGTACTTGGCGTTGTAGGTGTTGCCCATCTCGTTCATCGCGTACAGCACGCGGCGATGAACCGGCTTGAGGCCGTCGCGAGCGTCCGGCAGGGCGCGCCCGACGATCACGCTCATCGCGTAATCGAGGTAGGAGCGGCGCATCTCCTCCTCGAGGCTGATCGGCAGGGTTTCCTTGGCGAACTGGGTCATGCGGGCTCGATCTTGAGTGCGCTACGCGGGCGCAACGTCAGGGTGGACGGAAGCGCGCGATTCTAATCGGGCCACGACGCTGTCGCAGCAGCGCAACATCGTCGCCGCGGCCGCGCACTCAGGCCGCCACAATGGATGGGTCCCGGTGCCCTATGGCACAATCGTCGAGTCCCTAGGAGAAACCCTAAAGTTTCTCCTGCGGTTAGAGGTTGAGTACTGACTCTCGCAGGGCAACTGCGGCATTCCTTGAGAGGAGAATCATGAAGAAACTGAATCGCGTGGCGTCGCTGTTTGCGGTTGCTGCGGTCGCCGCTGCGGCTTCGTCGTCCGCGCTGGCCCAATCTGTCGACAACTGGCGCGCCACCGATGGCACCGTCTGGAAGAACGGCACCAACGAGTATTGCTGGCGCGATAACTTCTGGACGCCCGCGACGGCCGCCAAGGGCTGCGACGGTGAAATCAAGCCAGCGCCCAAGGCCGAAGAGCCCAAGCCGGTGGCTCCGCCGCCTCCGGCTCCGGCACCCGTGCCGCCGAAGCCCGTGACGCCCCCGCCGGCTCCGGTCAGCGAGAAGGTCACCTTCGCCGCTGATGCCTTCTTCGATTTCGACAAGGCCACGCTGAAGCCCGAAGCCACCGCGAAGCTGGATGACCTGGTCAGCAAGACCAAGGGCATCAATCTGGAAGTCATCATCGCCGTTGGCCACACCGACTCGGTGGGTAGCGATGCCTACAACCAGAAGCTGTCGATCCGCCGCTCGGAAGCCGTCAAGGCCTATCTGGTGAGCAAGGGCATCGAGCCGAACCGCGTCTACACGGAAGGCAAGGGCGCCAAGCAGCCCGTCGCCGACAACAAGACCGGCGAAGGCCGCGCCAAGAACCGCCGCACCGAGATCGAAGTCGTCGGTACGCGCAACAAGTAAGCTCTGGCGCCTTCGGGCGCTGTGCGCAAAGCCCCGCCGGCTCGCCGTCGGGGCTTTTTCATTTTCAGCCTGTCATGACGATCAATGCCGACCCGCAAGAACTCGCCAAATTCGGCGAGTTGGCCCACCGCTGGTGGGACCCCGAGAGCGACTTCAAGCCCTTGCACCAGATCAACCCACTGCGGCTGGCGTGGATCGAGCAACGCTGTCCGCTGGCGGGCAAGCGCGTGGTCGATGTCGGCTGCGGTGGCGGCATCCTCAGCGATGCAATGGCACGCGCCGGTGCCAAGGTCCTGGGCATCGACCTGTCGACCAAGCCCTTGCGGGTTGCTGAACTGCATGCGTTGGAGGCCGGCACTGTCGGCGTCGAATACCGCGAGATCGCTGTGGAACAGCTGGCCGAGGAACAGCCCGCGGGCTTTGATGTCGTCACCTGCATGGAGATGATCGAGCATGTGCCAGACCCTGCCTCGGTCGTGCGTGCCTGCGCTGCGCTGGTCAAGCCCGGCGGTTGGGTCTTTTTGTCGACGCTGAATCGCAACGCCAAGTCCTTCCTGCTGGCCATCGTGGGCGCTGAGTATGTTTTGAACATGCTGCCCCGAGGCACGCATGAGTACGCTCGATTTGTCAGACCTTCCGAACTCGCGCAGTACTGCCGTGACGCCGGTCTTGAACTCCAGTCCAGCCGTGGACTCAGCTACAACCCACTGACGCAGCGCTACAGCCTCGGCCAAGACACCGACGTTAACTACATGATGGCCTGCCGCCGGGCGCTGTGAACGTCGACCCGAACTGGAGGCACTTGCGCGCCGTACTGTTCGACCTGGACGGCACGCTGATCGACAGTGCGCCTGACCTGGCTGCCGCAGTGAACCAGATGCGCAGTGCTCGCGGCCTCGATCCATTGCCCCTGGCTATGCTTCGGCCTCACGGCGGCTCTGGCGCGCGCGGCATGCTGGCCCAAGGCTTCGAGGTCGCGCCGGGGCATGGCGACTACGACGAACTCAAGCGGGAGTTCCTCGACCGTTACGAGACACTCATGTACGACAGCACCCAGCCGTTTGAAGGCATCCGGGCGGTGCTGCACCGCTTGACCGATGCCGGTCTGAGCTGGGGCGTCGTGACGAACAAAGCCGAGCGCTTTGCGCTGCCATTGGTGCGAGCTCTCAGACTGGGTGCAGAGGTGGTTGTCGGAGGAGACACGACCGGCCATACCAAGCCTCACCCCGCGCCCCTCTTGGAGGCCGCGCAACGTCTGAATGTCCAGCCCCAAGCCTGCCTCTACGTGGGCGATGACGTACGGGACGTGATGGCCGGCCGCGCCGCCGGCATGGCCACGGCCGTTGCGGCCTGGGGCTATCTCGGTCCGGACGCGGAGATTCAGCGCTGGAGGGCTGATCTGGAGTTGGCCCGACCGGATGAACTCTTGAAGCATCTCCACCTGGCCTAAAATGCTGCTTCTGGGGCCGACCTGGTTTCGACGTGGGTGCGGATCCGGAGTAGGGCATGCCGAGCACCAGTCCGCTCGTAAAACCACTGGAAACAAAGTAACTGCAAACGACTCTACGTTCGCACTCGCCGCTTAATTGCGGTTGAGCTTCTCAACGGCAGGCCGATGGGCCGGG
>RXJV01000089.1 GCA_003963075.1 Burkholderiales bacterium
CCACCTCGGTGCCCGGCGCCTCGTTCACACCGAGCATGGCCCGGTGACGCTGCAGCTGGCACCGAACCCGTCGCATCTTCAGAGCATCCACCCGGTCGTGCTGGGCATGACCTATGCCGCCCAGAAGCAGTGCCGCGCCGCCGCGCTGGTGCTGCATGGCGACGCGGCCTTTGCCGGCCAGGGCGTCGTCATGGAGGCCTTGATGCTGTCGCAGCGCAGCGGCTACGCGGTCGGCGGCTGCATCCATGTCATCCTGAACAATCAGCTGGGTTTCACGACGCCCAACCCGATGGACGCGGCGGCCTCGCGCTACTGCACCGACGTGGCCCGCTGCATCGACGCCCCGGTGCTGCGGGTGAATGCCGAAGCCCCCGAGCAGCTCGCGCGCGCGGCCGCGCTGGCCTTTGCCTACCGCGCCCGCTTCGGTGCCGATGTGTTGATCGACCTGATCGGCTACCGCCGGCTTGGCCATGCCGAACAGGAGGAGCCCGCCCTGAGCAGCCCGGGCCTCTACCCGATGGCCGCCCGGCGCCCACCGGTCGCCACGCTGCTGGGCGAGGCCATGGTGGCAGATGGCCTGTGCAGCGCGTCTGAGATGGCAGAGCATCTCGACAGCCGCCGCGCCGCCGTGGACCACGGTCTGCTGCTGTCAGCACAGGCCGGCGCCGCTGCGGCGCACCGCCGGGTCACGGCGCAACCGCAACGGCCCGCCGACTCGCACGCCGCCACGTTCGAACTCGACACCCTGGGCGCCTGGGTGTCGGACATGACGCGTCTGCCACGCGGCTTCCAGCCCCACCCGGTGATCGCGCGGCTGGTCGATCAATGGCGCCGGTCGGTCGCTGACACGGCGGCACGCGTCAACTGGTGCTTCGCGGAAAACATGGCCTACGCCTCGCTGCTGACCCGCGGCATCGCGGTGCGCGTGTCGGGCATGGACGTCGAACGCGGGACCTTCCTGCACCGCCAAGCCGTCTGGCACAACCAGACCCCGACCGGGCCCGACAAGTTCGTGCCGTTGCGGCAGTTGAGTTCGGCTGCGGGCTTCGAGGTCGTCAACTCGCCGCTGTCCGAGGAGGCCGTGCTTGGTTTCGAGTATGGCCACAGCGTGCAGCGCCCCGACGACCTGACGATCTGGGAGGCGCAGTACGGCGACTTCGTCAACGGCGCCCAGGTCTTCATCGACCAGTACATCGCGTCGGGCGAGGAAAAGTGGGGCCAGCGCAGCGCGCTGGTGCTGCTGCTGCCACATGGCCACGAGGGCGTCGGGCCGGAGCATTCGAACGCCTTCCTGGGCCGCTTCCTGCAGCTCTGCGGTGCCGGCAACCTGCGCGTCGCCTACCCGAGCACGGCCGCGCAGTGGTTCCATCTGCTGCGCCGGCAGGCCCTGGACCCGGTGCGCAAGCCCTTGATCGTGATGTCACCCAAGGCCGTCATGCAGCAGGACGCCGACTCGCACTCGCCCGTGCAGGCCCTGTTGCAGGGCGGCTTTGAGCCCCTGCTGGACGACCGCGGCGTGGCCGCCGACGCCGTGGAGCGTGTGGTGCTGTGCAGCGGCAAGCTGCATCACGAACTGGCACGCGCCCGGGCCGCCGACCCGCAGGCCGCCAGCCGCGTCGCCTTGCTGCGCATCGAGCAGCTGTACCCGTTTCCTGCTGCCGAACTGGCCGCGACGCTGTCCCGCTACCGGCGCGCCGAAACACTGGTCTGGGCCCAGGAGGAAGCGCTCAACCAGGGAGCCTGGCACCATGTCCGCGACGAGCTGGCCCCGCTGGCGCCGCCAGGTCGGGCCTGGCAGCCGGTTGCACGCGCCGTGACGGCCTCGGGCGCCACCGCATCGGTGACGCTGCACCGGCGTCAACAGGCCGAGCTGCTGTCACGGGCGCTGAACGGCTGACCGCCTCACGCGCCCAGCTCACGCGCCCAGCTCACTCGCCCAGATAGGCCGCGCGCACCTTGGGATCGTTGAGCAGGGCCAGGCCCTCGCCGTTCATCGTGACCTCGCCCGACTCCATCACATAGCCGCGATTGGCCAGTTGCAGCGCGCGGCTGGCGTTCTGCTCGACCAGCAGGATGGTGACGCCCTGCTGGTGGATGTCGTTCACGACCTCGAAGATCTTGTCCACCATGATCGGCGACAGGCCCATCGAGGGCTCGTCCAGCAGCAGCACCTTGGGCCGGGCCATCAGCGCCCGGCCCATGGCCAGCATCTGCTGCTCGCCTCCCGACATCGTGCCGGCCAGCTGCTTGGCTCGCTCCTTGAGCCGCGGGAACAGCGTGAAGACCTTGTCCATGTCGGACTCGATCTCGCCGTCGTTGCGGTTGTAGGCGCCCATCTGCAGGTTCTCGATGATGGTCATGCGCGTGAACGTGCCGCGGCCTTCCGGCACCATCACCAGGCCCTGCTTGGCCAGGTCCCAGGCACCCTGGCCCTTGATGGCCTTGCCGAGGTATTCCACGCTGCCCGCGGCGACCGGCTGCAGGCCGGTAACGGCCTTCAGCGTGGTCGTCTTGCCGGCGCCGTTGGCACCGATCAGCGACACCAGTTCGCCCTCGCGCACCTCGAAGCTGACGCCCTTGACCGCCTGGATGCCGCCGTAGGCGACCTTCAGGCCGCTGACCTTGAGCAGGGTTTGCTTTGCTTCTGCCATGTTGTTCTCGCCTCGCTCAGTGGGGCTTGTGGCCAGCGCCCAAATAGGCTTCGATGACCTTCTCGTTGCTCTGCACCTCGGCCGGCGTGCCCTCGGCGATCTGCTTGCCGTAGTCCAGCACCGTCACGCGATCGCACAGGCCCATCACCAGCTTGACGTCATGCTCGATCAGCAGGATGGTGCGGCCGTCCTTGCGGATGCGGTCGATCAGCTCGCGCAGCACGACCTTCTCGGTCGCATTCATGCCGGCGGCGGGCTCATCGAGCGCGATCAGCTTGGGGTCGGTGGCCAGGGCCCGGGCGATCTCCAGGCGGCGCTGGTCGCCGTAGCTCAGAGTCCGCGCCTTGAATTCGGCGTACTTGCCGATGCCGACGTAGTCCAGAAGCTCCTGGGCACGCGCCTTGATTGCAGCCTCCTCGGCCTTGAACGCCGGCGTGCGCAGCACGGCGCCGAGCAGACCGGAACGGGTGCGGATGTGGCGGCCGACCATCACGTTCTCGAGCGCCGTCATGTCGGCGAAGAGGCGGATGTTCTGGAAGGTGCGCGCGATGCCGGCCTTCGCGACCTGGTGCACCGCCTGCGGCGTGTAGGGCGTGCCGCCGAGCGAGAAGCTGCCGCCGTCCGGCACATAGAGGCCGGTGATCACGTTGAAGAAGGTGGTCTTGCCGGCGCCGTTGGGGCCGATCAGGCCGTAGACCTGGCCGGCGCGGATCTGGATGCCGACGTCGGAAAGGGCCTGCACGCCGCCAAAGCGCTTGGACGCGCCGCTGACGTTCAGAACGATGTTGTCTTGGGTGCTCATGGTGTCCCCTCCCCTCACTTCACGGCCACGGGTGCGGCCTTGCCATGCTCGGGCGCCGGCCACAGGCCGCGCGGGCGCGCCAGCATGACGCCGATCATGGCCAGGGCGACAAGCAACTGCCGCAAGATGGAGGCGTCCAGGCGGCCGTCCGTCATCTGCTGCAGCGGGCCGGCGACGTAGCGCAGCACCTCGGGCATCGCCGACAGCACCAGCGCACCGAGGATGACGCCGGGGATGTGGCCGATGCCGCCCAGCACCACCATCGCGACGATCATGACCGACTCCTGCAGGCTGAAGGACTCCGGCGACACGAAGCCCTGGAAGCTCGCGAACATCGCGCCCGAGACGCCGCCAAACGTGGCGCCCATGCCGAAGGCCAGCAGCTTCATGTTGCGGGTGTTGATGCCCATGGCCTTGGCGGCGATCTCGTCCTCGCGGATGGCCATCCAGGCGCGGCCGATACGGGAGTTCTCCAGCCGGTAGCAGATCACCACGCCGGCCACGACGAGGGCCAGGAACAGGTAGTAGTACAGCGTCACCGAAGGCAGCGTGAAGCCGAACACGTCCCAGGACTTGCCCAGGTCGACGCCAAGGATGTGAAAGGAGTCGATCTGGCCGATGCCGCGCGGACCGTTGGTGACGTTGACCGGGTACTCCAGGTTGTTCAGGAAGACGCGGATGATCTCGCCGAAGCCCAGGGTGACGATGGCGAGGTAGTCGCCGCGCAGCTTCAGCGTCGGCGCACCCAGCACCACACCGAAGAACGCTGCCAATGCCGCGCCGGCCGGGATCACCAGCCAGATCGGCGAATGCAGGCCATTCGGGAAGGCGGCCCGGAAGGACTCGAAGTTCTCGCTCAGGTGAGGGCTGGCCATCAGCCCGAACATATAGGCACCCACCGCATAGAAAGCGACGTAGCCCAGGTCCAGCAGGCCGGCATAGCCGACGACGATGTTCAGGCCCAGCGCCAGCAGCACATAGAGCAGGGCCAGGTCGATGATGCGCACCGGGCCGTTGCCGAGCTGCTGCGCGAACAGCGGCACGACGAGCAGGCCGACGGCTGCCGCGAGGAAGGTGAAGAGTTTCTTAGGTTGCATGACGAACCTCTATTGGCTGAGGCCGAGTGCACTCGGCCGATGGATCAAGCGGCCACCGCGGCACCGGCTCTGCCGGGCCGCCCGTGGCGCCCCCTCGAAGGGGGCGCGCAAAGTGCGTTGGGGCTGGGCCATCACGCGCGGTCGGCCACGCGCTCACCCAGCAGGCCGGAGGGCCGCAGCGTCAGCACCAGGATGAGGGCGATGAAGGCGAAGATGTCGGCGTAGTGGCTGCCCAGCACGCCGCCGGTCAGGTCACCGAGGTAGCCCGCACCGATGGCCTCGATCAGGCCCAGCAGCAGCCCACCCACCACCGCCCCGGCCAGGTTGCCGATGCCGCCCAGCACCGCCGCCGTGAAGGCCTTAAGGCCCGGCATGAAGCCCATGGTGTGCTGCACCGTGCCGTAGTTGGCCGCCCACATCAGGCCGGCGACGGCCGCGAGTGCCGCGCCGATGACGAAGGTGGTGGAGATGATGAAGTCGGGCTTGACGCCCATCAGCGCGGCCACACGCGGGTTCTCGGCGGTGGCTCGCATCGCGCGGCCCAGCTTGGTGTAGTTCACCAGGTACATCAGCGCCGCGAGGATGGCGACCGTCAGGCCCAGGATCAGGCACTGCGTGACCGTGATCACCGGCCCGCCGAGGTCGAAGGGCGTGGTGGGCAGCAGCAGCGGGAAGGGCTTGGGGTTGGGCTTCCAGATGATCATCGCGATCACCTGCAGCAGCAGCGACATGCCCATGGCCGTGATCAGCGGCGCCAGCCGAGGCGCGTTGCGCAGCGGCCGGTAGGCGATCTTTTCGACGGAGAAGTTCAGCACGGCACACACGACGATGGCGCAGGCCAGGCCGATGAGCATCAACAGCCAGCCGGGCAGGCCTGAGCCGGCCAGCGCGGTGACGATGGTCCAGCTGACCATCGCGCCGACCATCAGGATCTCGCCATGGGCGAAATTGATCAGGTTGATGATGCCGTAGACCATCGTGTAGCCGAGCGCGACGAGGGCATACATGCTCCCCAGCACCAGGCCGTTGATGATCTGTTGAATCAGAGTCTCCATGAGGGCTCCAGAAGTTTTTGTTGGGCGCAGCATGCGCCACGCGACCCGGCATCAACCGCAACCGGCGTGCCAAAAACCGGTGATGCGCCGGGTTTCAAGGGTATTCACCGACGGTCTGGCACGGCGGGGCATTCGATCCGGGCCACGTGATCGGCTGCCATCGAAGGCCGCGAGTGTGGAGCAGCCTTGGCCGGGCGGAAATCCGCACAAACCGCAGCGCCGCTGGGCGGTTATTCGCCGGCACTGAAAAAACACCGGTCAGGCCGGCCGCGCGCCGCCGGGCATGGGCACACTACGTGCCCGTTCGCCATGCCCCCGCCACCGTTGAGCGCTCGTGCCCTGCGCCTGAGCCGGCTGCTGAGCCGGCCCGGCTTTCATGTCTTCCTGACCGGCCTCCTGATGGTGCTCGGCTTCGCCCTCGCGCACCGGCTGAGTGAACGCAGCGGCCGCGAGCAGTTGGCGGCCCTGAGCATGGAAAGGCTGGAGCTCTACGCATCCAACCTTGCGGCCGAACTGGGCCGTCACGCCTACCTGCCCAGCCTGCTGGCGATCGACCCGACGTTGCAGGCCCTGATGCAGACCCCGGCGGACGAGGCACGCCGCCGAGCCACAAGCCAGATGCTGGCGCGCGTGAACGTTCGCGCCGGCACCCATCAGATCTTCGTCGCCGATGCGCATGGCGAGGTCGTCGCCGCCAGCGAGGCCTTGGCGCCACCGCCCCGCCTGGCCGAGGCGCTGATGCAGCAGCGCAGCCACTTCTTCGCCGCCGACCCAAGCACCGGCAGCACCGACCTCTACCTGCTGCACCCGTTGCGACAGGCCGGCCGCACCGCGGGCGTCATCGTCGTGCGCTTCAACCTGGCGCCGCTGGAGGCCACCTGGGTGGACCTGGGTCTGCGCTCCCAGGGCGAGCGCATCCTGCTGGCCGACGAACAGGACGTCGTCATCATGAGCTCGGTGCAGGCCTGGAAGTACGCGGTGCTTGACCATGCCGACCCGTCGCGCCGCCAAGCCCTGCAGGCCAGCGGGCGCTACCCGCAGGCCGTGGGGCCGGACCTGGACCTGCCCGCATCGCTGGAGGCGCACCAGGCCCGCCAGGTGCAGTTGCCGCTGGCCGGCAGCCAGCCCCTGCTGGCCCAGCAGCGGCAGATCGTTGCGCTGGGCCTGCGGCTGGTGGCCTTGTCGGACCTGAGCGAAGTCAAACAGCGCGCCCAGGTCGCCGCCTGGGGCGGCGCGGCCTTTGGTGCCAGCGCGGGTCTGCTGATCCTTTATCTGTCCTCGCGGCGGCGGGCGCTGCGCCAGCTCACCACCGCCCAGGGCGAGCTGCGCCAGGCCCATGCCCAGCTTGAGCAACTGGTGGACAGCCGCACCGCCGAGCTGCGTCAGACCAACGAGGCGCTGAAGTCCCAGATCGCCCAGCGCCTGCAGACCGAAGGCGAGCTGCTGCAGGCCAGCAAGCTCGCGGTGCTGGGGCAGATGTCGGCCGGCCTGTCTCACGAGGTCAACCAGCCGCTGACCGCGCTGCGCGCGCTGGCGCGCAACTCGATCCGGCTGCTGGAAGCCGGCCGCACCGACGCCGTGACCGCCAACCTGAAGATCATGGACGACATGGTCGAGCGCATGAGCCAGATCACACGCCAGCTCAAAAGCTTTGCCCGCAAGGCCGACGAGCAGCCCATTGGCAGCACGGCCCTGCTCGACGGCGTGCGCAATGGCCTGCTGCTGCTGGAGCACCGCAGCCGCGCGCTCGCGCTGCAGGTGGAGGTCGACGTGCCGGCCGGGCTGCGCGTGCGCGCCGAGGCCAACCGGCTGGAGCAGGTGCTGGTCAACCTGTTCGGCAATGCCATCGACGCGATGCAACACGAAGCCCGGCGCTGCCTGCGCGTGCGGGCGGCTGCCGAGGACGGCGGGCAGCGCGTGCGGGTGCAGGTGCAGGACACTGGCGCCGGCATCGCCGAAGCCGACCTGCCGCGCCTGTTCGAGCCCTTCTTCACCACCAAGCCACCGGGCGAGGGCCTGGGCCTGGGCCTGGTCATCTCGGCCAAGATCGTGCATGAGTTCGGCGGCACGCTGCGCGCCGAACGCCTGGAGCCGGGCATGAGTTTCGAATTCGATCTGGCGGTCGACACCTGGACAGCCGCTGTGGAGACCAATGATGTTTGAGGGTTACAAGGTCGTGTTCGTCGAGGACGACCTGCCGGTGCGCGTCAGCCTCACGCAAACCCTGGAGCTGGAAGGCTTCACGGTCCAGCCCTGCCGCAGCGCCGAGGAGGCCCTGCCCCATCTGCAGCCGGGCGCTCAGGTCATCCTGATCACCGACGTGCGTCTGCCCGGCATGGACGGCTGCGCGCTGCTGGCCCATGTGCAGGCCACCGACCCCGGCATTCCGGTCATCCTGATCACCGCGCATGGCGATGTGGCCATGGCCGTGCAGTCCATGCGCGCCGGCGCCTACGACTTCATCGAAAAACCCTTCGCCCCCGAGCGGCTGCTGGACGTCGCACGCCGCGCGCTGGACCTGCGCACGCTGCGCCACTCGGCCGATGCGCTGCGCACCCAGCTGCAGCGGGCCAGCGGCATCGAGGCCGCGCTGCTGGGGCAGTCGCCCGCGATGCAGCAGCTGCGCCGCCAGGTGCTGAACCTGGCCGGCACCTCGGCCGACGTGCTGATCGTCGGCGAGACCGGCACCGGCAAGGAGCTGGTGGCGCGCTGCCTGCACGACCAGAGCGCGCGCCGCGACCGGCACTTCGTCGCCATCAATTGCGGTGGCCTGCCCGAGGCGCTGTTCGAGAGCGAGTTGTTCGGCCACGAGCCCGGCTCGTTCACCAGCGCGGCCAAGCGCCGCATCGGCAAGATCGAGCATGCCAACGGCGGCACCCTGCTGCTGGACGAGATCGAAACCATGCCGATCTCGCTGCAGATCAAGCTGCTGCGCGTGCTGCAGGAGCGCCGCGTGGAGCGCCTGGGCTCCAACGAGGAGCTGCCGATCAATGTGCGCTTCATCGCGGCCAGCAAGGGCGACCTGCGCGAACAGGCCCAGCGCGGCGAGTTCCGCAACGACCTTTACTACCGCCTCAACATCGCCACGTTGAACCTGCCGCCGCTGCGCGAGCGCCGCGAGGACATCCCGCTGCTGTTCGCGCACTTCGTGGCCCAGGCCTGCGCCCGCTACGAGCGCGCGGCCCCCGAGCTGACGCCCGACAAACTGCGCGAGCTGATGGCGCACGACTGGCCCGGCAATGTCCGTGAGGTCCGCAACGCGGCCGACCGCTTCGTGCTGGCGCTGGACGACCTCGACCCGCAGGCCGCGCTGCAGGCCGTGCCGGCGCTGAACCTGGCGCGGCAGATGGACCTGATCGAGAAGACGCTGATCGAGCAGGCCCTGCGCCGCTGCGGCGGCAAGGTGCCTGCGGCGATGGAGCTGCTGGGCACACCGCGCAAGACGCTGTACGACAAGCTGCACCGGCATGGCATCCAGCTGGATGCGTTCCGCAACGATCAGCGATAGCGCTCGGGGTCCGGCGAGTCGGTCGGATTCGCGATGACACGGCGCAAGGCCGCGCTCATCGGCAGCTTCAGGTTCAGCCCCGAGGGCGGCAGCGGCGTCTCGAACCAGCGGCGGTAGATCGCGTGGATCTCGCCGCTGCGATAGAGCCCGGCCAGCACCTCGTCCACCAACGCCTTGAACTGCGGGTCACCCTTGCGCAGGCCGATGGCATAGGGCTCGACGGTGAGCGCCTGGTCCGAGATCCGGTAGTCGTCGGCCGCCGGGCCCTGCTGGGCCAGCAGGCTGCGCAGCAGCACATCGTCCATCAGGAAGGCCGAGGCCCGGCCGCTCTTGAGCAGCTGGAAGCCCTCGGGGTCGTCCAGCCCGCCGAGGATGCGGATGCCCAGGCCCAGCTGCTCGTTGACCTTGGCCAGGTGCTGGATGCTGGTGGTGCCGATGGTGGACGCCACCGCCTGGCCGCGCAGGTCGCGCAGGCCGCGCACGCGCTCGCCGCCGCGCGTCATCAGCCGCGTCTCGGCGATGAAGATGGTCAGCGAGAAGGCCTGGCTGCGCGCCCGCTCGGCCGTGTGCGTGGTGATGCCGCACTCCAGGTCGAGCGTGCCATTGATCACCAGCGGCATCCGCGTGGCCGAGGCCACTTCGACGCGGCGCACCTCCAGGTCCGGCAGCTGCAGCTTCTGGCGCACCGCGTCGACGATGCGGTCGCACAGCTCCACCGTGTAGCCGGTGGGCCGCAGCTGCGCGTCGAGAAAGCTGAACGGCAGCGAGGCCGGCCGGTAGCCGATCACGATGACGCCGGTCTCGCGCACCCGCGTCAGCGTCGGGCCGTCTGCTGCCTGGGCCGCCAGGCCCAGCAGCAGCGCGCTAAGCGCCAGCAGCCGCTTCATCGTCCAGCCGGCGCAGCTCGGCCAGCTTGTCGGCGATCTTCAATTCCAGGCCGCGCGGCACCGGCTCGTACCAACGCTGGCCTTCCAGCCCGTCGGGCAGGTACTGTTCGCCGGCCGCGTAGGCGTTTGGCTCGTCATGCGCGTAGCGGTAGGCATGGCCGTAGCCCAGCTCCTTCATCAGCCGGGTCGGCGCATTGCGCAGGTGCACGGGCACGGGGCGGGAGGTGTCCTGCTTGATGAAGGCTTTAACCTCGTTGAAGGCCCCGTAGACCGCGTTGGACTTGGGCGCCACGGCCAGGTAGACGACGGCCTCGGCCAGTGCCAGCTCGCCTTCGGGCGAGCCCAGGCGCTCGTAGGCCTCGGCGGCGTCCAGCGTGATGCGCAGCGCGCGCGGGTCGGCCAGGCCGATGTCCTCGCTGGCCATGCGGATCAGGCGGCGGGCGATGTAGCGGGCGTCCACGCCGCCATCCAGCATGCGCGCGAACCAGTACAGCGCACCGTCGGGGCTGCTGCCGCGCACCGACTTGTGCAGCGCGGAGATCACGTCGTAGAACTGATCGCCGCCCTTGTCGTAGCGGCGCAGCTGCTCGCCCAGCGCCCGCTCCAGCAGGGCCTCGTCGATGGGCGCCCCCTGGGCCAGTGAGGCCGCGGTGTCGAAGGCGTTCAGCAGCCGGCGCGCGTCGCCGTCGGCATAGCCGACCAGCCGCTGGGCGGCCTCGGGCGTGGGCGGCGCCACCCCGAGCTCGGCCGCGCCGCGGGCGACGAGCTGGCCCAGCTCGTCGGCATCCAGGCTCTTGAGCACCTGCACCGTGGCCCGCGACAGCAGCGCTGAGTTGACCTCAAAGCTCGGGTTCTCGGTCGTCGCGCCGATGAAGGTGAAGAGCCCGGCCTCGACGTGCGGCAGGAAGGCATCCTGCTGCGACTTGTTGAAGCGGTGGACCTCGTCGACGAACACCACCGTGCGCCGGCCCTGCGCCGCGGCGACCTGCGCGCGCTCGACGGCCTCGCGGATCTCCTTCACGCCGCCGAGCACCGCCGAGATCGCGATGAACTGCGCATCGAAGGCGCCGGCCATCAGCCGGGCCAGCGTCGTCTTGCCGACGCCCGGCGGGCCCCACAGGATCATGCTGTGCAGCCGGCCGGCATCGAAGGCCACGCGCAGCGGCATGCCGGGCCCGAGCAGGTGGCGCTGGCCGATGACTTCGTCCAGCGTCTTGGGCCGCAGCCGCTCGGCCAGCGGGATGCCGGCCAGCGGCGCCGCGGGCGCCGGCGCGGCGTCGGGAAGGGGCTCGTCGTCGAACAGTGATGCGCTCACTGCTCGATCAGGTCCGCCCCAGCGGGCAACTTGAACTGGAAGCGCTCGGCCGGCACGGCCACGTTCGCCTGCACCGCGCTGAAGTCCAGCCGCGAACGCTGGCCAAAGCCGTCGACGATCTCCATCGCGGCCAGGTCCTTGCCCTTGAAGCCCAGCTTCAGCGACTGGATGGTCGACTCGGCCTGCTTCGGGATGGCCTGCACCCAGTCGATGCCGCCTTCGCTGGGCTGGCCCTTCAACGTGAAGTCATGGTCAATGTGGCTGCCAGCCAGCAGGGCCGCCGGCGTGGCGCCGAGCGCATCGGCCAGCTTGCGCGAGCTGGCCTGGTTGAGGTCGGCATCAAAGATCCAGACCTTCTGGCCATCGGCGACGATGATCTGCTCGAAAGGCTTGGCATAGGCGAAACGAAAGCGGTTGGGCCGCTCGAACTCGAAGCTGCCCGAGGACAGTTTTTTGCGCTTGCCATCCGGTGACGTGACCGTCTGTGTGAATGCGGCCCTGCCGCTTTTCACATCGCGGGCAAAGTCGCGCAGCGCATCGACCGCATCGGCCCAGGCCATGCCGCTCGACAGCAGCGTCAGGACGATCAGGATCTTTTTCATTCGTCGCGTTTGGGAACGATCAACTCACGGCTGCCATTGGCCGCCAGCGCGCCGACCAGGCCCGACTTCTCCATCTGCTCCAGCAGCCGGGCCGCGCGGTTGTAGCCGATGCGCAGATGGCGCTGCACCAGCGAGATCGAGGCCTTGCGATGCTGCAGCACGATGGCCACGGCCTGGTCGTACATCGGGTCGGCCTCGCCGCTGGATTCGCCCGGTGCCGGCGCCTCGCCGCCGAACTCGTCCAGCACACCGCCTTCGAGGATGCCGTCGATGTAGTTGGGCTCGCCCTGGCTCTTGATGTACTCCACGACGCGGTGCACCTCGTCGTCGCTGACGAAGGCGCCGTGCACGCGGATCGGCAGGCCGGTGCCGGAGGGCATGTAGAGCATGTCGCCCATGCCGAGCAGGGCCTCGGCGCCCATCTGGTCGAGGATGGTGCGGCTGTCGATCTTGCTGCTGACCTGGAAGGACAGCCGCGTCGGGATGTTGGCCTTGATCAGGCCGGTGATGACGTCCACCGACGGCCGCTGCGTGGCCAGGATCAGGTGGATGCCGGCCGCGCGGGCCTTCTGGGCCAGGCGGGCGATCAGTTCCTCGATCTTCTTGCCGACCACCATCATCAGGTCGGCCAGCTCGTCGATGACGACGACGATGAAGGGCAGGCGCTCCAGCGGCTCCGGCTCGTCGTTGTTCAACGCGAAGGGGTTGGGGATGCTGACGCCGTTGGCCTTGGCCTCGTCGATCTTTTTGTTGTAGCCAGCCAGGTTGCGAACGCCCAGCTTGGACATCAGCTTGTAGCGCCGCTCCATCTCGCCGACACACCAGTTCAGCGCATTGGCCGCCTGCTTCATGTCCGTCACCACAGGTGCCAGCAGATGCGGGATGCCCTCGTAGACGCTCATCTCCAGCATCTTGGGGTCGATCAGGATCAGCCGCACATCGCGCGCCTCGGCCTTGTAGAGCAGGCTGAGGATCATCGCGTTGATACCCACCGACTTGCCTGAGCCGGTGGTGCCGGCGACCAGGCAGTGAGGCATCTTGGCAAGGTCGGCCACGACCGGCAGGCCGACGATGTCCTTGCCCAGGCCCATGGTCAGCTGCGAGGCGGCATCGGCATAGACCTGCGAGCCGAGGATCTCGGACAGGCGGATGGTCTGGCGGCGTGCGTTGGGCAGCTCCAGCGCCATGTAGTTCTTGCCCGGGATCGTCTCGACGACGCGGATGGACACCAGGCTCAAGGACCGTGCCAGGTCCTTGGCCAGGTTGACCACCTGCGAGCCCTTCACGCCGGTGGCCGGCTCGATCTCGTAGCGCGTGATGACCGGGCCCGGCGACGCGGCAACCACATGCACCTCGACGCCGAAGTCGCGCAGCTTCTTTTCGATCAGGCGGCTGGTCATTTCCAGCGACTCGGGCGTCACCGTCTCTTGACGGCCAGGTGCTGCATCCAGCAGGTCGACCTGCGGCAGCTTGGCGTCGCCGACATCGGCAAACAGCGTCTGCTGCCTCTCCTTGGCGACACGGGTGGACTGTGGCACCTCGATCACCGGCGTTTCGATGACGAGCGGCACATGCTCGATGCCGAGGTCGCGCTCCAACTGGCGCTCGGCCTCGCGCTCGACCTCGACCTCCTGCTCGCGCGCCTTGACGGCCTGCTGACCGGCCTTCTGGTCGGCCTTGATCTCGCGCTGCTCGATGCGCTTCTCGCGCAACTGCTCGATGCGCTCGCCGATGCGCTCGGCCAGCTGGCCCCAAGAAAAACGCAATGCCCAGGACATGCCGACCAGCAGCAGCACGATCCACACCACACCCGAGCCGGCGAAGCCCAGCGCCTTCATGCCCCAGGGGCCAAGGACATAGCCGATCAAACCGCCGGCATGGCCGCCCGGCAGGCGCGGCTCCAGCACGTAAAGCCGGCTCCACTCCAGTGCGCAGCTTGCACCGAGCAACAGCAGGACACCGGCCCACCAGCGCAACCGTTGGCCCCAGTGCGGCACCGGCGCGATGTCATGCCGCAGCAGGCCTGCCAAGCTGCGCAGCCAGGCGCGCAGGGCGAGCAGCGGCAGCCACCAGGCCGAAAAACCAAAAACGAAAAGCAGGCCGTCCGACAACCAGGCGCCCAGGCTGCCAACGCGGTTGCCGACCAGTTCGCGCTCGCCGCTGCTGCTGAAGGCCGCATCGCGCAGGTCGTGGGTGCCGAGGGCCAACACCAGCAAACCCAGCGCAAGCGCCGTCAACGCCAGCCAGAGCGGGGTGCGCAGCAGCCGGGATGCGGCCGAAGGCGGGGCGGCATTGCGCGCAGGAGCCTGGCGGCGGCTGGGCTTGGCCGAGGCGGCGGGTTCGCTCGCAGCGCCATCGCCGCCGAGCAGGGAACCGAGGGGAAAACTCATGCCGTCATTGTGCCCCGGCGCCCCTCGCCGCTCCGCCGGACAGCGCGAGCGGCATCAATCGTGGGTCAGGCGTTCCTTGATGACGACCGAGCCGTTCTCCAGCGTTTCGATGACGCCGCGCTCTTCCAGGTCCTTCATCACCCGGCTGACCATCTCGCGCGAGGCGCCGACGACCTTGGCCATGTCCTGGCGCGACACCTTGCCGCGGATCAGCTTGATGCCCTTCTCGTCCTCGGCCATGTCGAGCAGCGTACGCGCCACCCGGCCGTACACGTCCAGCAGCGCCAGCGACTCGATCTGCCGGTCAGCATTGCGCAGCCGGGCCACCAGGCCGCGCAGGATGCCGTAGGACAGGCTGCTGCTTTCGGGCAGGCAGCGGGCGAACTCCATGCGGCCCAGCACCAGCATGTCGGTCTGCACCTCGGCGCGAACGGTGGCCGAATGCGGCTCGTTGTCGATCAGGCTCATCTCGCCGACGTAGTCGCCGGACTGAAGCACCGCCAGGATGACCTCGCGGCCGCGGTGGTCGGCGGTCAGCACGCGGGCGCGGCCGTTGAGCAAGATGAACAAGGCGTTGGACTTGGTGCCCTGTTCGACGATCAGTTCACCGCGCTTGAAGCGGCGCTTGACGACGCTGTCGGCGATGGACTGGGCCTGATCGGTGGTCAGCATCGAGAACAGCGGAACGCGCCGAATCAGGTCCAGGTTGGAAATCATCGCCATAGGTCGTCTCCAGGTTTGAGGCCAAGGCCGGCACCGAAATTGACGCCTGCCTAAAATGGCGTGCATTTTGCACACCTGACAGCGCCTGCCCCAACAGTCGGCCTTGGGGTTTTCACTTCGGCACCGAGCTGAAGCCCTGTCTGTCGCCTTCCAACGCCCCTCATGACCCCAACCACCCAACACCACGGACTGCTCATCCTCGGCTCCGGCCCGGCCGGCTACACCGCGGCCATCTATGCCGCCCGCGCCAACCTGAAGCCCACGCTGATCACCGGCATGGCCCAGGGCGGCCAGCTGATGACGACCACCGAAGTCGACAACTGGCCGGCCGACGTGATGGGCGTGCAGGGCCCGGAGCTGATGCAACGCTTCCAGCAGCACGCCGAGCGCTTCCAGACGCAGATCGTGTTCGATCACATCCACACGGTCGACTTCTCGAAGCGCCCGTTCACCTTGACCGGCGACAGCGGCGTCTACACCTGTGACGCGCTGATCATCGCGACCGGTGCCTCGGCCAAGTACCTGGGCCTGGAGTCCGAGCAGGCCTTCATGGGCCGCGGCGTCAGTGGCTGCGCCACCTGCGATGGCTTCTTCTACCGCGGCCAGGAGGTGTGCGTGGTTGGCGGCGGCAACACCGCGGTCGAGGAGGCGCTCTACCTGTCCAACATCGCAAGCACGGTGCACCTGATCCACCGCCGCGACAAGTTCCGCGCCGAACCCATCCTCGTCGACAAGCTGATGGAGAAGGTGGCCGCCGGCAAGATGAAGCTGCACCTGTTCCAGCAGCTCGACGAGGTGCTGGGCGACGCCTCCGGCGTGACCGGTGTGCGCACGGTCAATGTGAAGGACGGGGCCAAGACCGACATCCCGGTGCATGGCTGCTTCATCGCGATCGGCCACCAGCCCAACACCGACATCTTCAAGGGCCAGCTCGAGATGAAGGACGGCTACATCGTCACGCGGAGCGGCCTGAATGGCTTCGCGACGATGACCAGCGTGCCCGGGGTGTTCGCGGCCGGCGACGTGCAAGACCACATCTACCGCCAGGCCATCACCAGCGCCGGTACCGGCTGCATGGCAGCGCTCGACGCGCAGCGCTTCCTGGAGCAGGAGCAGGGCTGAATCAGGGCTATTGCGAATTCGGGTTTGCCGCTATACTCGCGGGCTTGCCTGCCGGATGGATCGCGTTCGGCCTCGGTGTGAGCCGGGGTTGGATTTAGCAGGCATATGCGGTCAAAGGGCTGCCCGGATGTCGGGCGGCTGGTCAAACGTCAGAGTGGAGAAGCGTCATGGCACGCGTCTGTCAAGTCACGGGCAAGAAGCCCATGGTCGGGAACAATGTGTCCCACGCCAACAACAAAACCAAGCGTCGGTTCTTGCCGAACCTGCAATACCGCCGTTTCTGGGTGGAGTCCGAGAACCGTTGGGTGCGCCTGCGCATCTCCAACGCCGCTCTGCGTCTGATCGACAAGGTCGGTATCGACCAAGTCGTCGCCGATCTGCGCGCCAAAGGCGAGCTCTGATCGCCCACTGACCCACTAAAGGAACACGACCATGGCATCCAAAGGCGGCCGCGAAAAGATCAAGCTGGAGTCCACCGCGGGCACCGGCCATTTCTACACGACGAACAAGAACAAGAAGACCACGCCCGAGAAGCTCGAATTCATGAAGTTCGACCCGAAGGCGCGCAAGCACGTCCTGTACAAGGAAATCAAGCTGAAGTGACGACCGGCGGCGACTGCCGCCTTTGTCTCAAAAGCAAACCCGCCGCGCGACTGCGCTGGCGGGTTTCTTTTTTTCAGGCGTCGCTGCTGGACTCAGCGGGCTGACGCGGCAAGTTGCGGCGCCAGCTCACGGCTCATCCAACGCTCAAGCATGCGTTTCTCGAAGCGCAGCGGATCGCCGTCCGGATGCACGTTGAAGCCGCTGAGGTAGTCCAAGTCGCGCAGCCTGGCCTCGCCCTGCTGCTGCAGCCGGTTGCCCTCACGCACTTCGTACCGGAACGACATGGCCGGAGAGGTGTGGGAACGCATCACACGCAGCCACTGCGCGTGTCGGCCAACGGGTTCCACCTCGCCAGCGAGGTCCACGTCGGTGATCTCGAAGGTCACATCCCGCCCGGGCAGCTGCTTGCCGGCCTCGGCGACGAGAAAGGCCTCGAGATCCTTCAGGACTTCGAGCCGCCGAAAGCCGTTGTTGTCCCGGATGTCAGAGAACTTCTCAGGGTTCACGAAGCTGACCTTCACGTCGGCCTGGGCGGTGGCAGACAAGGCCAGCAGGCCCAGCGCAATGCAGCGGTACTTCATGGCAAACCTCCAGAGGCAGCGACTACGGATTCCCCAAGTCTAGGCCAGACGATAAAAAAGGGCGCCCCGCAGGGCGCCCTCGACACGGATGAAACGCGAGCCTGGGTTCAGGCATGGGCGGCGCGCAGCCGCATCGAGAAGGCCTGGAGCTCGGCAATGCCGCTTTCCTCGGCGCGACGGCACCATGCCTGCAACTCGGCCACCAGTTGCTCCGCCGAAACATTCGTGCGCGTCCACATCTGACGCAGTTCCTCGCGCATGGTCACCAGCTTGTCGATGACCGGGCTCGCAGCGCGCGCATGGGCAAGGTCGCCCTGCACCGCCGCAGGAATGCGTTCCTCGTCGCGATGCAGCCAGCGCTTCGCCTGCTTGAACTGCGCGAAGCGTTCGCTGTGCTTGCCACCCTCGGCCTGGATCCTGGCGAGTTCAGCCGCACAGGCAGCCTTCAGGCCGCGGGCATAGCTGGCCATGACCTCGTAGCGGTTCGCGATCAGCGCTTCCAGCGTGCGGGCATCAGCGGGCTTGACTTCACCCAGGCTGAGCTTGGGCGCTGTCTTCCGGACCTTGGCCCAACCCAGCATCTCCAGGCCGCGGATATAGACCCAGCCGATGTCGAACTCGTAGGGCTTGACCGAGAACTTGGCCGACGTCGGGTAGGTGTGGTGGTTGTTGTGCAGCTCTTCGCCGCCGACGATCAGCGTCCAGGGGATGAGGTTGGTCGAAGCGTCAGGCGCCTCGAAGTTGCGATAGCCCCAGTAGTGGCCGATGCCATTGATGACGCCTGCGGCCCAGAACGGGATCCAGACCATCTGGATGGCCCAGATAGTCGCGCCGATGGCACCGAACAGGGTCACGTTGATGATGAGCATCAGCGCCACGCCCTGCCAGCTGTACTTGCTGTACAGGTGGTTCTCAATCCAGTCATCGGGCGTGCCGCGGCTGTACTTGGCAATGGTTTCAGCGTTCTTGGCCTCAGCACGGTAGAGCTCGGCGCCTTCGGCCAGCACCTTTTTCAGGCCGCGGGTTTGCGGGCTGTGCGGATCTTCCTCGGTCTCGCACTTGGCGTGGTGCTTGCGGTGGATCGCCACCCACTCGCGGGTGACCATGCCCGTCGTCATCCAGAGCCAGAAGCGGAAGAAGTGCGAGGGGATGGGGCCGAGATCCAGCGCACGGTGGGCTTGGGAGCGATGCAGGAAGATCGTGACCGAAGCGATCGTGATATGGGTGACAACCAGTGTGTAGATGACAAGTTGCCAGGCACTGAAGTTCGCCAGGCCGTTTTCCAGCCACAGCAGCAGCGCGTTCAAGAGTTCGTTCATGCGTCCAGAACCTCGGCCGAGTCGGCCATGCAAGAGAGTCTCGATTGTAGGGGGACGCCTCCAGATTCAAGGCCGCCAGCGTGCTGCACGCGGGCAATCGGGTGCGAATCGGCGCGTTCCTTGACCGACGTCAAGCCGACCGCTCCCAGGCGACCGCGAAGAAGCCGTCCGTCGCATGCCGGTGCGGCCACAGGCGCAGCGCGCCCTTGTCGACCAGTTCATCGGCCCGCTCGACCTGGGCCTTGCCCAGCGCCTCGGCGGCGTCCAGCGGCTGGAACTCGGCGTGAGCCGCGGCAAACTCGGCGGCAATCGCCTCGTTTTCGGCGTCCAGCAGGCTGCACGTCGCATACACCAGCCGCCCGCCCGGTTTCACAAGGCGCGCAGCGCTGGTCAGGATGGCCCGCTGCTTGGCCTGCAGTTCCGCCACCGCCTGGGGCGACTGGCGCCATTTCAGGTCCGGGTTGCGGCGCAGCGTGCCCAGGCCCGAGCACGGGGCATCGACCAGCACGCGGTCGATCTTCCCGGCCAAGCGCTTGATGCGCTCGTCCCGCTCGTGCGCGATCTGCGCCGGGTAGACGTTGGACAGCCCGCTGCGCGCCAGCCGGGGCTTGAGCGCGTCCAGCCGGTGGCCCGACACATCAAAGGCATAGAGCCGCCCGGTGTTGCGCATCGCCGCGCCGAGCGCCAGCGTCTTGCCGCCGGCGCCGGCGCAGAAGTCCACCACCATCTCGCCGCGCTTTGGCGCGAGAAGCAGGGCCAGCAACTGGCTGCCTTCGTCCTGCACCTCGATGCCGCCGCTGGTGAACAGGTCAAGCCGGTTCAGGGCCGGCTTGCCCTGCACGCGCAGGCCCAGCGGCGAGAACGGTGTCGGCACCGCGTCGATACCGGCGGCCTGCAGTTGCGCCAGCGCCTCCTCGCGCTTGAGCTTGAGGGTGTTGACCCGCAGGTCCAGCGGCGCCGGTTCGTTCATCGCCGCAGCCAGCTGCCAGAAATCGTCGTCGCCAAGCCGCTCCTGCAAGGGCACGGCCAGCCAGTCCGGCAGGTTGTGGCGCAGCCGGGGCGCGAGGCTGTCGGGGCTGATCGCCTGGACCTGCTCCAGCCAGGCCTTCTCCGCCGGGCTGAGCGCGGCGCGCAGGAAGCTGTCCGTGCCGCGCCAGGCGAGGATTGCCAGCCGGCGTGGCAGCGGCCCGCTGCCGCTCTGGGCCAGGCTCTGGAACTTGAGCCGCTCGCGCAGCATCGCGTAGACCGTCTCGGCCACGCTGGCGCGCTCGCGCTGGCCGAGGTTTTTGTGTTGACGGAAGAAGGCCGAGACGGTGGCGTCGGCCGGCGCGTCGAGCTTGTTGACGGCGCCGATCAGCTCGGCCGCCAGCTCCAGCAGGGCATTAGGATGCATCGCCTCATTATCCCAACTCGCCTCCATGAACCTGTGGACCCAGCTGCGCCTGCGCCCCCGACTCCTGGCCGCCGTCGTGGCCGGTGTCCTGCTCGGAGCGCTCTGGCCGGCGCCCGTGAGCGGCCCGACCCGGCTGCTGATCGGCTGGAACCTGACGGTGTGGCTCTACGTGGGCCTGGTGGTGTGGATGATGCTCAGTGGGCGGGGCGCGGCCCAGGTGCAGCAACGCGCCCAGCGGCTGGCCGAGGGCGTGCCGGTGGTGCTGCTGCTGGCGATCCTCGGCGCGCTGGCCAGCCTGGCCGCGATCACGCTGGAGCTGCAGGCCGCCCGGCATTCGCACGAGGCCGGCCGGCTGCTGCTGACCCTCTCCACCGTCTGCGGATCATGGCTGCTGCTGCCGGTCGAGTTCGCGTTGGCCTACGCCAGCGTGTTCCACCGGCCCGGCCGTGCTACACCGGGCTTGCAGTTCCCCGGCGACGACGGGCCACCGGATTACGGTGACTTCCTCTACTTCTCGATCACGCTGGCCGCCACCGCCCAAACCTCGGATGTGGCCATCAGCTCGCGCGCAATGCGCCGGCTGGTGCTGGTGCAGACCCTGCTGGCTTTCGCCTTCAACACCGGCGTGCTGGCCCTGGCCATCAACATCCTGGCGGGGCTGCTCAGCTGAGCACGAGGTGCTGGGCCGCGTCATCCCGGTGGCGCACCACCTCACCGTCCCACACCAGCGCCCCTTCGACGAACCAGCGCACCGACTGCGGATAGATCCGGTGCTCCGCGGTCAGCACGCGCGCGGCCAGCGTCGTGGCATCGTCGCCAGGCAACACCGGCACCGCGGCCTGCATGACGATAGCGCCATGGTCGAGCTCGGCGGTCACGAAATGCACCGTGGCCCCGGCCAGCTTGCAGCCCATTGCCAGCGCCCGCTCGTGCGTGTGCAGGCCGGTGAACGCCGGCAGCAGCGACGGATGGATGTTGAGCATGCGGCGGGCATAGCGCGCCGTGAAGCCGGGCGTCAGGATGCGCATGAAGCCGGCCAGCACGACCAGGTCCGGCGAGAAGCCGTCAATGACGCGCGCCAGCTCGGCATCAAAGTCCTCGCGACTCGCAAAGGCCTTGTGGTCGACCACGGCCGTCGCGATGCCGTGCGACGCCGCGAACGCGAGGCCGCCGGCCTCGGGCCGGTTGCTGATGACCGCCGCCACCTCGGCCGGCCAGCCCTCGGCCTGGCAGGCCTTCACGATGGCCTCCATGTTGGAGCCTCGGCCCGAAATCAGAATCACCACGCGCTTCATGGGCCGGCAGTGTAGGCGGCCAAGCCCTGACCGCCGGCACCCGGCCGCCGTTGACCGACAATCCGCGCCCCATGTCGACCCCTGCCCTCCCCCGCCCGCGCGTGCTCTCCGGCATGCGCCCGACCGGCGCCCTGCACCTCGGCCACTACCACGGCGCGCTCAAGAACTGGGTGCAGCTGCAGGACACGCACGAAGGCTTCTACTTCGTCGCCGACTGGCATGCGCTGACCACCACCCACCCCGACCGCGACACCCTCAGCCGCCATGTCTACGACATGGTGACCGACTGGCTCGCCGCCGGCCTGGACCCGGAGCGCTGCACCCTGTTCCTGCAGAGCCGCATGCCGGAGCATGCCGAGCTCTTCACGCTGCTGGCCATGTGCACCCCGTCGAGCTGGCTGGCGCGCATGCCGAGCTACAAGGACCAGGTCGCCGCCGACCCCGAGCTCGCCACCTATGGCTTCCTCGGCTACCCGCTGCTGCAAGCCGCGGACATCCTGCTCTACAAGCCCGCCGGCGTGCCGGTCGGGGAAGACCAGGCCGCTCATGTGGAGGTCACGCGCGAGGTCGCGCGCCGCTTCAACCGCGTCTATGCGGCGCAGGCGCCGGTCTTCGTCGAGCCCCAGGCCCTGCTGACCGAAACAGCCCGCGTTCCTGGCCTGGACGGCCAGAAGATGAGCAAGAGCCTGGACAACGCGATCGCGATGCGGGACGAGCCCGAGGTCACGGCCGCCAAGCTCCGCACCATGCCCACCGACCCGCAACGGGTGCGGCGCAGCGACGCCGGCGACCCGGCCCGTTGCCCGGTCTGGCCGCTGCACCAGATCTACAGCGACGCGGCGACACAGGCGGCCTGCGCCAGCGGCTGCCGCAGCGCCAGCATCGGCTGCCTGGACTGCAAGCAGCCGCTGATCGAGGCCGTCCAGCGAGAGCAGGCGCCGTGGCGCGAGCGCGCGGCTGCGCTGGACCCGCAGCAGGTGCGCTGGACGCTGGAGGTCGGCACCGAGCGCGCCCGGGCCGTGGCCCGCAAGACCTTGCGCGAAGTGCGCGCGGTGATGGGGCTGGTGGCTTGACCCGGCAGCAGATCCACGTCACGGACCTGGAGGCCGCCATCAACTGGTGGCGCGAGCGCCGGCCCTCGCCCGACAACATCAGTGCCGCACCCGAGGTGCGAGCGCTGGCCGAGCCCTATGCGCTGCTGGCTGTGAGCCGCGCGACCTTGCTCGACGTGACCATGCTCAAGCCGCTGGCGCTCGACGCCTGGCTGGCCTGGTATGCCACCCTGCCCGACTCGCCCTGCATCGCGATCTGCTCCACCGCCCAGGGCGACCCCGTGTGCAAGGGCTGCGGCCGCAGCTTCGAGGAAGTGCAGCACTGGCCGGCGCTCGACCCGTTCGAGAAGCGCGCCGTCTGGCACCGCATCACCCTCGAAGGCACGGCCTGGCGCTTCAACCGCTACGCCGAGCGCGGGGGTCGCTCCTGAGCCGCATCCGCTTTGTCGACAGCGTGCGCCGTCTGGTGCCCCAGGCCTGGCCGGTGCTCGTCGGGCAACTGGCCGTGATGATGTTCAGCACGGTCGACACCCTGATGATGGGCCGCGTCGGCCCGCAGGACCTGGCCGGCCTGGCCGTCGGCTCGGCGGCCTACGTGAGCATCTTCGTCGGGCTGATGGGCATCGTGCTGGCGGTCGGCCCCATCGCGGGGCGGCAGTTCGGCGCCGGTGATTTGCCGGGCTCGGGCCGCAGCTTCGTGCAGGCGCAGTGGCTGGCCCTGCTGCTGTGCGTGCCGGGCAGCCTGGCGCTGTACTTCCCCGACCCCTTCATCTGGCTGGCCCAGCTCGATGCCGCCCAGGCGGACAAGGTCCGTGCCTACACCCGGCCCGAAGCCATGGCGCTGCCGGCGGCGCTTCTGTTTGCATCGTTCCGCGGCTTCTCCACGGCGGTCAGCCGGCCCAAGGCCGTGATGGCCCTGCAGCTCACCGGGCTGGCGGCCAAGGTGCCGCTGAACGCGGTGCTGGTATTCGGCCTCGGGCCTGTGCCGGCACTGGGCGTGGCCGGCTGCGGCTGGGCCACCGCCCTGGCGATGACGGCCCAGGCCCTGGCCGCCCTGGCCCTGCTGCGGCGCGACCCCTTCTACGCGGCCTTCCGCATCCCGCGGCTGTGGCAGACGCGGCCCGAAGCCGGCGAGCTCTGGCGGCTGCTACGCCTGGGCGGCCCGATGGGCGGCTCCATCCTCGTCGAGGTGACCGGCTTCACCTTCATGGCTTTCTTCGTCGCCCGCCTGGGCGACATGCCGGTCGCCGGCCACCAGATCGCCGTCAACCTGGTGGCCATGATGTTCATGATCGCGCTCGCGCTGGCCACGGCGGCGGGCACCCTGGTGGCCCAGCACCTGGGTGCCGGCGACAAGCGCGCGGCGCGCATCGTCGGGCGTCACGCGATGCTGCTGGCCACGCTGGTCGCAGCCAGTGTTGGCGCGGTCGTGGCCTGGGCGCGGGCGCCCATCATCGGCCTGTACACCGACAACGCCGCCACCGCTGCCGCCGCCCTGCCCCTGCTGGTGTGGGTCTGGTTCTTCCACCTGGGCGATGCGCTGCAGACGGTGGCGGCCTATGTGCTGCGCGCCTATCAGGTCGCGACGCTGCCGATGATCATCTACGTCGTAGCGCTTTGGGGCCTGGGCATCGGCGGTGGTTATCTGCTCGCCTTCGGCCCACAAGGTGCCGGCGCGGTGGGCTTCTGGCAGGCGGCCACGGCCGGCCTCCTGACGGCGGCGGGCCTGCTGTGCGGCCTGCTCTGGCGGGTCTTCGAAGAGAACCGCGAATCAGCCGGCTGAGGCCGGCAGGAAGAGCACGAAGCAGCTGCCGCCGCCCTCGCGCGGCAGGCAGCGCACGCTGCCGCCGTGGCGCTCGGCGATCTGCTTGACCAGGCTGAGCCCGAGGCCGACGCCGCCGGCCATCTCGGCATGGCCGGGCAGCCGGAAGAAGGGCTCGAAGATGCGTTCGCGCATGTCCGGCGGCACGCCGGGGCCGCGGTCGGCGACGACGAATTCATAGCCGCCCGCCGCCGGGCGCAGCGCCAGTTGCACCTCGGCGCCACCGTAGCGGCGCGCGTTGTCCAGCAGGTTGCGCAGCGCACGGCGAAGCAGGCGGTCCTGTCCGACGATGCGGGCCGAGTCGGTCTGGGGCTCGAAGGCCACCCCGGCCCGTGCGGCCTTCTCGGCGCCCAGGGCCAGCAGGTCGATGCTGTGGCGGTCGCCCACCGAGCTGCCGGCCTCCAGCCGGCTGGCCAGCAGCACCTCTTCCACCAGGGCGTCCAGTTCGGCGATGTTGGCATCGATCTCGTGGGCCAGGCGCTCGCGCTGGGCCTCGCCGGCACCGTCGAGCATCGCGAAGGCCATCTTCAGACGGGCCAACGGCGAGCGCAGCTCATGGCTGGCATTGGCGAGCAGGCTCTGGTGCGAGCGCAACAGGCCCTCGATACGGTCGGCCGCCTGGTTGAAGCTGGCGGCCAACGCCGCCACTTCGTCGCGGCCGCTGTCTTCGACACGGTGGCCGAGCTGGCCGGCGCCGAACTGCTCCACGCCCTGCTTGAGCGCTTCCAGTCGCCGCGTGAGCCGCCGCACCACCGGATAGGCGCCAGCCGCCACGCCCACAAACAGCAGCACCAGCACCACCGCCAGGGTCGACACGACCGGCGCGCCCGAGGCCCCCGGCCGGGTCAGCCAGGGGCTGGCCCAGGGGTTTTCCTCGGGCCTGGGCGGCCTCGAACCCGGCCCGGGGCCTGCACCCGGGCCACCCGGGGTGGTCAGCGGCCGCACGCTGCGCACCAGGGCCAGGCTGCGGCCGTCGCCCAGGCTGGCGCTGACGATCAGCGCGCCGGGGTCGGTGGCGCGGCGCTGGAACATCGCCGTCGTGGCGATGCGGCTGCCATCGGCCGCATCCAGCGCCAGCGGCATGCGCAGCCGGCCGCCCCACTCGGCAAAGGCTTCGGCCTGCTGGCTGAGCGGCGCCGCCGCCGGAGGCAGCGCGAGCTTGAGCAGCCCGGCCATCGCATTGAGTCGATCGCCGGCCGCCGCCTCGACCTTGCCCCGCTCCTGCTCGATATGGCTGTGGAACAGCCAGGCCGCGCCGAAGGCGAAGGCCAACAGCACCGCGACCAGCGTCAGGTAGATGCGGACGTAAAGGGTCTTCAAACCGGGGCGTCAGGCAGGGTCGGCATCCTGCTTGCGGGCAAAGACATAGCCGGCGCCGCGCACGGTCAACACGCGGCGCGGGCTCTTGGGGTCGTCCTCGATGACGGACCGGATGCGCGAGATGTGCACATCGATGGAGCGGTCGAAGGCCTCGAGCGGATGGCCCTTGAGCGCGTCCATGATCTGGTCGCGCGAAAGCACCCGGCCGGGGCTTTGCGCGAGCACCACCAGCAGATCGAACTGGTGGCTGGTCAGATCGCAGATCTCGCCGTCCAGGCGGGCGACGCGGGCGGCCAGGTCGATCTCGAGCCGGCCGAAGCGCAGCACCTCGTCGCCATCGAGTTTGGGTTCGAGCCGGCGCAGCAGGGCCTTGATGCGGGCCTGCAGCTCGCGCGGCTCAAAGGGCTTGGCGAGGTAGTCGTCGGCACCCAGTTCCAGGCCGAGGATGCGATCCATGGGCTCGCCGCGCGCCGACAGCATCAGCACCGGCTGATGACGCCAGCGCGGATCGCTGCGCAGCCAGCGGCAGAAGTCCAGGCCGTCGCCGTCGGGCAGCATCAGGTCCAGCACGATCAGTTCGAAGCGGCTCTGGGCCAGTGCCTCGCGGGCCTCGGCCAGGCTGCCGGCCGTGTTGACCTCGAAGCCGGCGGCCTGGAGGTAGTCACCCACCATGCCGGTCAGGCGGGCGTCGTCGTCAATCAGCAGGAGTCGGGAGCTACTCATCACCGGAACAAGGGAAGGGGGAGAGGTCCGGCACGCCTCGGCGCCGGCGGACTGAGGCTGAAGCATCGCAGAACTCCTGACGGCGAGGGAATCAGGCGGCATGGCGGGCGGCCATGCGGGCCTCGCGCTTCTTGACGATCTCGACAAGCTTGGCGCGCTGCTCGGGGGAAAGCACGCGGGCCGCTTCGATGCTGGCCTGGCTGAGCCGCTTGGAGGCGATCTCGCGCTGGGCGCCGATCTGGGCGCGTACCGACTCGATCGCCACGGCGTCGACATTGGTGGCGCCGTAGAGCGTCGCCATTTGCTCGCGCAGCTTGCGCCCGGCGTCGCGCTGCCCGGCGAGGTCCTGGCGCGCGGCCTTGAAGATCGCGCTGATCTGGCTTCGCTGGGCGTCCGTCGCGTTCACGAGATCGAGCCAATGATCCAGGTGGTCACCGACCAGACCCGCCGCCAGCAGGCCGCGGCCTTCAAAGGGTTCGGGGCCTGCTTGGGCCTGGGCGGCACCACCAACGGCCAGCACTGCCGCCAGCAGCGCGACGCGCAGCAGGCTCCGGGTTCGGTTGGCATTCATCAAGGATCTCCGGCAGGAAGCGGGTGTCACGCCATCTTCATGCCCGCCTGTGTGGGATCTTTGGGGCCGGGGTAAAGATCTGTGTACGCTGACGGGGCCGTCATGGGTGCAGCGCCGCACCGCGGCCCGGCGCGAGACGCCTGGCTCGCCAGGCTCACTTGATCGGCTTGAAGCGCATGCGCTTGGGGCGCGCGCCTTCCTCGCCGAGGCGCTTCTTCTTGTCGGCCTCGTACTCGTGGAAGTTGCCGTCGAAGAAGAACCACTGCGAGTCGCCCTCGCAGGCCAGGATGTGGGTGCAGATGCGGTCCAGGAACCAGCGGTCATGGCTGATGACCATGGCCGAGCCGGCGAACTCCAGCAGCGCTTCTTCGAGCGCGCGCAGGGTTTCGACGTCGAGGTCGTTGGACGGTTCGTCCAGCATCAGCACATTGCCGCCCTGGGCCAGGGTCTTGGCCAGATGCAGACGGCCGCGTTCACCGCCGGACAGCGCGCCAACGAGCTTTTGCTGGTCGTTGCCCTTGAAGTTGAAGCGGCCGAGATACGCACGGCTGGGCATCACGAACTTGCCGACCACGATGTTGTCCAGGCCGCCGGAGACGTCTTCCCAGACGGTCTTGCTGCCGTCCAGGCTGGCGCGGCTCTGGTCGACGAAGGCCAGCTTGGCGGTCTTGCCGATCTTGACCGTGCCGGAGTCCGGCTGCTCCACGCCCTGGATCATGCGGAACAGCGTCGACTTGCCGGCGCCGTTGGGGCCGATGATGCCGACGATGGCGCCAGCCGGCACCTTGAACGACAGGTTGTCGATCAGCACGCGGTCGCCAAAGCTCTTGGAGACGCCCTCGAACTCGATGACTTCATTGCCCAGGCGCTCGGCCACCGGAATGAAGATTTCGTTGGTCTCGTTGCGCTTCTGGTATTCGACGTCGGAGAGTTCCTCGAAGCGGGCCAGGCGCGCCTTGCTCTTGGCCTGGCGGCCCTTGGCGTTGGAACGCACCCACTTCAGTTCTTCCTTCATCGCCTTGGCGCGGGCGTCCTCGCTCTTCTGCTCCTGCTCCAAGCGCTTTTCCTTCTGGTCCAGCCAGTCGGAGTAATTGCCCTTCCACGGAATGCCGTGGCCGCGGTCGAGTTCGAGAATCCACTCGGCGGCGTTGTCGAGGAAGTAGCGGTCGTGGGTGATGGCCACCACGGTGCCCGGGAAGCGCTGCAGGAACTGCTCCAGCCACTCCACCGACTCGGCGTCCAGGTGGTTGGTCGGTTCGTCGAGCAGCAGCATGTCGGGCTTGGACAGCAGCAGGCGGCACAACGCGACGCGGCGCTTCTCGCCGCCAGAGAGCACGCCGATCTGGGCGTCCCAGGGCGGCAGGTTCAGTGCGTCGGCGGCGAGTTCGAGCTGCAGGTCGGTGTTCTCGCTGCCGGCGGCGGCGATGATGGCTTCCAGCTCGCCCTGCTCGGCGGCCAGCGCATCGAAGTCGGCGTCCGGCTCGGCATAGGCGGCATAGACCTCGTCCAGCCGCTTCTTCGCGGCCAGCACGCCGCCGATGCCTTCCTCGACGGCCTCGCGCACGGTCTGGTCGGGGTCGAGCTTGGGCTCCTGCTCCAGGTAGCCGATCTTGATGCCGGGCATCGGGATGGCCTCGCCCTCGATCTCCTTGTCGACGCCGGCCATGATC
Source organism: Burkholderiales bacterium (assembly GCA_003963075.1). Lineage (GTDB taxonomy): Bacteria > Pseudomonadota > Gammaproteobacteria > Burkholderiales > Burkholderiaceae_C > Pelomonas. The sequence goes on from RXJV01000089.1 coordinate 28,502, forward strand.
TTCAGCAGCGTGGACTTGCCCGAACCGTTCAGGCCCAGCACGCCGATCTTGGCGCCGGGGAAGAACGACAGCGAGATGTCCTTGAGGATGTGGCGCTTGGGGGGAACCGTCTTGTTGACACGGTTCATGCTGAAGACGTACTGGGCCATGGTGCTCGCGAGGTTCTGGGAATCGGAAAAGCGAACGCGGGCCCTGGCGCCAACGCACCAAGCCCGCTGCGGCTGGCATTGTCGCAGAGCTTGTCCGGGCAGCGTCTGCCGCGCCCGGAGCGGGGTTCGCACTCAACCGCCACCCCGCGGGAAGGCGGCACACTGCGGTCATCGTTATGGAGTGCCGCCGATGCGCCGATTGATCGCCCTCACCCTGCTCACCGCCGCCACGCTCGCCAACGCCCAGACCCTGCGCTGGGCCGCTCAGGGCGACATGCAGAGCACCGACCCCCATGCCGCGAACGAGATCCTGACCAACTCGTTGAACGGCCAGGTCTACGAGACCCTGGCAAGGCGCGCGCCCGACCAGAACATCGGGCCGGCGCTGGCCACCGAGTGGACCCAGGTGACCCCGCTGCTGTGGCGCGTGAAGCTGCGTCCGGGCGTCAAGTTCCATGACGGCACGCCCTTCACGGCCGACGACGTGGTGTTCTCGATGCAGCGGCTGCGCGACCCGACCTCGCCGTTTCGGGTCTACGCCAATGCCGTCGGCATCCCGAAGGCGATCGATCCGCTGACGGTGGTGTTCGCGCTGGACAAGCCGAACCCGGTCTTCGCCGAGCATCTGACCAGCCTGCAGATCATGAGCAAACGCTGGTGCGAGGCCAACCGCGTGACCCGGCCGCTCGACCTGAAGGCCAAGGAGGAATCCTTTGCCAGCCAGAACGCGAACGGCACCGGCCCCTTCATGCTGGTGAGCCGCCAGCCCGGCGTGAAGACCGTGTTCAAGCGCAATCCCAACCACTGGGGCAAGGCCGACCCGACGCAAGGGAATGTGCAGGACCTGGTGTTCCTGCCGATCAGCGTGGACGCCACCCGCACCGCCGCGCTCATCTCCGGCGAGGTGGATTTTGTGCTCGACCCGCCGCCGCGCGATGTCGAGCGGCTGCGCAGCACGCCGGGGGTCAAGGTGCTGGACGGCGTCGAGAACCGCATCGTCTACATCGGCATGGACCAGTCGCGCGACAAGCTGCTTTACGGCCAGGTGCCCGGTGACAAGAACCCGTTCAAGGACCTGCGCGTGCGCCGCGCGATGTACCAGGCCATCGACATCGACGCGATCAAGAGCAAATTGATGAGCGGCTTTTCCGTCCCCACCGGCGGCCTGACGCCATCGGCCCGGGGCGGCTACAACGACCCGGCGCTCGAGACTCGCTTGCCCTTCGACATGGCCGCCGCCAAGAAACTGATCGCCGAGGCCGGCTACCCCGATGGCTTCGAGGTGACGCTGGACTGCCCCAACAACCGCTACGTCAACGACGAGCGGATCTGCATCGCGCTGGCCAGCCTCTGGGCCCAGCTCAAGATCAAGGTCAAGGTCAACGCGATGCCCCGGGTGCTGTTCTTCCCCAAGTTGGAGAAGTTCGACACCAGCCTCTACCTGCACGGCTGGGGCGGCAACTCGACGGATGCCGAGATCATGCTGACACCGGTGCTGCGCAACCGCGGCGAGCAGGGCGTCGGCGTGGCCAACTACGGCGGCTGGGTCAACGACAAGGCCGATGCGCTGGCGGCGGCCTCCACCGTCGAGCCCGATCCCAAGAAGCGCGAGCAGCTGATCAAGGGCGCACTGGCCGAGTACCGGCAGCAGATCAACATCATTCCGCTGCACCGCCAGATCATCCCCTGGGCGATGCGGTCGAACATCACGGTCACGCACTCGCCAGGAAACTGGTTCGATGTCGACCGGACCCGGGTCGCCGCCCAGTAGAATGGCGCCAACGCCGCGCTTCTCAGTCTTGCGCGGCGATCTCTTCTCAGCCCCTGCACGCTGCCCGCCCTGCCCGAAGACTGGCGCCGCCCCTCAAGCGGCGCGGCAGGCGATGCGACCAGGCGTGCTCACTCCCCAACCGAATGAGTTTCGATTCCCTCGGCCTGGCAGCGCCGCTGCTCAAGGCCATCGCCGACGCTGGCTACACCTCCCCCACCCCCATCCAGGCCCAGGCCATCCCCGCCGTTCTGAAGGGCGGTGACCTGATGGCCGGCGCCCAGACCGGCACCGGCAAGACCGCCGGCTTCACGCTGCCGATGCTGCACCGCCTGCAGGCCGGTCAGCGCACGCTCGACAAACGCGGCCGCCCGGCCATCCGCGCCCTGGTGCTGACACCGACCCGCGAGCTCGCCGCCCAGGTCGAGGAAAGCGTGCAGACCTATGGCAAATACCTGCCCCAGCTCAAGAGCATGGTGATGTTCGGCGGCGTCGGCATGCAGCCGCAGATCAACAAGCTGCGTGACGGCGTCGACATCCTCGTCGCCACGCCCGGCCGCCTGCTCGACCACGCCGGCCTGGGCAACCTCGACCTGAGCAAGATCGAGATCCTGGTGCTGGACGAAGCCGACCGCATGCTGGACATGGGTTTCATCCACGACATCAAGAAGGTGCTGGCCCTGCTGCCCGCGCAGAAGCAGACCCTGCTCTTCAGCGCCACCTTCAGCGACGACATCAAGAACCTCGCCGACCGCCTGCTGAACCAGCCGGCCCTCATCGAGGTGGCCCGCCGCAACCAGACCAACGACCAGATCGCACAGAAGGTCCACCCCGTGGGCCGCGAGCGCAAGAAGGAACTGCTGGTGCACCTGATCAAGAGCGGCGACTGGCACCAGGTGCTGGTCTTCACGCGCATGAAGCACGGCGCCAACCGCCTGACGGACTATCTGAACGACCAGGGCATCAGCGCGATGGCCATCCACGGCAACAAGAGCCAGGGTGCCCGCACCAAGGCCCTGGCCGACTTCAAGTCGGGCGACCTGACCTGCCTGGTCGCCACCGACATCGCCGCCCGCGGCATCGACATCGACCAGCTGCCCCACGTCGTCAACTTCGAGCTGCCCAATGTGCCGGAGGACTATGTCCACCGCATCGGCCGCACCGGCCGTGCTGGCGCCCAAGGCGAGGCCGTCAGCCTGGTCTGCGTCGACGAAAACGGCTTCCTGCGCGACATCGAGAAGCTCATCAAGCGCGAGATTCCCAAGGCGATCGTGCCCGGCTTCGCGCCCGACCCGAATGAGAAGGCCGAGCCCATCGTGCTCGGCCGCACCGTGCTCAACCCCAACGGCAGCCGCGGCCGCAACCCCAACCCGCCGCAGCATGCCGGCCGGGGTGGCCGCCCCGGTGGTGGTGGCGGCGGAAACCGTGGCGGCTCGCGCGACGGTGGCCGCTCGAACAACGGCGGCGGCGGCGGCAAGCCCCAGGCCCATGCCGGCCACGGCGGCGCCAAGCCTGCCGGCAGCCACACCGGCCATGGCGGTGCTCGCACCGCGCCACGGCCGCAGGGCCAGCCGAGCCGCGATGGTGGTGCCCCGCGCCACACCAACGGCCCGCGGCTGACCCAGCCCAAGCGCTAATCGCTCATCGTGGCATTCGGGTAGAAGGGCAGTGCCCTCACCCGCTTGCCACTGAGCCGGGCCCAGGCGTTGGCCAGGGCCGGCGCCAGCGTGGGCACCCCCAGCTCGCCCACGCCGCCCATCACCGCGCTGCGGTCCAGCGCGGTCGGCTGAGGCATCAGCTTCACCACCACCTGAGGCATCTCGCCGAGCCGGATCATCCGGCTGTTGTTGAAATTGCGGGCCTGGGCCGCGCCGTTCACGAAGGTCTGCTTGCCGAAGAGCGCGGCATTCAGCCCGTGCACGACGCCACCGATCAATTGCGCCTCGACCGAGTTCGGGTTCACGACCCAGCCGCAGTCGATCGCGAGCCACACGCGGGTCACCTTCGGGCCGGCCGTCGTGGCGCTGACCTCCACCACCTGCGCCACGATGCTGTTGAACGCGGTGCCGATGGCAATGCCCCGTGCCCGCCCGGCGGGTACCGCGCCACCCCAGCCGGCGGCCTGGGCCGCCGCATCGAGCACCGCCAGCCAGCGCGCGTTGCTGCTCAGGCGCGCACGGCGGTACTGGTAAGGGTCCGCGCCCGCCGCGAGGGCCAGCTCATCGATCATCGACTCCACCGCGAAGGTATTGATCGACGCCCCGACCGAGCGCCAGAAGCCCACCGGGATGCCCGCCGTGTGGCTGACCCACTCGGTCAGCCGGGCGCCGAAGTCGTAGGGCAGCGCCTGTGAGCCCTCGTAGCCCTGGCTGTCGCCGGTGGCCGGCAGCGGCACGCCGCGCTGGCCGAGGATGGACGGCGAGACGTTCCGGTAGGTCCAGCCCAGCACCTGGCCGGCCTGGTTCAGCCCGGCCCGCACCCGCACCAGCGCCATGGGCCGGCACTGGTCGTGGGTGAAGTCCTCCTCCCGCGGCCACATCAGCTTGACCGGCTTCTTCACCGCCATCGCCACCTGCACCGCCTGGGAGATGAAGTCCAGCTCGGCCTTGCGGCCCAGGCCGCCGCCGAGCGCTGTGACGTGGATCGTGACCTGCGCAGCGGTCATGCCGGTCAGCGCGATCACCAAGGTCAACGCCGATTTGGCCGACTGCGTCGGCGCCCACACCTCGCAGCTCACGCCGGGCTGGAAGTCCACGGTGCAGTTCAGCACCTCCATGCAGGCATGGGCCACGTACGGCAGGCTGTAGGTCGCTTCCAGCTTGGTGCCGGCGCCGGCGATGGCCGCCTCGGGCGTGCCGCTGCGCTCGACGGTGTAGGCTGTGCCGGGCCCGTTCGGGGCACCCACGGCATACGGCGTCGCGGCGGTCATCAAGGCCTGGGCATCGGCCATGAACTGGCTGCTGTTCAGCGCCGCCACGTTGGCCGGCAGCGTCCACTTCAACGGCAGGCGCCGCGCGGCCTGCCAGGCATCCCAGGTGGTGGGGCCCACCACGGCCACCGCATTGATGTTGCCCACGGCCTCCAGCCCGCGGGCGGTGCCCGGCGCCACCTTCACCGGCACCACCGCCAGTGCGCCGCTGGGGACGGACGGCGTCGCGGCCAGCACGCCCCCGAAGCTCGGGCAGTGCCGGATGGCGGCGTAGGCCATGCCCGGCCGGCGCACGTCGATGCCGTAGACCGTGCTGCCGTCCACCTTGGCCGGGATGTCGGCCCGCGGCAGGGGCTGGCCGATGCAGCGCAGCTGGGCATCGGGCACCAGCGGCGCCGAGGCCGGCACCGGCAGCGTCGCCGCGCGGGCCGCGAGCTGGGCGTAGGACAGGCTGCGGCCGGTCGGCAGGTGCGTGACGACGCCGCTGGCCACCGTGTAGTGGGCCCGCGCGCCATCGCCCAGCTCGACCATCGCGGCGCTGACGAGCATCTCGCGCGCGAGGGCGGCGGCATCCCGCAGCCGCCAGAAGTTGCTGCGCGTGACGCTGGAGCCCACGGTGTTGATGGCCACGCCCACCGGGGCCGGGCTGGCCAGGGACGGCGCCGCCGGCACGACGCGCACCTGGGCGAGATCCACCATCAGGTCCTCGCACAGGATCTGGGCCAGGCCCGAGAACGAGCCTTGCCCCATGTCGGAGGCGCCGCTGGCGAGCGTGATGCTGCCGTCGCTGCCGATGGTCAGCCAGGCATTGACGGCGGTGGCCGTGGCGGCCTCGGCCTTGCCACCGAGCACCAGGCCCAGGGTCAGGCCCACCCCGCTGCCCAGGAACTGGCGCCGGTCCACGCCAGCGGTGACGGCATCGGAAGGAATGCGTGCGTTCATGGTGCTCTCCTTCACAGCCCGGCCACGGCCGTCTTGATGCGCTGGTAGGTGCCGCAGACGCAGAGGTTGTCCACCTCGTTGGCGATCTCGGCGCCGTGGTGGCCCGCGTTCATCGACCCGGCCACGCTCATCAGCATGCCGCTCTGGCAGTAGCCGCACTGCGGCACCTGGTGCAGCACCCAGGCCTTCTGCGCCGGGTGGCTGCGGTCGGGCGAGAGCCCCTCGATGGTGGTGATGCGCTGGCCGACGGCGGACGACACGTCGATGTCGCAGCTCTTCTCGGGCTGGCCGTTGATCCAGACCGTGCAGGCGCCGCAGATCTCGATGCCGCAGCCGTATTTGGTGCCGGTCAGGCCCAGCACATCGCGCAGCACCCACAGCAGGGGCATCTCGGGCGAACTGACCGCGGCCTGCAGGTCGCGGCCGTTCACGTTCAGGGTGTAGGTCGGCATGTCATCGCTCCAGTCGTTTACGATTTCGAACAAATGCACAAATTGCGCATTTCATGTTGCGCGCTCAGAATTGACCCGTCAAATGGACAAACGTGATGAGTTGTTACTCCCCGCTCTCGAGGCCCTGCTCGTGCCCCTGGCGCGCCTGTGCGTCGCCCACGGCCTGGCGCATGCGCCGGTGGAGGAACTGCTCAAGCGCGCGTTTGTGCGGGCCGCACGCGAGGCCGGCCACACGGCGGGCCGCGACGTGAGCCGCGTCGCCACCGCCACCGGCTTGAGCCGCCGCGAGGTCACCCGCCTCTCGGGTGAGCTGGCCCCGCTGCCGGCCCAGCGCCCGACGCCAGCCGGCCGCGCCTACGCCCACTGGATGACTCATCCGGATTACCGGGGCCCGGGCGACCAGCCCCTGGCCCTGCCGCGATCCGGCCCGGCACCCAGCTTCGACAGCCTGGCGCAGGCCATCACCCGCCATGTGCACCCGCGCAGCCTGCTCGACGAGATGCTGCGCCTGGGCCTGGTGCGGCTGTCGGACGATGGCCAGACCGTACATCTCGACACCGAACGTGTCGCCCCCACGCAGGACGATGCGCAGATGTTCGGTTTCCTCGGCGCCAACGTCGGCGACCACCTCGCCGCTGCGACCGCCAATGTCGTGCACCGCGACCGCCGCCATTTCGAGCAGGCCATCTATGCCGATGAACTCAGCGAGCAGTCCGCCGCCGCCATCGGCGACCTGGCCCGCGCGCAGTGGGTTCGGCTGCGCGCCGAGCTGATCCCGGAGCTGGAGCGCCTGATTGCCGCCGATCAGGCCGCCGGCCGCCCCGGCACCCACCGGGCCCGACTGGGCCTGTTCACCTACCACGACCATGACCTGGAGCCTGACGATGCGACGCCCGACACCCCTGCGCCCTGATCTCGGACTCACCCGCCGCCACTGGCTGGCCCTGGCCGGCGCGGGCAGCCTCAGCGCCTGCGGCGGCGGCGGCGAAGTGCCCGCGCCCACGGCGGCCCCGGCCGAAGCGCCGTCCGGCATGCGCCCGCTGGGTGTCGCCACCGGCGGGACCGGGCGGATCCGCAGCTTCCTGAGCGCGGCCGTCACCGCGACCACGCCGCTGACGATAGGCGGCGTCAGCCTGAACATCCGCGGGGCCGAACTGCGCGACGGCGACGGCGTCGCGCTGCACGGCCGAGGCATCGCCCCGGGAATGACGGCACAGGTGCTGGCCGGTCCCGTGGTCGCGGCATCGGCACAGGCGTATCGGGTGGTGGTCGATACCCAGGTCGTCGGCCCGGCCAGCTGGCTGGACAGCCGCACCCTGATCGTGCTGGGCCAGCGGGTCAGCGTTCCAGCGAGCGCCCTGCGCGGGCCCGGCGCGGCCGGCACGCCGGCGGAGGTCCAGGTGTGGGGCCAGCTGGACCTGGCCGGGGGGCGCATCCTCGCGTCGCGGCTGGAGCGAGCGCTGCCCACCGACACCCCGATGCTGCGCGGCGTGGTCGGTGACCGTGGGCGCGACTGGCTGCAGGTCGGTGCCCTGGTGGCGCGCGCCGAAGACCCGGCCCTCATCCCGGCCGACCTCAGCCCCGGCTCGGTGGTGCGGCTGGTGCTGGATGCACCGGCGGCCGATGGCAGCTGGCTACTGCTCCAGGCCCGCAACGACGCGCTGCGCCCCCCGGATGGTCTCGAGACCGAGCTGCAGGGCCGCATCACGCAGCTCAGCTCCACGCAGCGGTTTGCGCTCGACGGCGTCCCGGTGGATGCCAGCCAGGCCCAGATCGAGGGCCTGGCCCAGCTCCAGACCGGCGCCGGTGCCGAGGTCCACGGCACCATGCGTGACGGCGTACTGGTCGCGACCGAGGTCGCCGTCGAGGCGTCCGAGCCGCTGGAAATCAACGGCCGCCTGACCGACCTGGACCCCGCCCGGCGCCGCTTCACGCTGCAGGGCTGGACGGTGCAATGGGACGCCAGCACGCGCTTCGGCAAGATCGGCCTGGCCGGCCTGCGCAACGGCCGCTCGCTGACCGTGCGTGGCCGCTGGCAGCCGGGCGCCGCAGCCCTGCAGGCCCTGCAGATCACGCTGGACTGACCGGGCCGGAAGACGCTGCGACACCCCCACCCTTGACGGCGCCGGCCTGCGGCGAGCCCGGCGTCGCCTGCGGCGGCTTCGACCGCGGGTCGTCTCTAAGATCCGGGGCATGCCCTCTTCCGACCTGACCTGGGTGGCCGGCGCCAGCGGCCTGATCGGCCGCGAGCTGCTGGCCCAACTTGGCGACACCCCGGTGCTCGCCCTCGTGCGGCGGCCACTCAGCGGCCTGCCGAACAGCGCGCTGCGGCATGAGGCCATCGTTGACCTGGCCGCCCTGCCCACCGACCTCCCGGTTCCCCGGCGCGTCTTCATCGCGCTGGGCACGACGATGGCCCAGGCCGGCTCGCAGGCGGCCTTCCGCGCGGTGGACTTCGACGCCGTCGTCGCGGTGGCGCGCGCGGCCCGCGAGCGCGGCGCCACGCATTGCGGCCTCGTCTCCGCCCTTGGCGCGGACCCACGCGCCGCCGTGTTCTACAACCGCGTGAAGGGCGAGGCGGAGGCCGCACTCATCGGCCTGGGCTTCGAGCGCCTCGTCATCGCGCGGCCCTCGCTGCTGGACGGCCCGCGAGAGTCGCTCGGCCAGCCCCGCCGGCCGGGCGAGGCCTGGGCGCTGCGGCTGACGCGGCCGCTGGCGCCGCTGATCCCCGCGGCCTGGCGCCCCATCGCGGCCGAGCGTGTGGCCCGCGCGCTGAGGCTTGCGCTGGCGCAACACGGCCCGGCGGTGCAGGTGCTCGAATCCGGCGCCATGCAAAGCCTGGGTGCCCCATGAAGCTGACCTTCCTCGGTGCCGCCGACACCGTCACCGGCTCGCGCCATCTGCTGACCCTGGGCGACCAGCGCCTGCTGCTGGACGCCGGCCTGTTCCAGGGCTTCAAGGCGCTGCGCGAGCGCAACTGGCTGCCCTTGGGCGCACCGGCTTCCACGCTGGACGCCGTGCTGCTCTCCCACGCCCATCTCGACCACTGCGGCTACCTGCCGGCCCTGCGCCGTCAGGGCTTCCAGGGGCCGATCTATGCCACGGCCGCGACGCGGGACCTCTGCGATGTGCTGCTGCGCGACAGCGCCCATCTGCAGGAGGAAGACGCCAGGCGCGCCAACCGCGAGCAATCCAGCCGCCACGACAAGGCCCTGCCGCTGTACGGCGTGCGCGAGGCTGAGGCGACGATGAAGGCATTTCAACCGCTGCCCCGCGATGGCCGGCTCCAGCTCGGCGACACCGAGGTGCGCTTCACGCCGGCCGGCCACCTGCTCGGGGCCAGTTCCATCCATGTGCGCCACGGCGGGCGCAGCCTGCTGTTCTCGGGCGACATCGGCCGCGTGGGCGACCTGCTGATGCCTGTGCCCCAGGTGCCGCCGGCGGCCGACGTGGTGATGATCGAGTCCACCTACGGCAACCGCCTGCACCCGGCCGAGGATGTGCAGGCGCGGCTGGCGCAGATCCTGCGCACCACCTTCAAGCGCGGCGGCTCGGTGCTGCTGCCCAGCTTCGCCGTGGGCCGCGCCCAGGCCCTGCTGCTGGTGCTGCAGCGGCTGCGCCGCGCCGGTGAACTGCCGCTGGAGGTGCCGATCTGGCTCGACAGCCCGATGGCCGAGCGCGCCACCGAGCTGACCCTCACGCATGCCAAGCTGCTGCGCATCCCGGCCGACGAGGCCCGCAGCCTGACCGACCGGGTCCACTACGTTACCAAGCAGCCGCAAAGCCTCAAGCTCGCCGCCAGCCTGGCCCAGCGCCGGGCGCGGCCGGCCATCGTCATCTCGGCCAGCGGCATGGCCACCGGGGGCCGGGTGCTGAACTACATCGAAGCGCTGGCGCCCCAGCCCCAACACCACATCGCCTTCCCGGGCTTCCAGGCCGGCGGCACGCGGGGCGCCCGCATGGTGGCGGGCGAGCGCGAGATCAAGCTGCGCGGCCGCTGGGTGTCGGTGAACGCCGAGGTCAGCCACCTCGACGGCTTCTCGGGCCACGCCGACGCGGAGGGCCTGCTGCAGTGGCTGCGCGCCCTGCCCCGCCCGCCGGAGCAGGTCTATGTGGTGCACGGCGAGCCGGCCGCGGCCGACGCGCTGCGCAGCCGCATCCAGGATGAACTCGGGTTGCGCGTGCGCGTGCCGCAGCACGGCGAGACGGTCGAGTTTTGAGCACGCCGATCACCCCGGCCCAGGTCGATTTCTCCGACCCGGCCGTACCTGCGTCGCCGGCCTTCGGCGACGTCTATCACGCACGCGCCGGGGCACTGGCGCAGGCCCGGCATGTCTTCCTCGGCGGCAACGGCCTGCCGGGCCGCTGGCAGGGGCGGCGCTGTTTCGTCGTGCTGGAAACGGGCTTTGGCCTGGGCAACAACTTCCTCGCCACCTGGGACGTCTGGCGGCAGGACCCCGCCCGCTGCGAGCGCCTGGTCTTCGTCAGCGTCGAGAAGCATCCGCTGCGCCGCGACGACCTCGCCCGCGCGCATGCCGCCAGCCCGCTGCCAGACCTGGCGCAGCAGCTGCTGGCCGCCTGGCCGCCGCTGACGCCCGGGCTGCACCCGCTGCACTTCGAGGGCGGGCGGGTCGAACTGCTGCTGGGCCTGGGCGATGCGCGCGAGTTGCTGCGCGAACTGGTGCTGCAGGCCGACGCGATCTACCTCGACGGCTTCGCGCCGTCGCGCAACCCCGAGATGTGGGACGAGTGGCTGCTCAAGCAGCTCGCACGGCACGCGGCACCCGGCACCACGGCCGCGACCTGGAGCGTGTCCCGGCCGATGCGCCGGGCGCTGGCGGCGCTGGGCTTCGAGGTCGGGCTGGCGCCGGGCCTGGCGCCCAAGCCGGAGATGACCGCCGCCCGCTTCGCACCACGGCACACGCCGCGGCGCCCGGCCGGCCGGGCGCCGCTCGCACCCGGCGCGCGTGAGGCCGTCATCGTCGGCGCCGGCCTCGCGGGCGCCGCCTGCGCGCTGGCGCTGTCACGCGCCGGTGTGGCCTGCACCGTGGTCGAAGCGCTGAGCGGCCCGGCCCAGGCCAGTTCCGGCAACCCGGCGGGTCTGTTCCACGGCACCGTCAACCCAGACGACGGCCCGCACGCCCGCTTCAACCGCGCCGCCGCCCTCGCCACGCAGCGCCTGGTGGCGGCGCTGGGCCTGCCCCACCAGGCCGGCCTGCTGCGGCTGGAGACCCGGCTGCCGCTCGCTGCCATGCGGGAAGCGGAGGGCTATGTGCAGGCCCTGTCCGCGGCCGAGGCCTCCGCCCGCGCTGGCACGACGCTGGCCCAGCCCGCCTGGTTCTACCCCGGCGGCGGCGCGCTGGACCCGGCGGCCTACACGCGGGCGATGCTGGCCGCCAGCGGCGCGGCGCTGCAAACCGGCTGCCAGGCGACGGCCCTGCAACGGGACGGCGACGTCTGGTCACTGCAGGGCCGCGACGGCGCCTGCATTGCCCGTGCGCCGCTGCTCGTGCTGGCCGGCGGCCACCAGCAGCTGCCCCTTCTGGGCCCGCTCGGCGCCGATCTGCAGGTACAGCGCGGCCAGCTCACCCACCTGGCCGAGGCGCCGTGGTGCCCGGCGGTGCCGATCGCCGGCGACGGCTATGCCATCGCCGACGGCCAGGGCGGCGTGTGGTGCGGCGCGACCACCCAGGACGGCGACCTGGAACCCGGCCTGCGCGCCGATGACCAGGCCGACAACCTCGCGCGCTACGGCCGGCTGGCCGGGCGGGCGCTGGCCCCCGCCGGCCCGCTGGCCGGACGCGTCGGCTGGCGGCTGATCGCCCCGGACCGGCTGCCGCTGATCGGCGGTCTGGCCGCGCCGGGCAACGCCGCCGACCAGCTGCGGCTGCAGCCCCGCCTTCCCGGCCTGCTGCTGTGCACCGGCTTTGCGTCCCGCGGCATCTACTGGGCGGCCCTTGCCGGCCAGCTGGTGGCCGCCCAGGCCCTGGGCCTGCCCCGCCCGGTCGAGGCCGACCTGCTCGATGCCGTCGACCCTTTGCGCCTGGCCCTGCGCCAGCGGCGGCGGCGCGGCGGCTGACCCGGTCATCGCACAACTATTGCCGTTTTGCCACAGACACCACAGACGGCACGGGTGGCGAGACGGCACACTGAGGCGTTTGCCGGCGGCGCCGGCGTCCACTGGCTCTTGATGGAGAAGACGGCATGTTCGGATCTGGAAGTGGTTCGCAGCGGCTGAAGCTGGCGCTGATGGTGGTGCTCGGCGTCGTGACGCTGGGCGTGGGCATCGTGATCACCGGTGTCGCCGACCCCGGCGGGTCCGCCAAGACCTGGCTGATTGCCAGCCTGGTACTGGCCTGGCTGGCCGGACTGGCCGCGCTGCTGACCAGCGGCGGCGAGTCCGACAAGCTGCACGCGGCCACCCTGGCCGCCGAGGCGCTGGCCCGCTTCGACCTGACCCATCCGATCCCGCACGGCGGCAGCGACGATGTCGGCCGGCTGCTCGCGTCGCTTGGAGATACCCAGCAACGGCTGCAACAGCTGATCGCCCAGGTGCGCGAGGCCACCGACAGCATCGGCACGGCCAGCGCCGAGATCGCCACCGGCAACCTCGACCTGAGCCAGCGCACCGAGCAAACCGCGAGCAACCTGCAGAACACGGCCTCGTCGATGAGCGAGCTGACCGGCACGGTCAAACAAACCGCCGATGCGGCGATGACGGCCAACCAGCTGGCCAGCTCGGCCGCCAGCGTCGCCCAGCGCGGCGGCGAGGCGGTCTCCCAGGTGGTCTCGACGATGGACGAGATCAGCCAGAGCTCACGCAAGATCAACGAGATCATCGGTGTCATCGATGGCATCGCCTTCCAGACCAATATCCTGGCGCTGAACGCGGCGGTGGAAGCCGCGCGGGCCGGCGAGCAGGGCCGCGGCTTCGCGGTCGTCGCGGGCGAGGTGCGGGCGCTGGCGCAGCGCAGCGCCGAGGCGGCCAAGGAGATCAAGAGCCTGATCAGCGCCAGCGTCGAGCGTGTGGACTCCGGCACCGAGCAGGTGCAGGCCGCGGGCGCGACCATGACCGAGATCGTCGCCAGCGTGCAGCGGGTCACCGACATCATTGGCGAGATCAGCGCCGCCGCCCGCGAGCAGAGCGAAGGCATCGCCTCGGTGAACAGCTCGGTGGTTCAGCTCGACCAGATGACGCAGCAGAACGCCGCGCTGGTCGAGGAGTCCGCTGCGGCGGCGGAAAGCCTGCGCGAGCAATCGGCGCGCATGGCCGAGGCCATCAGCGTCTTCCGGCTGAGTGGCGGCGCCACACGCGCCTCGGCAGCCAAGGCAGCCGCGCCCAAGGCTGCTGCGCCCAAGGCCACCGCAGCGCAGCCGGCACCCCGGCCGGCGACCGCCGGCGGCGCCGCCGCGCCAGCGGCGAGGCCGGCGGCCAAGGCCGCCGCCAGCGCGTCGCCCAAGGCCGCGCCTGCCGTGAAGCCGGCCCCTGCCCCGGCCCGTGCAGCGGCGCCGTCGCCAGCGCCCAAAGACGACGGCGACTGGGAAACCTTCTGATCAAGGCGTGGCGGCGAGTTGCCGCCTATCGCCACCAGCCGGCCCGTGTGGGCCGGCTTTTTTTTGCTTGTGAATCAGGAAACGCCCGTCCCTGTTTCGGGTGCAACCGCCGTCTGCCGCGAAAGCACAGGGCTTCAGACCGGCATTGGCCAGGCGAGGGCGTTGCGCACAGGCGCCAACCCGGGGTGACACCCGACACGCCGGCTTGCATCCACTGCGCACAGTCGCGGCAGCGCCGCACCGGCGTGATCAGCGGCAGATCCGCCGCGTCCAACACAGCAGGAGCTTTCTATGCATCGCCCTACTCTTCAGATGTCTGTGCTCTGCGCCGCGCTCGCGGCCGCTTCGGCCCAGGCCCAGTCGGTCCGTGCCGACGCCGCGCGCGTGCAGGCCGCGCAGACCCGTGCTGAAGCGCATCTGCGCCAGTTTCCGGGCCTGAGCCTGCATGACAACGACCACAGCTACCAGGTCCGCGATGTCGTGATCGACGCCGACGGTGCCAGCCATGTCCGACTGGACCGCACGGTGGGCGGCCTGCGCGTGATCGGCGGCGACCTGATCGTCCAAAGCGACAGCTTCGGCACCCTGCGGGCCGTGCATCACAACCTGCGCTGGCGCATCAATGCCGGTGGCAAACCGGCCGTGAATGCCAACCGTGCCGCGCTGACGGTGACGCGCACCCTGGCAGGCACGTTGGGGAAGCCGACGCTGGTGATCTACGCCCGCGATCAGGCTCCGGCCCTGGCGTGGGACGTGCCGGTTTCCGGTGAATCGGTCGACGGCACGCCGTTCGAGAAGCATGTCATCGTCGACGCCGCCACGGGCCGCCAGCTCGATGCCTGGGACGACATCCACACCGCCGCCGCCACCGGCACCGGCAAGACCCTGTACAGCGGCAACGTGACCCTGACCACCAACACGGTCAGCGGCGGCTATGAGCTGCGCGACCCGAGCCGCGGCAACACCTACACGATCAACCTGGCCAACCGCACCAGCGGCGGCAGCATCCTGACCGACGCGGACAACATCTGGGGCAACAACAGCACCAGCAGCAACCAGAGCGCTGCCGCCGACGCCCAATACGGCACCGCGGTGACCTGGGACTACTACAAGAACGTGCACGGCCGGCTGGGCATCGCCAACGACGGCAGGGGCGCCTACAACCGCGTGCACTACAGCCGCAACTACAACAACGCCTACTGGTCGGACGCCTGCTTCTGCATGACCTACGGCGACGGCGACGGCACCACGCTGAGGCCGCTGGTGGCGCTGGACGTGGCCGGCCACGAGATGACCCATGGCGTGACCAGCCGCACCGCCAACCTGACCTACTCGGGCGAATCCGGCGGCCTGAACGAGGCCACCTCCGACATCTTCGGCACGATGGTGGAGTTCTATGCCGCCAACAGCAGCGATGCGGGTGACTACCTGATCGGCGAGAAGTTCATGGTCGGCGGCGGAGCGCTGCGCTATATGTACAAGCCCAGCCTCGATGGCAGCTCGTCGGACTGCTGGTACTCGGGCGTGGGCAACCTCGACGTGCACTTCAGTTCGGGCGTCGCCAACCACTTCTTCTTCCTGCTGGCCGAGGGCACCAACAGCCCCTACGGCACGAGCCCGACCTGCGTGGCCGGCAACACGCGCGTGGCCACCGGCAGCGGCACCTTGAGCGGCATCGGCCGCGCGGCCGCCGCCAAGATCTGGTACCGGGCGCTGACGACCAAGATGACCTCCAGCACCAACTACGCCGGCGCGCGCGCTGCGACGATCGCCGCCGCCCAGGAGCTCGCCGGCACGCTGGGCGCCGACTACTCGGCCCAGGTGGCCGCTGCCTGGAGCGCGGTCGGCCGCAACTGACGCCCCGACACCCTCAGCGGTGTTGTTCAGGGGCGCCCTCGGGCGCCCCCTTTTTGGCTCCGATGAGGCCGGCCTTGCGGCCCCGAACCGGGTACCACACGTCGCGCTCCACCCACTGCCGCAACCGGGCGGCGCGGGCGTCACGTTGCTCGGCCAACCAGGCCATCGCGACGTCGTCGAGCACGTAAACGCCATCACGCTGCTCGCGCAGCCCATCGGGCCAGCGCCGGCGCAGCGTTGGCAGCGGGATGGTCGCCCCGAGCGCGCTGCTGAGGTCGTCCACGGACAACCAGCGCTGGCGCAATAGATCGTCGTCCTCGACCCGGATGCGATGCCCCTTGAACTGGTAATACCGGCCTTGCACGGATCGGAAAGCCAGGCCACGCAAGGCGTGCCAGGCCATCAGCAGCCCGGCCATCAGCTCGTCGGCCAGCAGGCGCGCCCAAAGCATCAGGCTCACCAGCAGGCCGGTCCAGCCACCGAATCGCCACACCACCCACGTCGTCACCGCGCCGATGGCCAGTTTGAACACCAGGCTGCGCCAGCCGTGGTGGCGTTCATGCGCTTCCGCATCGAAACCGAAGCGGGGGCGGGGCATGTGGCGCGGGATGTGACGCGGTAAGGGGCGCTGCCGGTGCGTCAGAAGCTCAGCGTCCGGACGCCGTCGGCCCCGCCCAGCAGGCAGACCTGGGCCTTGTGGCGGGCGAACACACCCACCGTGACGACGCCCGGCCACTGGTTGACCTCGGCCTCGAAGGCCAGCGGGTCGGTGATGGACAGGCCGGTGACATCGAGGATGTGGCCGCCATTGTCGGTGACGACACCCGCGCGCAGCGTCGCGCTGCCGCCGAGGGCGGCAAAGCGCCGCGTCAGCTGGGCGGCAGCCATCGGGATGATCTCGACCGGCAGCGGGAACCTGCCCAGCGTCTGCACCAGCTTGGACGCATCGGCGATGCAGACAAAGGTCTTCGCAAGGTCCGCAACGATCTTCTCGCGCGTCAGCGCCGCGCCGCCGCCCTTGATCATGAAACCCTGGTGGTCGATCTCGTCGGCGCCATCGATGTAGACGGTGAGGCCGGTCACCTCGGCTGCATCCAGCACGCGGATGCCGTGCTGCTGCAGCCGCTTCGTCGAGCGCTCCGAGCTGGAGACGGCCCCCGCGACCGCGATGCCGCTGGCGGCGAGCGCGTCGATGAAGCAGTCCACCGTGGAGCCGGTGCCGACGCCGACGATCTGGCCGGGCGTGACGTAGTCGAGCGCGGCGCGGCCGACGAGTTGCTTGAGCTGGTCTTGGTTCATGGCGTCGATTTTGCCGGGCCGCCCGGCATCAGCCGCGGCGCTGTTGAACCGCCGCCGCCAGCTCGCGCAGCAACGGCTCGGTCTGGCTCCAGCCCAGGCAGGCGTCGGTGATGGACACGCCGGGCTTGAGGTCGGCCTTGGTCTGGCCCTCGGCCAGGTCCTGGCGGCCGGGCTGCAGATGGCTTTCGATCATCACGCCGGTGATGCGATGGTCGCCCGCGGCGATCTGGCCGGCCACGTCGCGGCCGACGTCCAGCTGGCGCTCGTACTTCTTGCTCGAATTGGCATGGGAAAAGTCGATCATGACCTGCTCGCGCAGGCCCGAGGCCTTCAGTGCCTCGCAGGCCGCGTTGACCGAGGCGGCGTCGTAGTTCGGCGTCTTGCCGCCGCGCAGGATCAGATGGCAGTCGGCATTGCCGCGGGTCTCGAAGATCGCGGCCGTGCCCATCTTGGTCATGCCCATGAAGGCATGGGCGCTGCGCGCCGCGAGCACGGCATCGCTGGCCACCTTGATGCCACCATCGGTGCCGTTCTTGAAGCCCACCGGGCAGCTCAGGCCCGAGGCCAGCTGGCGGTGGCTCTGGCTCTCGGTCGTGCGCGCGCCGATCGCGCCCCAGGCGATCAGGTCGGAGATGTACTGCGGCGACAGCAGGTCCAGGAACTCGGTGCCGGCCGGCAGGCCCAGGCCATTGATGTCGAGCAGCAGCTGGCGCGCCAGGCGCAGGCCCTCATTCATGTGGAAGCTGCCGTCCAGGCGGGGGTCGTTGATATAGCCCTTCCAGCCCACCGTGGTGCGCGGCTTCTCGAAGTAGACCCGCATCACCACCAGCAGGTCGCGGCTCAGTTCATCGCGCGCGGCCTTCAGCAGCCGCGCGTAATCCATCGCCTGGTCGTGGTCGTGGATGGAGCAGGGGCCGACGATGACCAGCAGCCGGTCATCCCGGCCATGCAGCACGTTGCTGATCTGCTGGCGCGCCTCCTCGACCAGGGACAGGGCGGCGTCCGGAATCGGCAACTCCTCCAGCAGCAGGGCCGGGCTGATCAGCGCGCGCACGGCGCCGATGCGGGTGTCGTCGGTGCGTGTGGTGTCGCGCGTCTCATCGCGGGAGCCGATTTCACGGTCAAGGCGGGCATCATCCAAAGGCTTCATTTCAGGCTCCATAGAAGCGCCTGATTTTCACCGCTTGCCAGCCGACGGGGCCAGGGCGGGCACCAAGACCGCTAAGCCGAGCGCAGACGGCCCCGATCAGCGCAAGCGGTCGCCCGCAGGCCCAGCCGCTGGAGCAGCCTGAGACAATCGCGGCCATGTCAGTGATTCCCTACGCCCTTGCCCGCCCCTTCCTGTTTGGCCTCGATCCCGAGCGCGCCCATGAATTGACGCTCGACAGCATTGCCAAGCTGCAAAACACCCCGCTGCAGTGCCTGTGGAGCGGCGAGCGGGTCAGCGACGCGGTGACCGTCGCCGGCCTGCGTTTCCCGAACCGCGTGGGCCTGGCCGCCGGCCTGGACAAGAACGGCCGCTGCATCGACGGCCTGGGCGCGATGGGCTTTGGCTTCATCGAGGTGGGCACGGTGACGCCCAAGGGCCAGCCCGGCAACGACAAGCCGCGCATGTTCCGCCTGCCCGAAGCCAAGGCCCTGATCAACCGGCTGGGCTTCAACAACGAGGGCTTGGACAGCTTCATCGCCAACGTGAAGCGCGCCTACCGCTTCCGCGCGGCCGGCGGCATCCTCGGCCTGAACATCGGCAAGAACGCCGCCACGCCGATCGAGAACGCGGTGGACGACTACCTGATCGGGCTTGAGGGCGTGTTCCCCCACGCCGACTACATCACCATCAACATCTCCAGCCCCAACACCAAGAACCTGCGGGCGCTGCAGAGCGACGAGGCGCTGGACGCCCTGCTCTCGCGGCTGCAGCAGCGCAAGCTGCAGCTGGAGAGCCAGACCGGCCGGCGCGTGCCGATGTTCGTCAAGATCTCGCCCGACCTGGAGGAAGCCCAGGTCGGCGTGATCGCGCAGACGCTCAAGGTCAACGGCATCGACGGCGTCATCGCGACCAACACCACGATTGCGCGCGACAAGGTGCAGGGCCTGGCCCATGCCGACGAGGCGGGCGGCCTGTCCGGCGCGCCGGTCTTCGAGGCCAGCAACCGCGTCATCCGGCTGCTGCGCGCCGCCCTGCCGGCGGGCTACCCGATCATCGGCGTTGGCGGTGTCGTGAGCCCGGCCCAGGCGCGGGCCAAGATCGAGGCCGGTGCCGACCTGGTGCAGATCTACACCGGCCTGATCTACGAGGGCCCCAGCCTGGTCAGCGCCTGCGCGCGGGCCTTGGCCCGGCCCTGAAGGAAGCGCCGATGCGGCTCGCCCTCATCGCCCTGTGTGCCGTTGGCCTGATCGGCTGCGCCGGCCTCGACCGCGGGCCGCGGCTGACGCCGGGCACGAGTCGCGAGTCCGACGTCGTGGCCCGCTTCGGCGCCCCGAAGCGGATCTGGCCCGAGGCCGACGGCGGTCGAACGCTGGAGTACTCCAGCCAGCCCTTTGGCACGCATTGCTATCTCGTGACTCTGGCACCCGACGGCCGGCTGCTGGGCATCGAGGACGGCCTGTCCGCCGCGGCACGGGCCCGCATCGTGCCCGGCATGACGCCCGAGCAGGTCAGCCGCATGCTCGGCACCGAGCGCAGCCGGGTCTAT
Organism: Burkholderiales bacterium; assembly: GCA_003963075.1. GTDB lineage: Bacteria > Pseudomonadota > Gammaproteobacteria > Burkholderiales > Burkholderiaceae_C > Pelomonas. Next base: position 48,148 of record RXJV01000089.1, read on the forward strand.
TTCCGGCTCAGCGAGGAGGACGTCTGGGACTGGACCGTCGAGCCCGAGCAGTCGGGCTATGGCCTGCGCTTCAACGTCCATTTCAAGAACGGCGTGGTGCTGCGCACCACGCAGAGCCTGGTGATCCGGGACCGCTTCTTCCCGCTGCGCGACTGAAGCGCCTGCGCCGGCCGACGGGCCGCCGCAGCGCCGGCCCTCACTCCGCGGTCAGGCGCGCCACCTTCATCAGCCCGTCGACAGGCTTGCCCTTGCGGGCCCGCTTGGCCGCATAGGCTGCCAGCGACTGGTTGCGCAGCAGCTCATCGCGCGGCTTGGCGCCGCGGCCGCTGCCATGCACGCGCAGCTGCGTCGTGAAGCAGGCCAGCGACACGAGGCTGTCCTTGGCCTCCAGGTCCATCAACATCAGGCCCTTGCCGCCCTTGGGCTGGTGCTTGAGCTCATCGAGCGGGAAGCTCAGCAGCCGCCCCTGGGCGCTCAGCACGCCCAGCTGCAGCGCCACCGCATCCCCCGGCACCAGCGCCAGCAGCGGCGCCTCGCCCTCGTCCAGCGCCAGGAAGGTCTTGCCGGCCTTCTGACGGCCGACCAGGTCGCCGATCTGGGCGATGAAGCCATAGCCGGTCGAGCCCGCCATCACGAGGCGCTGGGTCGACGCGCCGGCGAGGTAGTGCGCGATCTGGCTGCCGGTCTCCAGCTCGATCATGGTGGTGATCGGCTGGCCGTCGCCGCGCCCACCCGGCAGCGTCGACACGGGCACCGAGTAGACCCGGCCGTTGCCGCCGATGACGATCAGCGGGTCGACGCTGCGGCAGCGGAAGTGACCCCACAACGCGTCGCCGGCCTTGAAGGTCTGCGCGGCAATGTCCACCTCGTGGCCTTTCAGCGCCCGCACCCAGCCCTTCTGGCTGACGATGACGGTGACCGGCTCGTCGACGATCTTCACTTCGGCCACGACACGCTTGTCGGCCTGGATCAAGGTGCGCCGGTCGTCGCCGTACTGCTTGGCGTCGGCTTCGATCTCCTTGATGACGGTGCGGCGCAACGCGGCGGCCGAGCCGAGGATGTCTTCGAGCTTGGCGCGCTCGTCGCGCAGCTTGGACAGCTCCTGTTCGATCTTGATCGCCTCCAGCCGCGCCAGCTGGCGCAGCCGGATTTCGAGGATGTCCTCGGCCTGGCGGTCGCTCAGGTTGAAGCGCGCGATCAAGGCCTCCTTGGGCTCGTCCGACTCGCGGATGATGCGGATCACCTCGTCGATGTTCAGCAGCACCAGCTGCCGGCCTTCCAGCACGTGGATGCGCTCGTTGACCTTGGCCAGGCGATGCTCGGTGCGGCGGCGCACCGTGGCCTGACGGAAGCCCACCCACTCGCTCAGCACCTCGCGCAGGCTCTTCTGCGTGGGGCGGCCGTCGGCGCCGATCATGGTCAGATTGACCGGCGCGCTGCTCTCCAGGCTGGTGTGGGCCAGCAGCGCGTTGATCAGGTCCTGCTGCTCCACCGTGCGGCTCTTGGGCTCGAAGACGATGCGCACCGGCGCGTCCTTGCTGGACTCGTCGCGCACGCCGTCCAGCACCGCCAGCAGGCTGGCCTTGAGCTGCAATTGCTCGGGCGTCAGCGTCTTTTTGCCGGCCTTGACCTTGGGGTTGGAGAGCTCCTCGATCTCCTCCAGCACCTTCTGCGCGCTGGTGCCGTGCGGCAGCTCGGTGACGACCAACTGCCACTGGCCACGGGCCAGGTCCTCGATCTTCCAGCGCGCCCGCAGCTTGAGGCTGCCGCGGCCCGACACATAGGCCGCACGGATCTCCTCCGGCGCGCTGATGAGCTGGCCGCCGCCGGGGAAGTCCGGGCCGGGCAGCAGGTCGAAGAGCGCGTCGTCGCTCAGCTGCTCGTCCTTCAACAGGGCCACCGCCGCCGCTGCCACCTCGCGCAGGTTGTGGCTGGGGATCTCGGTGGCCAGGCCGACGGCTATGCCGCTGGCGCCGTTGAGCAGCGCGAACGGCAGGCGTGCCGGCAGCTCGACCGGTTCCTGGGTCGTGCCGTCGTAATTGGGCCGGAAGTCCACCGTGCCCTCGTCGATCTCGTCCAGCACCAAGCGGGCGATGGGGGCCAGGCGCGCTTCGGTGTAGCGCATCGCCGCGGCGCCGTCGCCGTCGCGGCTGCCGAAATTGCCGTGGCCGTCGATCAGCAGGTAGCGCAGCGAGAAGTCCTGCGCCATGCGCACCAGCGCGTCATAGACCGACTGGTCGCCATGCGGGTGGAAGCTGCCGAGCACATCGCCCACCACCTTGGCGCCCTTGACCGGCTTGGCGCCGGAATTGCCGCTCCAGCCCAGGCCCAGGCGGTGCATGGAGTAGAGGATGCGGCGCTGCACCGGCTTTTGCCCGTCGGCATAGCTGGGCAGCGCGCGGCCTTTGACGACGCTGAGCGCGTACTCGAGGTAGGCCTGTTGGGCGTAGGCCGCCAGGGTCAGCGCGTCGGCGTCGCCGCCACCGTCGGTGGGGCCGTTGAAATCGATCGTGGTCTGGGAACTCATGGGTGCAAGGTCAAGCGCTGCGCACGGGCCGGCTGGCTCTGCTGCAGCAGGGCCCAGTACAGCTCGAGCACGAGATGCACATGGGCCTGGGTTTCGTCAATGTCGGGCACGCGGTTGCCGGCGCGGCGCACAGCGCCTTCGCCGGCATTCCAGGCCGCCAGCGCCGCGTCGATGCGGCCGAAGCGGCGCATCAGGTCGGCCAGCATGCGGGCGCCGGTGTGGATGTTGATGCGCGGCTCGATCAGTCGCGCGGCCTCGGCCCGCGATGCATAGCGGCTGGCGGTTTCGGGCGTGATCTGCATCAGGCCCAGCGCGCCGCGTGGCGACACGGCGCCCTTCTGGTAGCCGGACTCGACCGCGATGACGGCCTTCAGCAGTTCGGCATCGACGCCGGTCTTTTCGGCCGCCTCGCGCACCCAGGGCTGCACGGCTTTCACCTCCGGGGCGATGTCCAGCCAGGTCAGCAGGGCCGTGCCGGCGTCGACCTTGCCCGGCACCCGCTGGGTGCCCGCACGGCCGAGCACCGGGCTGTAGCGCGGGTCGATCTGGCTGGACGCGAAATGGGCCACCCCCTGCGCGTCGACAAAGCCCCAGAGCTCGGCACGCGCCGGCAGTGCCAGCGCCAGCAGCAGCATCAGGACCAGCCCGCGCTTCACAGGGCCTCCTGGCCCAGCGCCACGCGGGCCTGGTATTCGCGGTCGAGCAGGGACATCACGATCAGCGAGTCGTAGCCATCGGCGCCGTCGATGGTCACGCGCACGCTCTCGCGCAGCCGCCCCTCCTCGACGAAGCCTTCGGCCTGGTAAAGCTTCAAGGCCCGGGTGTTGAGGGACTTCACGTCCAGCCAGAAGCGGTGCGCCTTCAGCTGGGTGAAGGCCAGGGCCTTGAGCTGGCGCACCGCCACCCGCCCCAGGCCCCGGCCCTTGGGCTGCAGCACCAGGCGCTTGAGCTCGACCGAGCCGTTCGGGTTGCGGCAGCCCTGCAGGATGACAAAGCCGACGCGCGCCAGCGCGTCACCCTCTTCCAGGATGAAGTGGCGCGAGTCCGGGAAGCGGATCGCCCCTTCGTGCTGCGGCCGCTCCCAGGGCGTGATGAAGGGCAGGTTGGCGCCGTCCCGCTCGAGCGAGACCACCCAGTCCAGGTCGGACAGCATCGTGGGGCGCAGGCGCAGGCTCATGCCGGTCGGGCTCAGATGTCGATCTCCACGGCGTCGCCGTGCAGTTCCATCAGCTCGCGGCGCGAGGCGGCCTCGCCCTTGCCCATCAGCCGGTTGAAGGCCTCGACGGTGGCGGCGAAGTCGAACTGGCCATAGGCCACGCGGGAGAGCCGGCGCGTCTCGGGGTTGAGCGTGGTGTCCCAGAGCTGCTCGGCGTTCATCTCGCCCAGGCCCTTGAAGCGGCTGATGCTCCAGCTGCCTTCGCGAGCGCCTTCCTTGCGCAGCTTGTCCAGCGTCGCGGTCAGCTCGCCGTCGTCCAGCGCATAGAGCTTGGCCGCCGGCTTTTTGCCGCGCGCCGGCGCGTCCACGCGGTAGAGCGGCGGGCGGGCGACGAACACATGGCCGGCCTCGACCAGCTTGGGGAAGTGGCGGAAGAACAGCGTCAGCAGCAGCACCTGGATGTGCGAGCCGTCGACGTCGGCATCACTCAGGATGCAGACCTTGCCGTAGCGCAGGCCGGAGAGGTCCGGCGTGTCGTTGGGGCCGTGCGGGTCCACGCCCAGGGCCACCGAGATGTCGTGGATCTCGTTGTTCTTGAACAGCAGGTCGCGCTCGACCTCCCAGGCATTCAGCACCTTGCCGCGCAGCGGCAGTATGGCCTGGGTCTCCTTGTCGCGGCCCATCTTGGCGCTGCCGCCCGCCGAGTCGCCCTCGACGAGGAAGACCTCGTTGTGCAGCAGGTCGCGGCTTTCGCAGTCGGTCAGCTTGCCGGGCAGCACGGCCACGCCGGAGCCCTTGCGCTTCTCGACCTTCTGGCTGGCGCGCTGGCGCGTCTGCGCCTGCTTGATGACCAGCTCGGCCAGCTTCTTGCCGTGCTCGACATGCTGGTTCAGCCACAACTCCAGCGCCGGCTTCACATAGGCCGACACCAGGCGCAGCGCGTCGCGCGAGTTCAGCCGCTCCTTGGTCTGGCCCTGGAACTGCGGGTCCAGCACCTTGGCGCTCAGCACGAAGCTGGCGCGCGAGAACACATCGTCCGGCATCAGCTTGACGCCCTTGGGCAGCAGCGAATGCATCTCGATGAAGCCCTTGACCGCGCCAAACAGACCGTCCTTGAGGCCGGACTCGTGCGTGCCGCCGGCCACCGTCGGGATCAGGTTCACATAGCTCTCGCGCAGTGGCGTGCCGTCCTCGGTGAAGGCCACGCACCAGCTGGCGCCCTCGCCTTCGGCGAAGTTCTCGCTTTCGCCGGCCGTGGCAAAGCCTTCGCCCTCGAACAGCGGGATCAGCGGCTCGGCCGTCATGGCCTGGGCCAGGTAGTCGCGCAGGCCGGCCTTGTACTGCCAGGTCGTGAGCTCGCCGGTCTTCTCGATCTTCAGCGTCACCGTCACGCCGGGCATCAGCACGGCCTTGGAGCGCAGCAGGTGCACGAGCTCGTGCCGTGGCAGCTCGGCGCTCTCGAAATACTTGGGCTCGGGCCAGACGCGCACCGTCGTGCCCTGCTTGCGGTCGCCGCTGACCGCCGGGCGGGCCACCACCGGCTGCACCACGTCGCCATGCTCGAAGGCGATGCCGGCGACCTGCTTGTCGCGCCAGACGGCCACCTCCAGCCGCTTGGCCAGCGCGTTCGTCACCGACACGCCCACGCCGTGCAGGCCGCCGGAGAAGCTGTAGGCGCCGCCCGAGCCCTTGTCGAACTTGCCGCCGGCATGCAGCCGCGTGAACACGATCTCCACCACTGGCACGCCCTCTTCCGGGTGCAGGCCGAAGGGAATGCCGCGGCCGTCGTCGGCCACCGAGACCGAGCCGTCGACATGCAGGGTCAGGTCGATGCGCTTGCCGAAACCGGCCAGGGCCTCGTCGGCGGCGTTGTCGATCACCTCCTGGATGATGTGCAGCGGGTTGTCGGTGCGCGTGTACATGCCCGGCCGCTGCTTGACGGGCTCCAGGCCCTTCAGGACGCGGATCGAGGCTTCGCCATAGGCGGCGGGAGAGGAAGGCGGACGGCTGGACATAGGGCCGGGATTCTAAGAAGCCGTCTGGACTAGCATCCGCGACTTGCCCGCTGAAGCCTCCCGCCCTTGCGATTTCTGATCCCCCTCCTGCTGCTCGCCAGCGGCCTGGCCCAGGCACAGGCGACCGGGCAGCCCTACCAGGCCAGCGCCCCGCTGTCCTGGGAACTGAAGAACGCCCGCTGGTTCGATGGCCGCCAGCTGCAGCGTGGCAACCTCTATGTCGAGAACGGCGTCTTCGTCGCCAAAAGGCCGCCCAAGGTCAACCGCAAGATGGACCTGCGCAACGAGCAGGTGCTGATCAACCCGCTGGCCGAGGCCCACAACCACAACCTGCAAACCGCCTGGGGCTGGGGCCAGTACGCCGACCGCTACCTCGACGAAGGCGTGTTCTACGCCGCGATGCTGTGCGGTGACCCGGCCAATGTGGCCGAGGTCAAGCCGCTCGCCGCCAAGCCCGCAGCGCCGGACGTCAGCTTTGTGACCGCCTGCATCACCTCGCCGGACGGCTACCCGCTCGCGGCCGTGCTGCCGAATCCCAGCCCAGAGGCCGCGGCCGCGCAGCGCCAGCTCGTCCTGGTGGACAGCCCCGATCAGGCGCGCAGCCAGTGGCCGGCGATCAAGGCCCGCGGCGGCACTTGGCTGCGCCTGGTGCTGGCCCACAGCGAGCGGCCAGAACTGCGCCAGCAGCCCGCCATGTTCGGCCGGTTGGGGCTGCGCCCGGACACGGCCGCCGCGCTGACCCGCCTGGCCCATGGTGATGGCCGGCGCGTGGTGGCCCATGTCGAGACGGCCGCCGATTTCGACGCGGCGCTGGCGGCCGGCGTCGATGTCATCGCCCATCTGCCCGGCTATGCCAACACGCTCGACGAAGCGCCCGAGGTGTTCGCGATCAGCGAGACCGCTGCGGCCCTGGCGGCGCGCCAGCGCACGGCCGTCATCACCACCGTGGCCGCCACCGACCTCTTCAAGCTCGATGCCGGCGCACTGGCCGCGCTGCGCCGGGTGCAGCGTGCCAACCTCGACCGGCTGCAGGCTGCCGGGGTGCCGCTGTGGGTCGGCTCGGATGTGTTCATCGGCACCGCGCGCGCTGAGCTGCATGCGCTGGATGCCCTCGGGCTGGAGCGCGCCACGCTGCTGCGTCTGGCCACCCAGGACACGCCGCGGGCCCTGTTTCCGCAGCGCAAGCTGGGCTGCTTCCAGCCGGGCTGCGAGGCCAGCTTCCTGCTGCTCGGCGGCGACCCGCTGGCCGACCTGGGCCAGCTCGACATGCCGCTGCTGCGCGTCAAGCAGGGGCGGCTGCTGACGCGGCTTGCCGACGTTGCAGCCTCCAGCGCCCAGGCCAGTGCCTCGACCGCCGACCCGCCGAAGTCGTCCAAGAAAAAGGCCGGCAAAGCCAGGGCGGCGGCCAAGGCCAAGCCCAGCTGACTACAGTCGAGCGATGCATACCGCCTCCCGAGACCCGCGCGCCCTGAGCGTGCAGCAGGTGCTGCTGTGCGGCGCCCTCATCGTCACGCTGTCGATGGGCATACGCCACGGCTTCGGTCTCTGGCTGCAGCCCCTCATCACCGAGCGCGGCTGGACGCGCGAGACCTTCTCGTTCGCGATCGCCGTGCAGAACCTCGCCTGGGGCCTTGCCGGTCCGGTCGCCGGCATGCTGGCGGACCGCTTCGGCGCCTGGAAGGTGCTGATCGGCGGCGGCCTGCTCTATGCCCTCGGGCTGGTGCTGATGGCCGTGTCTTCGGCACCGCTGGGGTTCACGCTGGGCACCGGCGTGGTGATCGGCATGGCCCAGTCGGGCAGCACCTACGCCATCATCTACGGCGTTCTGGGTCGCACCGTGAGTGCCGAGAAACGCTCCTGGACCTTCGGCATCGCCGCCGCCGCCGGCTCGTTCGGCCAGTTCGCGATGATCCCTGTCGAGAGCGCGCTGATCCGGCACCTGGGCTGGCAGGAGTCGCTGCTGGTGCTGGCCGCCGCGGCGCTGCTGATCCTGCCCCTGGCCCCGGGGGTGCGGGAGCGGCCCGGCACGTCGCTGCACACAGGGCCCAGCCAAAGCGTCGGCGAGGCGCTGCGCGAGGCCTTGGGCTACCGCAGCTTCCAGTGGCTGACGCTCGGCTACTTTGTCTGCGGATTCCATCTCGTCTTCATCGGCGTGCATCTGCCGAGCTATCTGAAGGACCAGGGCCTCGGCATCGACGTGGCCACCGGCGCGCTGATGCTGATCGGGCTGTTCAACATCTTTGGCAGCTATGGCGCCGGCATGCTGGGCGCGCGCCTGGCCAAGCGCCATGTGCTGGCCGGCATCTATGCGCTGCGCTCGCTGGCCATGCTGATCTTCATCCTGCTGCCGCCCAGCCCGCTGAGCGTGTACCTGTTCGCTGCGTTGATGGGCCTGCTGTGGCTGTCGACGGTGCCGACCACCAACGCCATCGTGGCGCAGATCTTCGGCGCCCAACATCTGTCGATGCTCAGCGGCTGCGTGTTCCTGAGCCATCAGCTCGGCAGCTTTCTGGGCGCCTGGCTGGGTGGGCGCATCTATGACCTGACCGGCAACTACGACATCGTCTGGTGGCTGTCGATTGCGTTGGGCCTGATGTCCGCCCTCGTCAACCTGCCGGTACGGGAGGGGCCGATCAGCCGCCCGCTGCTGCACAAGCCGGCTTGATCGGGGTGGCTTGATGGGGCGCCGACTGCTGACCTGGGCGATTGCCGCCGCCGTGCTCGGCGCGGTGCTGCTCGCTTATCGGCACCCGAGTGTCGTCATCGAGCTGTCCGAGCAGCTCGGGTCATGCTTCGGATGAGCCCGCCCTCGGCCTGGCTGCAGCGCTTTGCGCCGAACGCGCCGGGCCGCGCGCTCGACCTGGCCTGCGGCAGCGGTCGCAACCTGCTCTGGCTGGCCGCCGCCGGCTGGCAGGTCACCGGAGTCGACCGCGACAGCGCCGCGACCGCGCCGCTGCGCTCCCACGCGGAGATCATCGACGCCGACATCGAAAACGTAGCCTGGCCACTCGCCGGCCGCGAGTTCGAGCTGGTGGTGGTCTGCAACTACCTGTGGCGCCCGCTGTTCGACGACATCCGCGCTGCGGTCAAGCCCGGCGGCTGGCTGATCTGGGAGACCTTCGCCGACGGCCAGCAGTCGATCGGCCGGCCGTCGCGCCCGGAGTTCCTGCTCCAGCGCGGCGAGCTGCTGCGTGTCTGCGCGGCCTGGCACATCGTCGCCTTCGAGGACCTGTTCGAGGCCGGCGTCAACCCTCGCTACGTCCAGCGCGTTGCGGCGCGTCGGCCGCCGCTGTGATGACGGCAGCCGCCTAAAATCCCTGCATTCACATTAGATTCACACCATGAAGCCCATCCTCGGCAGCATCGTCGCCCTCGTCACGCCCATGAACGAGGACGGCAGCATCGACTACCCCGCCCTGCGCCGCTTGATCGACTGGCATGTCGAGGCCGGCACCGCCTGCGTCGGCGTGGTCGGCACCACGGGCGAGTCGCCCACGGTCAGCATGGAGGAAAACCGCGAGGTCATCCGCGTCGCGGTCGAGCATGCCAAGGGCCGCATCCCCATCCTGGCAGGCACCGGCGCCAATTCGACCGCCGAGGCCATCGAGCTGAGCCGCTATGCCAAGTCCGTCGGTGCGGACTGCACGCTGTCCGTCGTGCCCTACTACAACAAGCCGTCGCAGGAAGGCATCTACCAGCACTTCAAGGCGATCGCCGAGGCCGTGGACATCCCGATGATGCTCTACAACGTGCCCGGCCGGACGGTTGCGGACATGCTGCCCGAGACGACGCTGCGCTGCGCCGCGCTGCCGGGCGTGTTCGGCATCAAGGAGGCCACCGGCAATATCGAGCGCGCCGCCACGCTGATCAAGCATGCGCCCGAGGGCTTCCACATCTACTCGGGTGACGATGGCACGGCCGTGGCGCTGATGCTGCTGGGCGGCCATGGCAACGTCAGCGTGACCGCCAACGTCGCACCGCGCGAGATGGCCGAGCTGTGCCGCCTGGCTCTGGGCGGCAATGCCATCGAGGCACGCAAGATCCACCTGCGCCTGCTTGGCCTGCACAAGCAACTGTTCTGCGAACCCAGCCCCGCACCCGCCAAGTGGGCGCTGTCGCGCCTGGGCCGCTGCGGCGCGACGCTGCGCCTGCCGATCACGCCGCTGACGGCGGCCGGCCAGGCCAGCGTCGGCCAGGCCTTGATCGAAGCCGGGCTCGCCTGAGCCTCTGGTCTAATGCGCGGCTGCGCCGGCTTCACCCGGCGCCTTTGTTCCCCGGAGATCTCCAGCGTGACGTCCCTTCTCTCGATTCGATCGCTTCGCCCCTCGGCGACCCGCCTGGCCTGCACGGCCTTTGTTCTGTCGCTCGCCGGCTGCAGCACCATCGACAGCATGTTCTCGAGCGACAAGGTCGACTACCGCGCGGCGGCCAAGCAGACCCAGGGCCTGGAGGTGCCGCCGGACCTGAGCCAGCTGGCCCGCGACAACCGCGCCCAGGTTCAAGGGGGTTCGATCACGGCCTCCCAACTGTCGGCCGTCAAGCCCGCCGGCTCGACCAACGCCCAGGGCCTGGTGCCGGGCAGCGTGGCCGCCAATGCGGCCGGCGACGTGCGCCTGGAGCGCAGCGGCACCGACCGCTGGCTGCACACGGCGGCGACGCCCGAGCAGCTCTGGCCGCAGTTGCGCAGCTTCTGGCAGGAGCGCGGCCTGGAAGTCATCAAGGAACAGCCGGAAATCGGCGTGATGGAAACCAACTGGGGCGAGAACCGCGCCAAGCTGCCCCAGGACCTGATCCGCTCGACGCTCGGCAAGGTCTTCGACGGCCTGTACTCGACCGGTGAGCGCGACATGTACCGCACCCGCATCGAGCGCGGCGCGAACGGCAGCGACATCTTCATCAGCCATCGCGGCATGCAGGAGGTCTATACCAGCGCCGGTCGTGACTCGACGGCATGGCAGAACCGCCCGAGCGACCCCTACCTTGAAGCCGAGATGCTGTCGCGCCTGATGCTCAAGCTGGGCGGCAAGGACGAGGCGGCCAAGACTGTCCTCGCGGAAGCGGGGCAGCCGGCACCGGCCGCGACCGCCAGCACCTTGAAGGTCGGCGGCGAGACCCAGCGCGCCCGCCGCCCCTTGTCCGAAGTGCCGGATCGCCTGAGCGTCGCCGAAGGCTTCGACCGCGCCTGGCGCCGCGTCGGCCTTTCGCTGGACCGCCACGGTTTCACGATCGAGGACCGCGACCGCGCAGCGGGCCTGTTCTATCTGCGTTATGCCGATCCCGAGCAGGCCGGCAAGGAAGAGCCCAACTTCTTCCAGCGCCTGTTTGGCGCCAAGGGCCAGTCGCCGGTGCGCTACCGCGTGTCCGTCAAGGCAGAGGGAGCGAACAGCATCGTCAGCATCCTGGACGACCGTGGCCAGCCGATCGCCGACGTCAACGCCAAGCGCATCCTGTCCCTGCTGATGGACGACCTCAAGTAAACCCTGGGGCGCGAACGCCGCGCGGGCCTTGCCGGCCGCGCGGCCGCACCGGCGCTGCACTCAGGTCTTCACCGCGATGAGGTTTTGCAGTCTCGGCAGCGGCAGTGCTGGCAACTCAACGCTGGTCGAGGCCAGTCAGGGCATCACGTCCACCCGGCTGCTCGTCGACGCCGGCTTCAGCGAACGTGAGCTCACGCGCCGCCTGCTGCGCGCCGGCTGTGCACCGGCCGACCTCGACGCGATCTTCATCACGCACGAGCACGGTGACCACATCGGCTGCGCACTGACCTTTGCGATGCGGCATCGGCGGCCCTTGATCATGAGCCGAGGCAGTTGGCGCGCGGTTGGCAACGCCGACTTCGATCCCACGCTGCTGCGCCTGCTTCGCCACGGTGAGACCCTCGCGCTCGGCGATCTGGCGCTGCAGCCGTTTGCGGTGCCTCATGACGCCCTGGAGCCCTTGCAGCTCACGGTCGACGACGGGGCTGTTCGGCTGGGCATCGTCACCGACCTGGGCTGCGCGCCGGTCGGTGTGGCCGAGAGCCTGGCCGGCTGCCACGCACTGCTGCTGGAGTGCAATCACGACGAGGCCTTGCTGCGCGGCGGCCCCTATCCGCCAGCGCTGAAGAAGCGAATTCTCGGCAGCCATGGCCACCTGTCGAATGCGTCCGCGGCCGAGCTGCTGACACGCTGCCTGCATGCGGGCCTGCGCCATGTGGCTGCCGCGCATCTGAGCGAACGCAATAACTCACCGGCCTTAGCTCGGGCGGCGCTGGCGCCGGTGCTGGGCTGTGCGCCATCAGATATTCGCGTCGCCGATCAGGCCCTGGGTTTGGAGTGGCGGAGCCTGAACTGATCACCAAACTCGCGCTGCAGTTTGCAGGCAAAGTTTTGTAATCCCACCTCGATGAGGCGCCTTGCGCGCCGTGGAACGAAAAAAGCCGTCGCTGCTTGCGCAGCGACGGCTCTTTCCGTAGGGACGAAGCGATTACTTCGAGGCGGCAGAAGCGCCAGCGTCGGCAGCAGCCGAAGCGCCTGCGTCGGCAGCGCTGGCAGCGCTGGCAGCAGCGGAAGCAGCTTCCGAAGCGGCCGGGGCCGGTGCGGCGACCGGAGCGGGCGCCTCAACCTTGGGTTCTTCCTTCTTGCTGCAAGCGCTCAGAGCAACAGCAGCCAGCAGGGAAGCCAACACGATCGACTTATTCATACTTGTCCTCAAACGTTTAAACGACGGTGCACACCATAACTTTGGGGTCGTGCGCCAGTGCCAGTTGCTGCACCGACTGCCGACCCCGACAGAACAAGACGCGGAAAACCTCGAGCGCTTCCCTCGCCTAGCCACTGATTATAGGGGTTGGCATGTCACAAACTGTCATAGTCCCAAAGTCGTCGGCGCAAATGAATCGGCCGAGCGTTGCGCCAGGGCATCAAACCATTCCAGCCCGCGGCAATGCTCGGGCGCGCCCAGACTGAGTTCGCCGCGCCATAGATGACGATCAAAGAGGCGCAGGCTCAGCGTCGTCTGCGGCCCGCTGGCCAGCAGCAGGCTCTCCGGCGCCGCCTCCAGCCGGAGCTCGGGGTCGATCGCCCGCGCCGTCACGCAGTGCGCGTAATCACGCCGCCAGCGCACAAAGCGCGGATGGCGTCGCAACACATCGTCGTACTGCAGGGCCAGCAGATGCAGCTGGCGGCCCGGGCCCACCCAGGCCTGCAGTGCGAGGAGGGCCGCCGCGTCGGAGAGTGGCCAGTCCGCGAAGTTGGCATCCCAGGCATGCAACTCCCGCACGCCCTGCGCTGCCGACCAGGCCAGGGTCTCGACCAGCAGCCGCTGGAACTCAGCGCGACCGCTGAACGCCTGATCGTTCACGGCTTGAGCGGCTGGACCCAGCCGTCCTCGGTCCACTGGTCGAGCAGCTCGCGCGCACCCGGCGACAGGCGTGCCACCTCGGGCGCCGTCAGCATCCGGCGATCGGCCAGGCGGTGCATCAACGCCGCGTCGCGCCCGCCGGCGCGAAAGCTCTCGCCATTCAGGAACACATGGGCCGCGTCGTACAGCATCCGGCTGCGCCGATCCAGGCTGGCGCCGAGGCCTGGTTCGAGCGGCTCGCCCGGCTCGAACCAGACCTTGGCCTTGGGCTCCGTCAGGGCCTCGCCCAGCGCGCGCTCCAGTGCGTGCGGGGCCTGGGCTGCCGCCTCCACCGCGCGGCGGGCAAACTCCAGCAGCGCGACCGGCACCCGGCCGGGCTCGGACGTCGCCTCCTGACGCGGGTCCGAGTACAACTTGCCACCGGAATCCACCTCGTCGAGCAGGCGTGGCAGCAACTCCGCGGCCAGTGCCTCGGCGGTCGACGCGCGAAAACCGACCGAGCCGGTGATGCAGCCCGGGCCGACGGCAACCCCGTCATGCGCCCAACGGGGCGGCAGGTAGAGCATGTCGCCGGGCTCCAGCACAAATTCGTCGTCGGGCTTGAAGTTGCCGATGATCTTCAACGGCACGTCATCACGCAGCACCGCATCGCGCTGAGCGCCGATGCGCCAGCGGCGCCGGCCGGCGAGCTGGATCAGGAACACGTCGTAGGAATCGAAATGCGGGCCGACGCCGCCGCCGTCGCTCGCCACCGACAGCATCAGGTCATCGAGCCGCGCATCCGGCACGAAGCGGAACCGGTCCAGCAATTCGCGCGCTTCGGCCAGATGCTGGTCCAGCCCCTGCACCAGCAGGGTCCAGCCTGGCTTGCTCATCGCCGGGAGCCGCGCGATCGGGCCCTGCTTGAGCTTCCACTCGCCGTCGAACGCGGTGACGAGGCGGCTCTCCACATCGTCCTGGGCCGCCAGCGCCGCCAGCGTTTTGAGCGATGCGGGCGGCACCGCATTCGTGAAGGCCTGGCGCACCAGCAGAGGCTGCTTCTGCCAGTGCTTGTGCATGAACTGGGCCGGGCTCAGGCCCCCCAGCATCGGGGTCGGGAGATCAACGTGCATGCGGGCATTGTGCCGATGGCCGCATGCGAAAATCCAACGCATGCAAGCGACCCGCCCCTGTGTCGTCTCCCTGCGCTGGAGACTCGAAGATGCCCAGGGCCAGCTCATCGACGAGTTGGCCGAGCCGATGGAGTTTCTGCTCGGCGGCGATGACCTGTTCGCCAAGGTCGAAGCGGCGCTGGAGGGCAAGGAGGTCGGCTTCGAGACCGCCCTCGCACTGCAACCCGACGAGGCCTTTGGCGACTACGACTCCAACCTCGTCTGCTTCGAGGCGCGCGCGCTGTTCCCCAGCGATGTCGCGCCTGGCATGCAGTTTGAAGGCCTGCCCGAAGGTGCCGTCACCGAAGGCATGCCGGACGCGGTCTACACCGTCACCGAGGTCTACCCCGAGCATGTCGTGCTCGACGGCAACCACCCGCTGGCCGGCATCGGCCTGCGCATGCACCTGAAGCTCGCCGACGTGCGGCCCGCCACCGAAGAGGAAGTCCAGGCCGGCTCGGTGGGCGAGCCGCTGTTCATGGTGCAGACCGGCGCACCGCCGGACGAGCCGCTGCACTGAGGCGGACCCGAGAACAGTGCCTGCGCACTGTTCGACGCCTGCCGAAGGACATCCCGCATGCAAGCGGGATGGCATGAAACGGTTGGCTCAGCTCTTGCCGGTCGACCCGAAGCCGCCGACGCCGCGGTCGGACGCCTCGAAGCGGTCGACCCGCCGGAACGCCGCCTGCACCACCGGCACGATGACCAGCTGCGCAATGCGCTCGAAGGGCTGGATCGTGAACTCGGTCTGGCCGCGGTTCCAGCAGCTGACCATCAGCTGGCCCTGGTAGTCGCTGTCGATCAGCCCGACGAGGTTGCCCAGCACGATGCCGTGCTTGTGGCCCAGGCCCGAGCGCGGCAGGATCAGCGCGGCCAGGCCGGGGTCGGCGATATGGATGGCCAGGCCCGTCGGGATCAGCGTCGTCTGGCCAGGCGCCAGCGTGATCGCGGCGTCGAGGCAGGCGCGCAGGTCCAGGCCGGCGCTGCCGGGCGTGGCGTAGGCGGGGATCTGCTCGGCCATGCGGGCGTCGAGCACTTGCAGGTCAATCGCGTGCATCAGAGTCTTTTGGCAATGTCGGCGACCAGCTCGCGGGCGAGGCTGAGCTTGTCCGCCCGGGGAAGTTCACGCTGGCCATGCTCGTCGATCAGCAGCAGCGCGTTGTCGTCGCGGCCAAAGGTGGCCGGGCCGAGGTTGGCGACGATGAGCGGGATGCCCTTGCGGCGGCGCTTGGCATCGGCGTGCTCGGCCAGCTTTTCGCTTTCGGCGGCAAAGCCGACGCAGTAGGGCGGCTGGGGCAGCTTCGCGACGGCGGCGAGGATGTCCAGGTTCTCGGTCATCGCCAGGGTCGGCGCCGTTGCTCCGCCCTCGACCTTCTTCATCTTGTGCTGATGCGTCTGCGTGGGGCGCCAGTCGGCGACGGCGGCACTCGCGATGAAGGCGTGCTGGTGGGACGCCAGCGGCAGCACGGTGTCTGCCATCTGCTGCGCGCTCTGCACGTCGATGCGCTGCACGCCGCGCGGCGTGGGCAGGTGCACCGGGCCGCTGACCAGCGTCACCTCGGCACCCGCTTCCGCGGCGGCACGCGCGATCGCAAAACCCATCTTGCCGCTGCTGTGGTTGGTGATACCGCGCACCGGGTCGATGGCCTCGAAGGTGGGGCCAGCGGTGATCAAGAGCTTCTTGCCGCGCAGGGTCTTGGGCACCATGAAGGCTTCGACCTCGTCGAAGATCTCCTGCGCCTCCAGCATGCGGCCGTCGCCGGTCTCGCCGCAAGCCTGGTCGCCGCTGGCCGGGCCGATGACGGTCGCGCCATCGGCCTGAATCTGTGCCACGTTGCGCTGCGTGGCCGGGTGGGCCCACATCTCGCGGTTCATCGCCGGCACGACCAGCAGGGGGCATTCGTGGATGCGACGGGCCAGCGCGGTCAGGCTGACGAGGTCGTCCGCCCTGCCCTGTGCCAGCGCGGCGATGGCGTCGGCGCTGGCCGGTGCCACCAGCATCACGTCGGCCTCGCGGCTGAGGTTGATGTGGGCCATGTTGTTGCCGGGCCGCGCGTCCCACTGGCTGGTGTAGACGGCCCGGCCCGACAGCGCCTGCATCGTCACCGCGGTGATGAACTGCTCGGCGGCCTCGGTCATCATGACCTGCACCGTCGCGCCGCCCTTCACGAACAGGCGGGTCAGCTCGGCGATCTTGTAGCCGGCGATGCCACCGGTCATCGCGAGCAAGATGTGTTTGCCTTGCAGTGGGGATGTCATCAGCGCTTCCTGAACACCAGGTCCCACACGCCATGTCCGA
>RXJV01000055.1 GCA_003963075.1 Burkholderiales bacterium
GGCGCCCCGTGGTTGAGGCAAACCGTTGAAGCAGGCGATCAGCATGGTGATCGCCCACCGAGGGGCTGCTCCCGCCGATGCTGTGCGCGTCAGGCTGGCCGCACAAGCTTGGCGCGGGCCCAGTCGTCCGCAACGCGGGCCGGTGTCGAGTCGGCGCTCTGCACCCGCTGCAGCAGTTCCTCAACGCGCTCGGCGATCTTGCTGACCTCGGCCATCACGGCGGTCTCTTCGCCTTCGTTGCGGAATTCGCGGGCCACGCTGATGATGCCGCCGGCGTTCACCAGATAGTCGGGCAGGTAGCAGATGCCGCGGCGTTGCAGCGCGTCGCCGTCGGCGGGCGTGGCCAGCTGGTTGTTGGCGGCGCCAGCGATCAGCTTGGCGCGGATGGCGGGCACGGTCTGCTCGTTCAGCGAAGCACCCAGTGCGCAGGGCGCCAGCACATCGACCTCGGCCGCCAGGATCTCGCCAACAGGCGACGCGGTCGCGCCGAACTGGGCGACCGCTCGCTCGACCTTGGCCGCGTCGACATCGGCCACGACCAGCTTGGCGCCCGCCTGGTGCAGGAACTCGGCCAGATGCCAACCCACCGCGCCCAGGCCCTGCAGCGCGACACGCACGCCTTCCAGCGACGAGCGGCCCAGCACCAGCCGGGCGCCAGCCTGGATGGACACGAACACGCCCCAGGCGGTCTTGGGGCTGGGGTCGCCGCCGAAGGCGCCTTCGCGCGGGATGCCGCTGACGAAGGGCGTGACGGCCTGCATGCCGCGCATGTCGGCGGTGGTCGTGCCGACGTCCTCGGCGGTGATGTAGGAGCCCTGCAGCGACTGCACCGCGCGGCCGAAGGCGGCGAACAGGGCGGGGCGGTCGAAGGCGCCTTCGGGCTTCAGGATGACGGCCTTGCCGCCGCCGAAGGGCAGGTCGGCCAGCGCGTTCTTCAGGCTCATGCCCTGGGACAGGCGCAGCGCATCGTTCAGCGCGGCGAGTTCGGAGTCGTAGTGCCAGAGGCGGCAGCCGCCGAAGGCCGGACCGCGCGCGGTGCTGTGCACGGCGAGGATGGCCTTCAGGCCGGTCGCCGGGTCGGTGGCGAGCAGCACGCGTTCGTGCGGGGCTTGCTCGGGAAGGCCGAAGAGGGAGGTCGTCATGATCGGAGGCGCAGGGTAAGCGCGGCAGTGAAAGAAGAACGGCCACGCTTGTGGCGCGGCCGATCCAGATTCTACGAAGCCGCCCCGCGGTCCGGTCAGGGGCCTTGGAAGCCGTCCCTTCGCAAGGTGATGACCAAGGTGTCGCGCCAGCCGCGCACGCCTGCTTCCAGCGGCTGGATGGGCGTGGTTTCGTGGATCACGCGCTCGTCGTCCAGCAGCAGCGTGGTCCAGGGTTGGGTCATCGTGAAGCGCTGGCCTGCCGGGCCATGGGCCTCGAACACGCGCGACTCCCCACCCTTGATCTGGTGGCGGCCCACCATCAGCACGGCCACCAGGTCCACGCCGTCGCGGTGGGCGCCCTCGGGCGTGGGTCGGCCGATGCCGTCGCTGGTGTCGATGCGAAAAGGGTGGGCCTCGATGAACCAGGGCCGCTCGCCCTTGAAGGCCGAGGTGATGCGTGCCAGGCCCAGCAGCAGGGCCGACCAGGCGGGCGAGGTCACCATCTCCTGCGCCAGCGGCACATACCAGCGCTGGATGCCGCCGTGCAGCGCGTTGTAGTCCAGCGGCTGCCAGTGGGCGCGGTGGGGCTGCAGCGTGAGGGCGTCGCCGTCGGCGACGAAGCAGCCATGGCGGCGGAAGCGGTAGCGCCCGCCGTCGCGCAGATAGCCGTCGGGCGGCAGGTCGTCCCAGCAGGGGCGCAGGGTGTCGAGCTGGTCGGCAGTCACGCCCAGCACGCCCAGGGAGGCGGGCGCCAGCACGGCCTCGCCTTGGCGCTGCAGGCTGCCGACGACGTCGGCGGGGTCGGTCCAGGGCGGTTCGAACATGGCTCAGGCGCTGGCGTGCTTGTCCGCCTCGGACGTGAACGCGTCGGCGTAGAAATCCTCGGCCGGCAGGCCGCACTGCGCGACGAAGTCCTTCTGCGCCGAGTCCACCATGATGGGCGCGCCGCAGGCATAGACCTGGTGGCCGGAGAGGTCCGGCAGATCCGCCATGACCGCGCGGTGCACGAAGCCGGTGCGGCCCACCCAGCCGGCATCGGGCTCGGACAGCACCGGCACATAGCTCAGCGTGGGCCATTCGGCGGCGGCCTGGGCGGCCCAGTCGTGCAGGTAGAGGTCGGCCTGCTTGCGGGCGCCCCAGTACAGCACCATCGGCCGGGTCGAGCCGATGTGGCGGGCCCGCTCGATGATGGCCTTGATCGGCGCAAAGCCGGTGCCGCTGGCCAGCAGAACGATGGGCTCGGCCGAGTCCTCGCGCAGGAAGAAGCTGCCGAAGGGGCCTTCCATGCGCAGGATGTCCTTTTCCTTGAGCGCGTCGAAGACATGGTCGGTGAACCTGCCGCCGGGCATGTGGCGGATGTGCAGCTCGATCTGGCCGGGCAGGCTGTGCGGCGCGTTGGCCATCGAATAGCTGCGGCGCGCGCCGTCGCGCAGGATGAACTCGACATACTGGCCGGCGCGGAACTGGAAGTTCTGGTTGGCCGCCAGCTGCAGGCGCAGCACGGCGATGTCGACAGCCGGCTTGTCGATCGAGATGACGCGGGTGGGCAGCTTGAGCACCGGGAACTCGCCAGCGCCGGGCACCGTGCGCGCCTCGATGACGCAGTCGGTCTCGGGGCGGGCGCAGCAGGTCAGCACGAAGCCGGCGGCTTCCTCCTCGGCGCTCAGGGCCTTGGGCTGGTGGTTGCCGTGCACGACGCGGCCTTCCAGCAGCTTGCTCTTGCAGGAGCCGCAGGCGCCGTCCTTGCAGCCATAGGGCAGGCCCACGCCCTGGCGGATGGCGGCGGCGAGCAGGGTGTCGTCGCCTTCGGTGGTGTAGGTGCGGCCGGCGGGCTGGATGGTGATCTGGTGGGACATGGCAGGGCAGAAAAGCAGCGGCCCCGTTGAGGAGTCCGGGGCCGTAGACTGCGCCGCATTTTGCCGTACCCCTGACATGACCCCACGACTGCTGATCATTGGCTGCGGCGACGTCGGCCTGCGAGTGCTCAAGCTGCTGGCTGGGCGCTGGCGGGTCTATGCACTGACGTCATCACCGGCACGGGCCGCTGCACTGCGCGAGGCGGGCGCGCTGCCGCTGGTGGGCAATCTGGACGATCCGGCCACGCTGAGCCGCCTCGCGGGCCTTGCCGACCTCGTGCTGCACCTTGCGCCGCCGCAGGCCCATGGTGCCACCGACGAACGCAGCCGCCATCTGCTGGCTGCCCTGGGGCGCCGTCCGCCCGCGGTGCTCGTCTACGCCAGCACGACCGGGGTCTACGGGGATTGCCGCGGCGCCTTCATCGATGAAACCCGCAGGCTCCGGCCCGCCACCGACCGCGCCCGCCGCCGCGTGGATGCCGAGACCTGCCTGCGCGCCTTCGGCCGCCGCCATGGCACACGCGTGAGCCTGTTGCGCATCCCGGGCATCTATGCCCGCGACCGCGAGGGTGGCCACCCGCGGGAACGCCTGCTGCGCGGCACGCCGGTGTTGCGTCGCGAGGATGATGTCTACACCAACCACATCCACGCCGACGACCTGGCGCGGGCCTGCCTGCTCGCGCTGTGCCGCGGCCTGCCGCAGCGGGCGGTCAACGTCTGCGACGACAGTGAATTGCTGATGGGCGACTATTTCGACCTGGCCGCCGACCTGGCTGGCCTGCCGCGCCCGGAGCGCATCACGCGCGCCGAAGCGGCCGAGCGCATGGGCGCAATGGCCTTGAGCTTTTGGAGCGAATCGCGGCGGTTGGACAACCGGCGCCTCAAGCGGGAGCTGCGGCTCGGGCTGCGCTACCCGACACCGAGCGTGGGCCTCTGACCGTCAGCGCCGCCGCGGCGAGCGCCAGTGGTGGATCAGCAGCCAGGCGCCCAGCATGCCGCCGAGGTGGGCAAAGTGGGCCACGCCGCTGCTGCTGTTGAAACCCAGGATCAGCTCCAGCCCGCCGAAGATCGCGACAAACACCTTGGCCTTCATCGGGATCGGCGGAATCAGCGGCACGATGATGCGGTTCGGGAACAGCATGCCGAAGGACAGCAACAGCCCAAAGATCGCGCCCGAGGCGCCCACCGTGGGGGCCATGGCACCAATGGCCCAGGTGAAGAGCAGCTGCACCAGCGCCGCGCTCAGCGTGCTGGCGACCAGGATCTGGGTGTAGCGCTTGGGGCCCCAGACGCGCTCCAGCTCGCCGCCGAACATCCACAGGCCCAGCATGTTGAACAGCAGGTGCGTGAAGCTGCCATGCAGAAACGCATAGCTCAGCAATTGCCAGGGCATGAAGAACCCGGAGCTCAGGGGCCAGAGTTCGAACCAGGGTGCCAGGCCGGGAAACAGCTCAAAGAGGCAGAACACGCCGACACAGGCCAGCAGGAAGGCTTTGGTGACCGAAGGCAGCGGGGGCATGAGGGCGTCGAGATCGCGCCGGGATGCGGCGCCTGCACCGGGGAGGGCGGTGCTTGTCGGCGCAGTGTATGCCACGCAAAAAAGAGGCATGGCGTTGGCTGTTTCGTCTGGTGCCCGGGGCCGGACTCGAACCGGCACACCTTGCGGCGGGGGATTTTGAGTCCCCTGCGTCTACCGATTTCGCCACCCGGGCCCGTCGGAAACAGCTGCTCGCCATCGCGGCGAGGGGTCGCATTATGCACGCGCCAGCGCGCGGGCATGGCCGTGGGCTGCACAATCGTCCGCATGAACTATCCCACCCTCGAAGATGTGATCGGCGCGACGCCGCTCGTGCGCCTGCAGCGGCTGCTCGGCGCGGAGGCCCGGGGCAATGTGCTATTGGCCAAGCTGGAAGGGAACAATCCGGCCGGCTCGGTGAAGGACCGACCGGCCATCAACATGATCAAGCGCGCCGAGGAGCGCGGCGAGATCAAGCCCGGCGACACCCTGATCGAGGCCACCTCGGGCAATACCGGCATCGCGCTGGCGATGGCGGCGGCCATCCGCGGCTATCGGATGGTGCTGATCATGCCGGAGGACCTGTCCATCGAGCGTGCGCAGACGATGAAGGCCTTTGGTGCCGAGCTGGTGTTGACGCCGCGCACCGGCGGCATGGAGTACGCCCGCGATCTCGCCGAGCAGATGGCCGCCGAGGGCAAGGGCCGGGTGCTCGACCAGTTCGCCAATGCCGACAACCCACGGGTGCATTACGAAACCACCGGGCCGGAGCTCTGGAAGGACACCGGCGGGCGCATCACCCACTTCGTCAGCGCGATGGGCACGACCGGCACCATCACCGGCGTGTCGCGCTTCCTGAAGGAGAAGAACCCCGGTGTGCGCATCATCGGCGCGCAGCCGGCCGAGGGCTCACGCATCCCAGGCATCCGCAAATGGCCCGAGGCCTATCTGCCCAAGATCTACGACCCCAGCGGTGTGGACGAGCTGGTGCTCGTCAGCCAGACCGATGCCGAGGACATGGCGCGGCGCCTGGCGCGTGAGGAGGGCCTGTTCGCCGGCATTTCGGCGGCGGGTGCCTGTTGGGTGGCGCTGCAGGTTGCGCGGCAGGTCGAGAACGCGACCATCGCCTTCATCGCCTGCGACCGCGGCGACCGCTACCTGTCCACCGGCGTATTCCCGGCATGAGCAGCGTCAGCGGCGTGCCGTTCAGGTTCTGCCCGTCCTGTGCCGCCGAGCTGGCCCTGGTCACGGTGGCCGAGGACGGCGGCGACAAACAAAGGCTGCGCTGCACCGCCTGCGGCTTCACGCACTGGAACAACCCGACGCCGGTGCTGGCCGCGGTCATCGAGTGCGTTGACCGTGACGGTGCCGTGCTGCTGGCGCGCAATGCGGCGTGGCCCGGCCGTTTCTTCGGGCTGGTCACCGGCTTCATGGAGGCTGGCGAGTCGCCCGAGGACGGCCTGCGCCGCGAGATTGCCGAGGAAACGGCGCTCGAGGTCGACACGCTGCAGCTGCTGGGCGTCTGGGACTTCCAGCGCATGAACCAGGTCATCATCGCCTACCACGCCGCGGCGCGCGGCGAGATCCGGCTGTCAGCCGAGCTGGCCGAGTACAAGCTGATCCCGCCGCAGCAGCTGCGCTGCTGGCCGCAGGGTACCGGCCAGGCGCTGGCGACCTGGCTGCGCTCTAAGGGCATCGAGCCGCAATGGCTGGACCTCAAGCGAGAATGACGCGATGGACGCACTCACCATGGACGTACAGCGAGAAATCGACACCCGGGGTCTGAACTGCCCCCTGCCCATCCTGAAGGCCAAGAAGGCCCTGGCCGAGATGCTGAGTGGCGACCTGCTGCGCATCGTCGCGACCGACCCCGGGTCGATGCGCGACTTCCAGGCCTTTGCCCGCCAGACCGGCAATGAACTCGTCGCCCAGCAGAGCCAGGCCGACGAGTTCATCCATGTGCTGCGCCGGCGCTGATCAGAGGCCGAGGCCGTGCAGGAACTCGCGGAAGCCAGGGCCCAGCTGCGGGTGGGCCAAGGCCAGTTCGACATTGGCCTGAAGGAAACCTTCCTTGCTGCCGCAGTCATAGCGCTTGCCCTCGTAGCGGAAGGCAAAGACCTTCTCGCGCCGCAGCAGCCCGGCGATGCCGTCGGTCAACTGGATCTCGCCGCCCACGCCGCGCGGCTGGTTGGCGATCTCGTGGAAGACGCCTGGCGTCAGGATGTAGCGGCCCGCCACACCCAGCCGTGAAGGCGCCACCTCGGGTGCCGGCTTCTCGACGATGCGGTTCACGTCCATCAGGTTGTCATTGACCTGGGTGCCGGCGCAGATGCCGTAGCGGCGCGTCTGTTCGGCCGGCACTTCCTGTACCGCCAGGATGGAGGCGCGCCACTCGGCGAATTGCTCGACCATCTGCTTCAGGATGCCGCGGCCGGGTTGCGGGCCCACCATCAGGTCGTCCGCCAGCAGCACCGCGAAAGGGTCGTTGCCGATCAGGCGCTGGCCGCACAGCACGGCATGACCCAGGCCCAGGGCCTGGGCCTGGCGCACATAGATGCACTCCATGTCGTCGGGCTTGACGCTGCGCACGACGTCCAGCAGTTCCTGCTTGCCGGCGTTTTCGAGTGCCACCTCCAGCTCGAAGGTCATGTCGAAATGGTCTTCGATGGGCCGCTTGTGGCGGCCGGTCACGAAGATCATTTCCCGCACGCCGGCTTCATAGGCTTCCTCGACCGCGTACTGGATCAGAGGCTTGTCCACCACCGGCAGCATTTCCTTGGGCTGGGCCTTGGTGGCCGGCAGGAAGCGGGTGCCGAGACCGGCGACCGGGAAGATGGCTTTGGTGATCGGCGAAGGAGTCGAGGAGGCCATGGGTACACTGGGTTGAAAAAGGCGCGGCGATTGTGTCATCCCGGTTGTGACAGTCGCATCCTTCTCAACGCCCCTCGACCCGATGACCGTCCTGATCCTGGAACCGCTCGAAGCCGATGTCGTGCAATGGCTGGCCGAGCATCATGACGCGCGATTTGCGCCCGAACTGGTCGGTGACACCGCCGGCCTGCGGGCCGCGCTGCGGGGCGCGCGCGCGCTCGTCGCGCCGCCCGAGGTGCGCATCGATGGCGAGCTGCTGCACGGCGCAAGCGGGCTGCGGGCCATCGGCCGCGCCAGCGGCGGGGCCGAGAACATCGACCTCGACGCCTGCCGCAAGGCCGGGGTGGAGGTGGTGCGCTCGCAGGCCTCGACGGCCAGCGCCGAGGCCGAGTTCGCCGTCGGTGCGCTGCTGAGCCTGTTGCGACGCGTGCCGATCGAGGGCAGCGACGGGCTCAAGGTGGGGCGTGAACTGGGTTGCTCGACGGTGGGGCTGCTCGGCCTGACGCCGGCCGCCGAGGTGCTGGCGCAGCTGCTGCAAGCCTTCGGGTCGCGGGTCATCGGCTACGACCCGGCGCTGCATCCCAGCGACGCGACCTGGGCGCGCTGGGGCATCGAGGCCGTCGGCCTCGCCGAGCTGATGGAGCAAAGCGATGGCCTGGTGCTGCTGCTGCCCTATTTCCACCGCTACCGCGGCCTGGTCGGATCGCGCCAGCTGGAGGTTGCGCGCGCCGGGCAGGTGCTGGTGAATGTGGGCCACTCGGGCCTGCTGGACGCGCAGGCGCTCGCCCAGGCCCTGCGCACCGGAAGGCTGCGCGCCGCGTGGCTGGACAGCATGGAGCCGGGTTGGCTGGAGTCGGGCCAGCCTCTGCACGGCCTGACGACGCTGCAGGTGACGCCACGACTGGCCGGCACGACCCGCGAGTCCCGGGTGCGCGCGGCCTGGGCCGTGGCGCGCGGCATCGATGCGCTGCTGACTCAGGCACCCAGCGGCAACAAGTCCCGCGCCAAGGCCGAGCTGGGCTTGTACTGACTCAGCCGGGCAGGCGCGCCAGTTGCTCACGCAGCCGCGCGACCGTCTCCTTGAAGCCGGCCACCCGGGCGCGCTCCTGCTCGACGACGGCGGCCGGCGCACGGGCGACGAAGCTCTCATTGCCGAGCTTGGCCTCGGCCTTCGCGATCTCGCCCTCCAGGCGTGTGGCTTCCTTGGTCAGGCGGGCGCGCTCGGCCTCGACGTCGATCTCGACCTTCAGCGCCAGCTTGGCCGCACCGTGCACCAGCACGGGCGCGTTGGCGCTCTGCTGGGCGAACTCGGCGTCGTCGGCGATCAGCTCGACGCCGCTCAGCTTGGCCAGCACTTTCAGCACCGCGGCGGCCTCGCTCAGGAAGGACAGGTCGCCGCCGACCAGCAGCGGCACGCGGTCACTCGGGCTCAACGCCATCTCGCCGCGCAGGCTGCGGGTGATGCCGACGACGTCCTTCAGCTGCGCCATCCAGGCATCGGCCGCGGCATCGATGCGCTCCGGCTGGCTGACCGGGTAGGGCGCCTGGCCGAGATAGTCCACCGTCTTGCGGCCGGCGATCGGGGCCACGGCCTGCCAGAGCTCCTCGGTGATGAAGGGCGCGATCGGGTGCAGCAGGCGCAGCGTGGTCTCCAGCGTGCGGATCAGCGTGCGGCGGGTGGCGCGCTGCCGGCTTTCATCCCCGTTCTGGATCTGCACCTTGGCGATCTCCAGGTACCAGTCGCAGTACTCGTCCCAGACAAAGCTGTAGATCGAGTTGGCGACGTTGTCCAGCCGGTACTCGGCAAAGCCCTGGGCGACGGCGGCTTCCACGCGCTGCAGCTCGCTGGTGATCCAGCGGTCGGCCTGCGAGAAGCTGTTGTAGCCCGGTGGGCAGACGCCTTGCTCGTGCGCGAGGCCGCAGTCCTGGCCCTCGGTGTTCATCAGCACGAAGCGCGTCGCGTTCCAGAGCTTGTTGCAGAAGTTGCGGTAGCCCTCGCAGCGCTTGGTGTCGAAGTTGATGTTGCGGCCCAGCGTGGCGTAGCTCGCCATCGTGAAGCGCAGCGCGTCGGCGCCGTAGGCCGGCATGCCTTCGGGGAACTCCTTCTTCACGCGGGCGGCCACCTTCGGGGCAGTCTCGGGCTTGCGCAGGCCCACGGTGGACTTGGCGGTCAGCGTCTCCAGGTCGCAGCCCTGGATCAGGTCCACCGGGTCGAGCACATTGCCCTCGGACTTGCTCATCTTCTGGCCCTGCGAGTCGCGCACCAGGCCGTGGATGTAGACGTCCTTGAACGGCACCTGGCCGGTGAAGTGGGTCGTCATCATGATCATCCGGGCGACCCAGAAGAAGATGATGTCATAGCCGGTCACGAGCACCGAAGACGGCAGGAAGAGGTCCTGCTCCAGTGTCTTTTCGGGCCAGCCCAGCGTCGAGAAGGGCACCAGGGCCGACGAGTACCAGGTGTCCAGCACGTCCGGGTCGCGCGTGAGCTCGCCCGTGTAGCCGGCGGCGGTGGCCTGGGCGCGGGCCTCGTCCTCGCTGCGCGCGACGAACAGCTCGCCGCCCGTGCCGTACCAGGCCGGGATCTGGTGGCCCCACCAGAGCTGGCGCGAGATGCACCAGTCC
>RXJV01000039.1 GCA_003963075.1 Burkholderiales bacterium
GTCGACCAAGAGAATTTCGGCCCGCATTCCCCTGCATGACGGGCAACGACCCTTCGATGCAGCCCCAGCCAAGGAGCCATTCCTTCATAAGACAAGAGAATGCTAGCGCAATCGCTTTGCGGATCTCCATAACGGAACGCTCGGACTTGAGGCAGGACATGGCGCTCAAGAGGATGCGAGACAAGCTCAACCTCGACGATAAACCAATGGGATCTATCGCGCGCTACCATAGCCAAATCAGGCTTATGAATCTGATCCTCATAAAGAAATCTTCCACCGAAGATTACGCATTGGTATTTTGGAAAGAGACACGCGAATGCGCGCAGGGTGATCGCCTCAAACGCCGTCTCTGAAGGCTCGTCCGGATCACATAGAGTAAATATGTGATCTTCCTGACAGGGCGAGATCATAACTTTTCTCATGCCCGACTCCAGGTCACGTTAGCGACACCTTCCAGCTCCTCTTCCTCGCTTTTCAGCCGTGCCATTTCAGGGCCTGTGGCGAGGAGGGTGTACACAGCGGCGCGATCCTTGCCGCTTGCCGGCCGAAGAACACGCCCAAGACGTTGAATGCGTTGCCGGCGGGTAGCCGTACTCGCGGCAATAATGCCAACCTCAGTCTCGGGTACATTAAAACCTTCGTCGAGCGCGCGACACGTGACTAGTGCCTCAATTTCGCCCTTCCGGAAGTTCGACAGCGTCTCAGTTCGCGAACGGCCGCTCAGTCCGGAGTGATAGAGCCCGGACCGAATACCCGCTGTTCTTAGAACCTCGTCGATCACAGTGCACGCCTCCACGTTCTCGTGGAAGATGAGTATCCTGCGCCCGCGATTTTTTGATGCCAGTCGGAGTGCCAATTTTACGCGCGCCGGGCTCGAATTGAGAATTTGAGCGCGCCTGAGATAAAGACGGATCGCCTCTGACGAGTCGGCGCCATATTGAGATATGGCTTTGGCAATCGATCGTGTAAGTTTTTCATAAGCTAGACGAGTATCCTCCTCCAGCTCAAATACGACGTTGTTTAAGTCGAACGGGACAATGACGCCATCTCGCAAGGCATCACCATAGCTGTATTGATAAATCACCTCGCCCAAGGAGGGTATTAAAAGGGTTCTTAGTCCTTCATCGTACGGCCTCTCCGGCGTTGCCGAAAGTCCCATTCGATAGCGAGCGGGCAAAGATAAAATCGAGCTGAATTTGGGGCTCGCCGCTTTGTGGCATTCGTCGATGACGAGCATCATGCTCTGCTCGTCCCAACTTGGCGTTAGCCTAGCGGCTGTGTTCAGGACAGCGATATTGATCGTGCCTTGCACGATTCTGAGGCGCCCAGTTATGATGTTGATATCGTCGAGGGGCACTCCAAAGAAAGCCGCTGCTTCTTCCCACCATTGATCTTGCAATGCGATAGTAGGAACGACCACCAATGTGGTCTCCGGTCGCGTTGCTTGGATAGAGGCGAGGGCAAAGATGGTTTTGCCTCCACCTGTTACGGCGCCGACGATGCCGCGGTGACCGGCAGCCTGCCAAAGACTCAACGCCTCTCGTTGCCACCCGCGCAGGTCCGAGGCAAGCATTCGATCAACCCGACACGGAGGTATTTAAATCTTCGCGTTCAAGTCGAGCTGCAGCGTTGTCGATTCTAAGTTCTTGTACCCGAAGAAGCGCGTCCTTAGCACGTCTCACGCTGTCGGGGTTTATATTGGCCTGCTGTCTGTGAACGCGATATTCCGATATCGCATCGTGGATAAATTGCCTAATGCACTCATCGACAGCTTCCGAGGTTTCGAGCGATTCATAGTACGGATGGAGACGGTTGATGATGATATTTATCGAATTGGGTTCTGCTGCGGCAACAATCGTCACGTATTGGTCATTCTCGCTGCGCTCCTGAAGTGCGATGCGAACTGACAACTGATTTCCGACCACAAATTGCGCAACGTAATCGTCGGGTGCGAGCGCAGATGCTTGACGCTGATTGCTCGCAACGATTGCATCGAGCGGGGGAAGAATTGTATTATTCAGTGCATCGCCCATTTCGGGGCTAGCAAACTCCTGCCCCATATTTTGCACAAGATCTCGTACTTTCTCTCTAGTCCACTGCTGAGTTTTATCTCCGCGCCTTTTCTTTGCATAGTTTCGATAATCTGCCGTAATTTCAGTCAGTTTTTTTTCGAGCTCTGCCTCTTCGTCGCCCTTATAAAGTACCGTGTCCTTCGTATGAGAGACGTCGAAGCCGTCCATATTGAGTACGCCTACGAGACGCTGAGCAACAAGATTGTTCGCGCCCTCTTCATCTACGCCGCTAAAGATAGCGGTAGGCTTCCAAGCGTTTGGGAAGCCTTGAATTTGACGCCCGTTCTGAAACAGGGAAAAACCACCGTATTTTCTGCCGCCGGCCCCCTTACGCAGGACGCCAAACCAACCAGTTATCTGTTTTCCTCCAACAACAAAATCGTCAGGAAGCTCTGTCTTCATCGGACTGCCCTGCGGGTCGGTGTCAAATGAAGCTTCATCCGGAGCATTTATTTCATCGCCATTGTACAAAAGCTTGAGGTTGCCGGAAATAAGGTCGTTCCGATACATAGATCCTAGAAAAAGTCTGATATTCTCCTCGGTCCTCTTTTGGATGTTTCGGTTGAGCTGAGTTATTTCTATTTCAGTGAAGTGAGAATCGGTCGTCGCAGGCCTCATGCTCAGAGGCACCTTCGCATTACGATTTGCGATCGCTTCGACGTCGACGTTAGCCTCCCATTCCTCGTTGCTTCCCCACTCGGAAGTGGTCACCTTCCATTTTTGGCCGATCCAGCACGCTGCGGTCTTCATACCCATGCCGTATTTCGACCGACCTCGACTGTCGGCCGTAGGTTGAGCAACTTTAAGAGCAGCTACTAGATCGTCGTGACTCATGCCGATCGAATTATCACGAATCGTGATTTTTCTCTCCAACCGGTTGTAATTGATCTTGACGACAAGGGGCGTTCCCTCATCTCTCAGAATGTCATCAATAATATTCTCGTAATTTTTTCTCGATTGCGTAGAATTGTCGATAAACTCTGCAAGGGCGTGCCACATGGTGTAGCTCAGCCGACTGTAAGCGATGAGAGCTTGCGGGCCGATGAGCAGGTCAGTCTCAGAATTAACGGTCATAGGAGTTCTTCCTGCATCCCTGAGATTTTTGCGTCTTGCGTCTCATCACTTAGTTGGGCGAAGCGACCGCGTGACCCATCCGCATATTTTCTATCCGCTTCGATACTGATCCAGCGACGGCTCATCTCCTCAGCGACGCTGCCCGTCGTGTTTGATCCGCCAAACGGGTCTAATACTATGTCTTGTTCGTCAGTAAGAAATTGTATGAAAAATGCCGCCAATGAAGACTGCATGCGTGCGGGATGGGACGGCAACCCATTATTTTTGCAGTATGTCCGGTAATTTGCGTCCCATTTTGTTCCTGTGAACTTTAGAAGCGACTCGGGATAATTTTCTCCGGTTAGATCAAGTACGTTCGGTCCTATCGACCCACCATGGTCAACAAGAAAGCCTTTCTCGGAAATTTTGTGTCCGGACGGCCTCCGTCCCGCATTATATGATTGTTCTTTGAGCAGCTTCTTCATGTCTTTGCTGTAAGGATTTAACACTCGTCGATTGTCTGCTTTGGGGAAGGATCCTTTTGACATCCACCAAACGTGCGTGAAGGAGTCTTTTAGCCGTGCACGTTTGACATTTACCCACGCGGCCGGACTCGGTAGCCGCGCAGGGTTGTGGCAGATCACGTGCTGACAAAGATTTAGATTTGCCGCGCGCTTGAATGCCAGGAGAGCTTCGAGAGGCAGGGTCGACATGATCGGCAGCCCCTCTTCCCAAGCGTTTCCTATCTCTATGACAATCGATCCATCGTCACTTAATAGACTTGACAAAGGTTTCGCTAAAGCTTCTAGCCAAGAAATGTAATTCTCTCCAGTTTCGTTTCCATAACGTTTCTTGCGAACGAGAGGAAATGGAGGAGAAGTTATTATTAAATTGACTTTACCTTCCACTGCTTTGAGCTGAGGCGAGCAAAGGGCGTCTTCGATACGAGCGTTGTACATAGATCCAAGGCGCGTATTGTAGACCTCATCGATCGTGGCCGAAGCCTGAATCTGCATTGTTCCGGCTGACTGTGTGGGCATGCTTCGTTCACTTGACCGCGCTTTGAGCTTCCGGGTGCAACGCGTTGGATGAATACAAGGGCGGTGTCTGCATACGGGACAGACCGACATGACATCCCTACTTCGAAACGGAAGCATGTCTTTTTTTCCCCTGTCGTCTCGCGTTCGGTCGAGGCGTCTCATCGTTGCGCAGCCATCGCAGCCCGCAGCAAATTGCGAGTAGCTCGTCGAACTTAGCCTCCCGCGACCGTCGTGGGTTCACAAAGTGCCGCCACCTCCCAGTTTTTCACTGTTTGTGTCTCCGCCAGCGCGTTCGCAAGGACGTTAATCGAGCTGCGCGACAAAGCGCAACTTATGGTAGCCTATGTGGCCCATATGCAACGGCTCATTAGACCCGGCTATTCGCTTGAGTCCTGATGACATGCCTTTCGTGTTTTTACGCCGCGTAAGCGATGGGAGCGGGGATCCAGCGGCGGCTTGGCGGCGCTATGAGCTGCCGCCGGATCGGTTGCACTCAAGTAGTAGTGCCCAGCCCGGTCATCTCGCGTAGAGCTTCGAGGTGCATGGCGCCTATATCCACGGTGGCGACTCGAGCGTCCACGTTCGTGACAGGCTTCCCGTGGCCTCGATCAAGCACCGCTGTCGCGGCTGTGACGCGGGCGGCGGCAGGGGCCCCCTCATCCATTGCCACATTCACGAGAACGCCAAGCATCTCTGCGGTGTAGGCTCGCGCGGCGTCGCGCACTTCCGGTGCGATAGCCGGCCGGCCGCCAGGGTTCGGCGAGGGAGCGCCGCGTCGGAATCGGCCGTTGTTCTCGCGCGTGAGGGCCGGCAGGGGGGCCTCCGCGTCACGAAGTTTGGCCGTGATGTCGCCTGTTGTCAGGCGCGCGCTTGGTAATGTCACAGCCGGCACAGGCGGAACAGGTGTTTTCAAATCGCCGTCAAATTGCGTCCGGCCGCGCCGCCGACGTGATCCCGCAGAGGTCTTATCGATTTCCATTTCTATCCCTATTTCAAAAAAGAGTTGTGTAGGTTGTGTTGCCTGTGACAAGCTTTTAGAATCAATCACTTAACGGGGAGGCTAGCCTGTGCCACACGTGGGATAGCCTGTGCCCCTTGTGCCGCCTCAAGTAGACGCAACCACATCTGAATCACCCCAAACGCTCGCATCACTGACACCCCGTAGGTATGCGGTCGCAAAGGCATTGCGTGCTTCGGTAAGGGTGCCGAGTTTGACGACACGCCGGCGGCTGCTGTCCGCGCCCCTGACCTGAACTGCCGGCCCGAACATCTTGAGCAGATTGCCGAGGGCATTTGTGCTGACTCCGCGCAGGTAGCGGCGCCCGGCGGCCCACCGTTCAAAGCTCTGTGTCAGCGCCTCGCGCGTCGCATAACCCGGCCATTCGCCGTCTCCGCCGCCGAACTCCGCACAGAAGGGCACAGCATCGGCGGCGCTCTGCGGCGTTACCGACCGCGATGCAGGGAGGGCATCCCGAAGCGTCTCGTACAGCCATTGCTGCGGCGCCGGCTGCGATTGGACGATCTGCCCGATGAGACCGGCCGTGGTCGGGGCGCGTCGCACCGCATCCCGGTCCACCGGGATACCCGCGATGTCGCGCAGGAAGGCCCGCATCTCCGGGTGGTTCGGCTTCAACGCCCCGTACAGCTCCCGGAAGTAGGCCGCGTCACCTACTCGCTTGCCGCTGACATCGAGGACGGCCCACCGCCGCGCATCGGTCTCAGCCCGCACCACGTGTTCCTCGTTCGAGGTCATAATGAGCCGATGGAAGCTCGGCACAGCGTAGCTGTCCAATCCCTTCTGCTCGACGGTGATCGTGCTGTCAGTAACGAAAGCCTTCAGCCGGTTGTTGGCTGCCGGATCGCCAGCGAACACAGCCTCATCGGCGATCACGATAAGCGCTTCCCGAAGGTGAGCGTTGAACTTGCCGAGCAGGGCTTCGGGCCGGTCGGCGCTAACGATATGGGCAGAGTGGAAGATGGCGCGCAGAAGATCCGTCAGCGTCGTCTTGCCCGCCCCCTGCGGGCCCTTCAGGATCAGCGCCGTGCCGGGCTTCTCGTGCGGGAATTGAACGGCATGGGCGAGCCAGTTCATGAGCCATGCGTATAGGCTCCTGTCGCCGGCGCACAGGATATCCCGCAGGTACTCTCGAATGGTCGGCCAATCGGACCCGTCAGCCTCAGCAGGAACGGTGACGAAGCCCATCCACGTGTTCAGCGTATCGGCCGGGACAGACAGGCCGTCGCCATGGATGCCCTGCGGGAGCATCTTCACGCCGCCAAGATAGGTCCGACGCCCGCTCCACCCGAACCATACCGGCGCGATCGGCACGCGGCGCCCGTCCGAGCCCGTAATCTTCCGCGGTGCCATCATGTCGAAGAAGGGATGCTTCTGCATCAGAGAGGGCACGGTGCCCGCTTCGCCATAGACGACGACGGCCCCCCCGTTGCCGACCTTGGCATACGCGTGCCGCCTGTTCATCGCCGCGAGCGCGTCCGCATTCTCTGACATGTCAGCGGGAACGACCTTCGGCAGCTTCGGCGCCCGGCCCGTAGCGCCCGGCATATCGTTGTCGTTGGCCGGCGGGACAGCGCTGAAATCAGCCTTGGCGAGGAACCCGCGGTTCTCGGCCCACCCGCGCTCGCTCAGCAGCCGCACGAGCTGCGGCAAGCCGAACTTATCAGGCAGCCCCGGCTCTGACAGCACCGCGTCGACAGCTACAGGGTTCGACGGGCCATCCTCCCACCGGGCGTCGAAATCAAGGATTGCATCCCGTACCTCGTGATCCGGCAGCGCGGAGCATGCGTGGCGCAGGGCCCGGATCAACATCACCCAACGGTTGCGATCAAGGCCGCGATTGGCCGCCTGCTTAAGTCCCCGCAGCAACCAACGGGCCATCTGCTCCGGGAGCACCACGTGCCACGCTTCGCCGTCAAAGCCGGTCCCGGTAGCCATGGGGTTGTCTGCTGAGCGCGCCGCCGGCAGTCCGAGGTTCTCGGCGGCCCAATGCTCAATTTGGCCCACGAATGCCTCGAGCTCCTCA
The DNA here is from genome assembly GCA_003963075.1 of Burkholderiales bacterium. Classification (GTDB taxonomy): domain Bacteria; phylum Pseudomonadota; class Gammaproteobacteria; order Burkholderiales; family Burkholderiaceae_C; genus Pelomonas. Next base: position 7,207 of record RXJV01000039.1, read on the forward strand.
AGCGTTTCTAGGCACCGCCGGGTTGGATCGTATGGCCGAGTGGACATGAGCGATGCCCTGCAAACGGTGCGGCCCTTCGCCTGCTTTGACGCATTCGGCAGATTCATGGTGCCCGGCAAGCGGAGCAATGCAGCGACATGCGCAACGGCAGGGTCACCCCCTAGCGCGAGAGCAACGCGCTTGAGATAAGCACCAATCGTCTCGTGCGGCAGCGCGGGCTCTCCCGTGAACCCCATTCGCGCGGTCAGCCAATGCCATTGCACGCCATTACCGGACTTGACCACAATGTCCGGCCCGAGACCCGCAGAATCCATACCTGCACGCATCCCGGCGACCCGGACATCGCAAGCCTCCGGCGTCTCGCCCACCAATGGATCGAAGTCGACCCACAGGCTGTAGGTCGCATCAATGTTTGCAATTGCCGCCTTGCGCCCCCGAAATATGGGAGAGACCTCACCGGCATGGATGTAGCAGTTGGCTTCAGCGTTAGTCGTCTTCAAATAGTCGAGAAGCTGACATTCTACATGCGGAGAATTGATAAGACCCCGGAACATCTCATTTGGGGGGCCATCCGGCATGATAGAAACGATAGACAACCTCCCCGGGGTGCTCGGCCTACCGAAAAGTGAGCGAAGCGCGGCCAACGCTTCGCTCGCGTCCGGTGCGGCAGTGGCGGGACTCTCGTCCCGCTTCGCCATGTTCACTATTTGTTCTAATGCTGCTTGGTTCATGTCAGCGCTGTCCTATCAGAGTGGGATTGAAGGCGTTGCGGCGATGCGGTTGGCAAGCGGCATCAGATCATCGAAGCTACGGCCGTAGCGCGGCGGCAAGCGGTCCGGCATCGCCAGCGCCGGTGAAAAGACATGAACGGGGGTGTTCGTGCTCCACCCCCCGCCGTGATCCACCACCTCGCACGCGCCAGGCAGAGCGAACGCCTGTAATAGTGGCTGCGCGTCAGCTCGGCCGCCAACGGTATGTGCAAACGCCCTTGCGGCTTCGTCGTATTGCCGCTTGCGTGCGTCGCTCCACCGGATGTGCTCGGGTTTTTCGAGAAGCCAAAACCAATCGGCACGATGGTTGATGTAGTCCATGAGGCAGCAGGTTGGCAGCGCGTCTGCCTGCCAAAAACGAGCCATCTCTGCTCCGAGCACCGATCGATCTTGCCGAAAATCCAAGTCCATATGATCGGTTCGCGGTGAGAACTGAGATTGAACTGAGAATCCGAATACGCCGTGGATCACGTCTCGGGTCAGAGGCCCCGCGTGGCCCCGGGCGACGACCTGCGGGGTAAAGCGAAGATCTTCGGCATCAGCGTAGGCGGCATCTACCGATGCGCGCCGCCCGGCGTCCGCTTCATGTGCGCTGTAGAAAGCCCCGCTACCCAAACCCGGCACCGGGCTATCAGCGTCTCGCGTCGGCAGGCGATAAAATGGTGCATCTCGCTCCCCGCCGTCGAAGATAGCGAGGCCCGTTGAGAGCATTGTGGCGTTGAACATGCTTCCGATTGTGGAATTGGCATGTGGGCCAGTGGAGAGGCGCATGAGTCCTTGAATATCAGCCATGACGAGTGCCCTCCGTGCCTTGAGTGAGAACGCGGCGCAGCTCAGCCATAGGATAGTTGATCCGTCGGCCAATCTTGACAAACCGGAGCTTGCCGGCCCTGCGCAGTTCCCATGTTTTGGTTCTGCCGGTGTTGGTCCGGCGCCGAAACTCCGCCTCCGAAACGAGACGATCGTCTTCTTGGTGAGTTTGCATCTTTTCCTTCCTCCCGGCGTCCCCGGACAATCCGTGTGCGAGCCGGTCAAACAAGGGTATGCCGTGCTCTCTCGTGAGAACGAAGAGAGAACTTCACCAAATTGCTGGTAATCGAGCAGTCGGCAGGGAAACCGCTCACGCCGAGCAGGACCTCAGCGGTTGGCAAGGTCGCCCAACGCACAAGGTGTCCGCAAATTTTCCTATATTTTTCGAAGGCGTGTTTGCTTGACCCCGGGGCGGGGCCCGGGAACTTCTAGCAGCGGCACAGAGCCCCCTCGTGGGATAGACACCGCAGGGGGACCCAACGGGGTGGGGGGGGGGGGCGTACGTGCCTTGGGGCCACGGCCACGGCCGCTCCGCCTTCGGTGAGGATGATGGAGCTCAAGGCAGCGGATGGCGCCGCGGATGCGACGTCCCCGCGACTAAACTCAGGCGACTAGCGCCCGCACTTCTGCTGCCTAGGCAAGATGCACACGCCCCGCACGCCAGCGAATTGGCGGACGCCCGTTGCCGCAGAACCAAGCGAGTTTTTTCGGTGGATTAGTCGTCTGCTAGTCGTCAGCGGGGGAGGGTCATGCCCTGCCGCCCGCTAACTCCTTGATATCGATGGTACCACCGCCCCGGCTCGAACGGGGGACCCCCAGATCCACAATCTGGTGCTCTAACCAACTGAGCTACGGCGGCACTGGCGCGGGGTGTA